>LM995447.1:1855000-2202500 GCA_000953215.1 [Clostridium] cellulosi
ATTTCGATGTTGATTGTAGCCATCATAAAAATGTCTGTCGACCCCAATGAATACAGCGTTGCTATCCTGACAGCAGCCCTTGCCGGCGGCTGTCTCGGCATACTTCCCTACAATAAAAACCCCGCGAAGGTGTTTTTAGGGGATACGGGCGCGACATTTTTGGGGTACACTCTCGCTGTTATCTCAATTCAGGGGCTCTTTAAGACATATACCGCTGTTTCGTTCGCGGTTCCTATCCTTGTCTTGGGACTGCCGATTATTGATATATGCGCCGCCGTGGTTCGGCGGCTCAAGGAGCACAAATCGCCGTTTGCCGCAGACCGCTGCCACATACATCACAAGCTCATCGATAAAGGGCTTGACCAAAAACAGGCTGTCGGTCTGCTGTATTGTGTAAGCGCCATACTGGGTATTTCGGCTATCATATTCGCAGCCTTTGATTCCTCGACAGGCTGGCTTTTCCTGCTCGGTGCAGTCGGGCTTATCGCTGAAGTCTGCATTCTCGCCATACCGAATAGCAAAAATGCAAATGACGAAAGTAACATCGTCCCTGACACTGATGGCAAGGCGGGTGGGGAAATTATCAATACAGACAATGCGGCTGGAAGGATTGACGAGAACAACCGTGATGAATCTTAAAGACATTTTCGAAAAACTCTACAAAGCTTATGGCCCCCAGCACTGGTGGCCGGCAGAAACGCCGTTTGAAATGATGACCGGGGCGATTTTAACGCAGAACACCGCATGGTCAAACGTCGAAAAAGCTATCCTGAATTTTGGCGGCAGACTCTCACCCGAATTTGTGTTAGGCATAGACACAGAAGAGCTTGCTCAGATTATAAGGCCCAGCGGATTTTTCAATCAGAAGGCACAGCGATTAAAACACCTCGCAGAATGGTTCAAAATATATGATTTCGATATAGACCGCATTAAGTCCCTTGACCCCGAAAGCATAAGGCAGGAGCTTTTGTCAATCTCCGGTGTAGGCCCCGAGACCGCAGATTCCATCATGCTCTATGCGTTTGATTTTCCCTATTTTGTTGTCGACGCATATACCCGCCGCATTTTCTCAAGGCTGGGTTTTGAATTGCCTGACGGCTATGAAGAAATACGCAGCCTGTTTGAAAATAGTCTTGAACGCGACGCCGATCTGTTCGGCGAATATCATGCGTTGATTGTCAGGCTTGCCAAAGAGCACTGCAAAAAGGTGCCCGACTGCAGCGGATGTCCGCTCAGCGACATTTGCAGATATAAATTAAAAGCTGACGTGCGAAAATAAAACCATTATCGATGATAGGGTTGACAAAACAGCTTTATTAGTGTAATATAGAAAAGCTTCAATAATAAGTTCTTCTCTTGAAACCGGTGTACCGCAATTTATAGCAGTTATCCACATATCCGACTTCGTAGCTCAGCTGGATAGAGCGTCCGCCTCCTAAGCGGAAGGCCGGCGGTTCGAATCCGCCCGAGGTCACCAAGCTAACAGCCCCATGAAGCATGAGTTCATGGGGCTGTTCGTGTTTTTATTTATACCATATGAAAAGCCCCGTACCCAACAGGATATGGGGCTTTTCATTTTGTGAAACATAATATCCCCGCCGGTCAAGGCCGGCGGGGATTAATTTTACCCTAATATATTTTGTCCTTATATTTAAATTGCATTAAACTATCTCTATCCACACGTCACCCCTTTCACAGTTAGACGTCATGTCTGTACTTTCTGCGGGTAGCCATCCCCCCTCTTATATGCCTTTGAGCTTTATTTATATCAAGAACATGCTTAACCTCCACATAAAGTTGGGGGTTAAGTTTTTTTAGACGTTCTGAAACATCTTTATGTACGGTTGATTTGCTGACCCCGAATTTTTTTGCGGCCCCACGCACCGTGGATTTATTCGCAATGATATATTCACCGAGCTCTACGGCCCGCTCTTCCACGATCCCTTTCAATAAAACCCCTCCTAAAACCGTATCGCTAAATGTATATGCAAAGTTATTGTCCGGTATGTAATGCTGACAAACAGTTATCTTGGGTAAAATCCAGGTTATGGTTTTATTGAAAGAGGATGTCTTGAATTCTATTGTACTAAAGTGTATATTAATAATGGGTTATATTTGGCAAATTACCTTTTTTAGTTTCCTATTGTACCAAAAAGCATCAAGATTATGCTTTTTAGACAATAATATCGGAGAGTGATATTAATGACAATTGACATAGACATTTTCGAATGCCGCGGCGGTGACATATTGGCGTGTGACATAGTAAATAAAGACGGCGTAAAACTTGTATCCCGCGGCACTACTTTAAATGATTATATTATAGAAAAACTCAAGCAATTTGAAATCAATAATGTCAAAGTAATTTACCCTCCGGAATATATAAAGAAAAACAGGTACAATTACGAAAAGTTCGAATATGGCTACAAGAAATCAATCCAGTTAGTTAAAGATATCGTTAATGATTTGTCTACCGGCAAGGCCCTCAATATTGATAAGGTTACATCAGCTACAGAATTGATTTATGAACATATCCATCAAAACGATATCTGCATGTTATTAAATTTCCTCGACAGAATTAAAGTAACCGATGAATATACATATCTGCACAGCATTAATGTAGCGTTCTATTGTATGCTGCTTGCAAAATGGATCGACTTGTCTGAATACGAAATAAAAAAAGCCGTTCAGGCTGGGCTTTTGCATGATATCGGCAAATCAAGAATTCCAACCAGTATCCTGAACAAGCCAGCAAAGCTTACCAATGAAGAATTTGAAATAATTAAAAAGCACCCAGTTTACGGTTATGATATCCTCTCCGAGAGTGAATTTAGCGACCTCGATATAAAACGCGCCGTACTTCTCCACCATGAGCGCATAAACTGCTCTGGATATCCCTTCGGCATATCAGGCGAAAAAATCGGCCTTTTGGCGCGTATTGTATCAATTGCGGATGTATACGACGCTATGACTTCCAACAGGGTTTACAAAAAGAAAGTAACACCCTTTACTACATTTGAAATGTTTATAACAGAAGGATATTCTGGGTTTGACGCTTACCTTACAACAGAATTCATAAACCATATGGCCACATACTTAATAGGTTCCTCTGTCAAATTGGATAACGGTGAGAATGGGAAAATAGTATATATACCCCCGAATAATCTTCTTTGCCCGATAGTTTATTCAAACGGTGAATACATCGATATGAAAAAAAGCAATATAAGAATTATTGAAATGATTTAATAACGGGTTGGCCGTTTTTAGGTCAATCCGTTATTTTATGCTGATTTTCCACATAGAATTAGAAAGACCGATTACCTCTTAAAGTGCCGGCATAAGGAGGCTTGTTAGTATGGATACTGCAGCCTGCAAAAATGAAACCAACTTTTCCCCAAAAAACTATAATCAGTTCTATAAAAGATTTAAGACAACGGTTATAGTCATTTCAGCTACAGCAATATTAACTGCCGGCACTGCAACCGTTCATTATGTAAACGAAAAGCCACTGACTACAGAACAGGTAGCTGAAAGGATATGTCCCTGTATCGTCGGGGTAATTCAGTACAGAAGTGACAGGGTTACTGAATCCGGCGAGGGCAGCGGCATTATTATTTCGTCAGACGGTTATATTGTGACAAATAACCACGTGATTGAAGGCGCAAACAAACTTGAAGTTGTAAATTCAAGCGGCAAAAGATATCAGGCAAAAACCGTGGGGAGAGACTCGCGCACCGACCTCGCGGTTATTAAAATTAACGCGACAGGGCTTCGCACAGCCAAATTTGGTGACTCCAACGCCTGCAAGGTCGGCGAAAAGGTGGTTGCAGTCGGAAACCCGTCTGGGTTAAAACTCGCTGGCTCTGTTACTCAGGGCATACTTTCCGCAATAGACCGTGATATTGACGTGGGAAACGGCCCCATGAATCTATTGCAGACCGACGCCGCGATAAATCCCGGCAATTCCGGCGGGGCACTCGTCAACATGCGCGGCGAGGTTATCGGCATAAATTCCGCAAAGATATCAGGTCAGGGATATGAAGGCATAGGCTTTTCTATCCCGATTTCTTCAGCAAGGCCTATCATCGAAAGCCTTATAAAATACGGCTATGTAAAAGGCCGCGTCAAGTTAGGCCTCAACTGCCGTATGATTGAAGGGGTCACCGCAAAGGCGAATAATCTTCCGGTCGGCGCCTTTGTGGAGTCTGTGGATCCCAAGAGCAGCGCCTCAATGAGCGGCATAAAGGTAGGGGATATCATCACATCTATAAACAACGTTAGAGTAACATCCACACGTGCGCTTTTAACGGAACGCGACAAGCATAAGCCCGGAGATATAGTTACTCTTACCGTATTCCGCCGCAGAACCAGCGGGACCCTCATTTTTAACGTAAGGCTTATGGAGGACAGGGGGTATGCCTCTGAAACTGAGGATACAGCCGGTTGGTAACAGTTGAATCCTATAAAGAGAGGCGGGCGCTTTCCATAGGGCGCCCGCCTCTTTTTATAAGTGGCAAAACAATTTCTGTTCTAAAATTTTGTAAGCTAAAAAAGCAATACTCACTTAAAATTTTGATGACAGCAACTTCACTAAATTACCGTCTTGACCATGCCGCCGTCGACATTTATGGCCTGTCCCGTGATATAATTAGCCCTGTCGGAAGCAAGAAAAACCACCATATCGGCTATTTCTTCCGGTTTGCCATAACGTCCGAGAGGAATATTGGTTTTTGCGTAAAAATCGATTGCTTCATCAATGGGTTTCCCCAGCATTTGGGACAACTGGTCACCCAACTGTCCCGGCGCCTCCCAAAGCGGCGTGCGGATAGGACCGGGGCATACTGAGTTTACTAAAATATTGTCTTTTGCAAGGTAATTCGAAAACTCCTTGCTTATCATGATAATTGCGGCTTTGATTGAGTCATAGTCAAGCAGGCCTCCCGGCTGTTTGCCGAATATCGATGAGATATTGATTATCCGCCCCCACTTTGCCTTTTGCATATGGGGCACAACCGATTTAATAAGCCTTATTGTCGCATAAAGCATGGGGTCCATATTCCGTCTGAATTCTTCCTCCGGCAACTGCATAATATCGCAGAGGCGCCCTGTGCCCGCATTGCTGTCCAGGATGTCAACGCGTCCAAACTGCGATACGGTATGATTGATAAAGCTATCCGTTTCCGCCTGCACCGTCACGTCCGCTTTTTCCGCAAGCACCTTAATGCCTTTCTGCTTCAGCTCAGACGCAACCTTTTCAAGGCCTGCCATGTTTATATCGCATATTGCAAGATTTGCACCTTCTGAAGCAAATGCTGTCGCGATGGCCTTTCCTATGCCGCTTGCAGCCCCGGTGACAACGGCAGTACGTCCACGTAATCCGAGTTCCATTTTTAAATCCCCTCATTATCAAATTTTTGCTTTTTTAGAATTCCCTTTTTTAGGCGGATTATTAGGACAGGATCGTTTGGGCAATCATCACATAGGAAGAGACGCACAGGCAGGCAAAATAAAAAACCTGTAATCAAACGATTACAGGTTTTAATTGGAGCTGGTGAGCGGACTTGAACCGCTGGCCTGCTGATTACGAATCAGCTGCTCTACCGACTGAGCTACACCAGCCTAAAGATCTTAAAAATTATAACTGGAGAGCTGCGCAATCAGCGCTGCTCTCCCCTAAATAAGCTTGGAGGCGCCACCCGGAATCGAACCGGGGAATAAAGGTTTTGCAGACCTTGGCCTTACCGCTTGGCTATGGCGCCAAAAATAGTAATATTATTAACGGAATGCTATAAAGCATTCCGTCATAAAAGTGGAGCGGATGACGAGGCTCGAACTCGCTACCTCCACCTTGGCAAGGTGGCGCTCTGCCAGATGAGCTACATCCGCATTATTGGTGCCTCCGGGCGGAATCGAACCACCGACACGGGGATTTTCAGTCCCCTGCTCTACCGACTGAGCTACAGAGGCAAAATGGCGACCCGAAGGGGGCTCGAACCCCTGACCTCTAGCGTGACAGGCTAGCGTTCTAACCAGCTGAACTACCGGGCCAATTTGGTGGGAACAATAGGGCTCGAACCTATGACCCCATGCTTGTAAGGCATGTGCTCTCCCAGCTGAGCTATGCTCCCATTTGTGTTGCGCAGTATTCACGGCGCTTGATTATTTTACTACATCTATAGTACTTTTGTCAACCTTTTGTTCTAAAAAATTTTTTCTTTTTCATCCTCATGTTTTTGGAAATGCAAAACCGTAAATGCCCAACAATCTGCTGCTTAAAAAGCCCGCGCCTGCCCAATAATTAATTAAGGCGCCCCTTTGATGTTGACGGTTAAGACTTTGATATGGCACGTACCGATAAGATTATAGCTTCAGTTTCCCGCCGACGGATTTATAGTAATATTTATTATAATACTGTATAATTGATACTTAGTAAAGCAAAAGGAGTTTTTATGGCAAAAGGAAACGGCACGATAGGAAAAACGAACAGATTCCCTGTTGAAACGGCAGGCATATTTTTTGCGGCCATCCTTGCCGCCGCATTTATCGTTGCATCGCTTATCAGCATTTTCAGCGGCATCAATGCCCACCCCGATGAGCAGGAAACATATAAAGCGATACAGTATTACTATACGCATTGGAATATAGCTGATATCCGCGACCCTCTTGTTTATTTCTCCATATACGGCACAACAAGGATGGCTGAACTCAATCCCTACTACTACATTGCAGGCAAAGTGGGGGCATTGTTTTCATGGGTTCTAAATTACCAGACTGAATTTAGGATTTTCAACCTGCTGCTTTTGGCGTTTATAATAGGCCTTGCCGCCTGCCGCAATAAAAAAGCCCGAATTCTGCTGCCGATGTTGATGCTCACTCCTCAAGCCTGGTACCTTTATTCCTATGGGACATCTGACGCTTGGGACTTATTCCTCTCAATACTTATTCTCTATCAAATCGTAAATCCTGACAGCATGCTCAACAAATATTTGGGTACATCAATCTCAAAAAAGAGCGTTCTTTTCGGGTTATTGGCCTCCCTGCTTTTTGCACTTCAGCTGATGTCTAAGCCGAACTATTTCGTCACCCTTGTCATGGCCTTTATTATCTTACTGATAAGGCTCGTTTCCGACGACAAAATAAACAAGAAAGAATTCTTTATCAAATGCCTTGCCTTGCTTTTATGTACTTTCGCCATTTTTGGCATAAGGAAAGGCGTTGACCTCGCCCAATACGGATTCAACAAAGCGCAGATTGTGCAGGAACTGAAAGAAGAAAAAGCGGATAAGGCATTTAAGCCGTCAACCCCTGTGAACGAAAAGTGGAGCACCATGCAGTTGCATGACAGGAATGTGTCCTTAAAAACCATCCTGACAGAAAAGCAGTTCTTCCAGAAATCCTTTGTATCGTTTATCGGCAGTTACGGGTATCTTCAGTATATGGGCCCGGCTGCTTATATCAATTTAATGCTGTTTCTCTATCTTGCCCTGTATGCGATAATCTTTTATTACTGCGTAAAGTCGAGAAACCGGCGGGTCATTATCGAATTTATTGCTATGAACGCTATTTTGCTGCTGTCGGTTGGGCTTTCAGTTTATAATTCATGGTTTGTCGACTTTCAGCCCCAGGGCAGGTACCTACTGCCTATGCTCATTCCCTTTGCCTACTGCTTTACACTCGACAAACGGATTCTTAAAAACACCGCATTTAACGCAATTATCCTTATAACCGGGTTGATGTCACTGTATTCGTTTATTTTTATCGGCTCGGTCAACCTGATAAAATAACTTGAGCTACTTTTGATTTAATAAAATGGCCGCCCTTTGTACTGCTGTGCTGTAGTATTATCCGGGGCGGCTTTGGTTTTTGACCCGCAAAATCTTGCCGGATTGACCAAAACGTTCTGGTCAGTCCGGTTTTTCACACTCCCCTGCGCTTTTAAATAGTATATAAGTGACAAAGTGAGGGGATAAGATGGAAACACTATTTTTTGGTTCAACCGGCCCCAACGTCAAGCTCATCCAAAGCCTGCTCAACAAGATTGGGTACAACGCCGGCGCCGTCGACGGTATCTTCGGAGCTGCAACTTATGCCGCCATTCAGGCATTCCAGAGAGACTATGGCCTTGTTCCAGACGGTATCGTGGGCCCAGCGACCTGGAATGTGCTTGAACGGTTGCTGCTCGGATATTTTACATATACGATAAGAAATGGCGACACCTTTTACAATCTGGCAAGGCGCTATTTCACGACTCCGACTGCCATTGCCACAGCGAACCCAAACGTCGACCCGAACAACCTTACAGTGGGCAGCAGGATTATAATCCCGTTTGGGTACGACCTTATTTTTACCGACATTGATTATACATACGAAATCATGGAACGCCAGATAAGAGGGCTCAAGGCCCGTTATCCGTTTTTGCAGGTTGGCAGTATCGGCAACAGCGTCATGGGCAAAAATCTATTCTCGATCAGAATAGGCACTGGCCCGAACGAGGTATCCTATAACGCCTCGCACCACGCCAACGAGTGGATAACCACCATGCTGCTTATGAAATTCATTGAGAATTTCTCAAAAGCCTATTCGGTGGGCGGCAGCATCAGGGGCTATAGCACAACCGAGATCTGGAACCGCAGCAGCATATATCTTATACCGATGGTCAATCCCGACGGTGTCAACTTGGTAAACTACTGGCCTGTATATACAAACGACGCCTATACGCAGGCGGCCCAGCTCAACAGAACCGGCCTGCCCCTGCCGCGGGTTTGGAAGGCCAACATAAGAGGGGTGGATCTAAACCTCAACTATCCCGCAGAGTGGGAGAAGGAGCACCAACTGGAGATTGAACAGGGCATAACTGCGCCGGCGCCGCGGGATTTCGGCGGCACTGCACCCCTTACGGAACCAGAATCAAACGCGATGGTCACTTTCACTTCCCAGCACAATTTCCGGCTCGTCATCGCCTATCATACCCAGGGCAAACTAATATTCTACAGGTTCAGCGACTACAATCCCCCGGACGCCGAGAGAATCGCGCAGCTATTTTCAGATGTAAGCGGTTACACAATCTCGGAAAACCCGGGAGAAGCCTCGTATGCCGGGTATAAGGACTGGTTCATCCAGACCTACAACAGGCCTGGGTTTACGATAGAGCTGGGCTCTGGCGTAAACCCGCTGCCGGTTACCCAGTTCCCCGAAATCTATGAAGACAACGAGGAGATTTTACTACTTGGCAGCTTGGTCTGACAGCCTTTCCGCTGGCGTCAGGATAGCGCAGAACGCATAGGCGGCGATAATCGCCGCACTGGATATGAAGATAAACCTGAAACTGAACCGTCGCAGCAGGGTATATGTAAAAACTGCGCCAATGAGCTTTGCAAAACTTGACAGGACATACTGAACGCCGAATATCCTCGCCGTATACCCCTTTTTGCTGTTTTCCAGTATGCAGGTGGTTATCAGCGTGACGCACAGCGAATTGCAGATGCCCTCAACTGCGCCCGCCGCCAGCACAAATATTCTGCTTTGCGTTGCGCTGTAAAAAAGCCATACGGCCGACAGGCAGAATAGCAGAACATTTATCGAGGCAATCTCCTTTTTCCTGAAAAAACTCTTATATCTCATCAAAATAAGCATTGAAACAATATTCATCCCGTAGAGGATGGACAGATAAGCGCCCCAATAGCCGCTGGAAACCTTCATATAATCAAATGCAAAGGAGTAAAAGGCGATATTTACGGCAATTGTGCAGTAGTCAATGACCGCCGCCGTCAAGATAACCTTCCTGAGCAATTTGTTATTAAAGCAGATTCTGAAACTCTCGGCAGCGTCTGATTTCCTGCCGCCGGTTTTAACTGTGCGGTTCTTAAAATATTTCGTTTTGATACATGACAGAAAGGCGGCGGAGAGCAGATAAGACGCCCCAATTGCCAAAAAGGCGGCATTCACACCCAAAAAGCTGACGGCAACCCCGGCAAGAACGGGCGTCAGCAGGTTGACGACGCCGATGCCGCCGCTCAGCAGCGCGTTGCCGGAAACCAAATCGTCTTTCTTAAGAATCATCGCAATAATCTTGTTTTTCGACGGATAGTACAGCGTCTCGATTATACTTAAAATCAGGAGCAGGACTAACGCCGTCACTACAGACTTGCAGAAAATAAACAAGCTAACTGTAAGCCCTCTTGCTACGTCGAAAGCGACCAGCAGCCTTTTTGCCCGGAACTTGTCGCCGATTTTCCCGCCGAAAAGCGAAAAAATTATGCCGGGCAGCGGTGCGCATACAATGCTGAACCCGGTTACAGTGCCGGAGCCTGTAACCTTTATAAGCAGCGATGAAACGGCGATAAGCTGCACTGACGCGCCGAAGTTGAGCAAAACCTGACTTATGAAAAATATAAAGAAATTCCTGTTTATGAACAGCTTGTTTCGGTTATGTATATACTCCGCCCCCTGTTCTGAGGTCTGCGATTATAGCTTTATATAGTTAATCTTATGAAAAAGTTTTAAAAAAAGTATACAAGCGGGTAATATTACCCGCTTATTTCTTTTATATATGGTAACGGGCTATAATAACTTTTTCCCATAGCCTTCTTTACCGTTTTGCCGTCAGGATAAGTCAAGATAATCCACGAGTTGATAACCGCGCCGTCCATACCCTCATGCGTTATTTTCTCCGTATTTGGCGGCAGGTTTGGATTCTTTTTCGTATATACCGGCGCTTTGGTCACACTTATTACTTCATGTTTCCACTCGACCTTAGGCGGCTTTGTTTTTCCGTAAAAACCGATATAAAGGATATTGTCAATGCCCTTCGCCCAGATAAGCACCGGTGAACTTGTGTTGTTCATAAATTTAAAATCCTTGGCGCCGTTATACACCGTTGCGTCCTGACCATAAGGCACATAAGGCACCGGCATGCTGTGGGTATGGCGCTCGACTATCTTAAGATTGGACAAAATCGCCGTATTGAACAGCGTTGAAGCTATTTTGCAGACCCCGCCGCCCACCGTTTCGCTCACCTCTGTGCCTTTATAAGTAGGGCCGCTTTGATATCCTCTTTCCTTTGTATATGGGCCCGCGGTATTGTTCTGGGAAAAAACCTTATTGGGCTCAACAACGCAACCGCAGATATATTTTGCGGCGAGATGAACATTGAATTCCTCGCCGGGCAGCGGGTCGTGGAGCACCGTTTTATAGGCGGCCATCAAAATCGGACAGTCATATTTTTCTTTGGCCGCCAAAAAAGCAGGGTCGTTTTCCCAGGGAACCTCCGTTGTGGGGCCTGACTCCAATGTCTTTTTCATAAATGGGTCAAATTCAGTGTTCTCATTTCCGGAGCTTGTCCCCTTTGACGGTGCAGCGGCGCTTGCGCAACTGAGTACAAAAAGTGTTAGCAGGATAAAAGCTATTGAAGATTTCAAATGCTTTTTCAACTTTCATGCTCCTTCTTTTTTTATCCTGCCATTTATATTTTGCAGTTGTTTTTAATTTAAGCTGATGAAAGTAATCCATAAAAACCAAATTTTTTAAAATCAGAAAGGAATATGCGATGGTTTATATTCTTGCCCTTATCGGGATGGTGTGCTGGGGTGTTTCGCCGCTTTTTGCAAAATGGGGCCTTAAGGATATTGACCCGCTGGCGGGACTTTTCGTTAGGACAGTTTTTACGGCTGTAGTCATATTCATTTGGCTGTGCTTTAAGGGAAATCTCGAAACCCTCCAGACTATACCCGTGAAATCGGTTCTTCTTATCATCACCGAGGCCATTATGGCGACCGTTATCGGCGACCTTGCCTATTTCGCCGCTTTAAAGCGGGGCTCGGCCTCCATAGTCATGCTGATTATGTCCTGTTCCCCGCTCGTCACCATAATCACCTCGGTGTTTCTTCTCGGTGAAAGGCTGACCGTTTCAAACATGATTGGCGCGGCGCTTATTATCATCGGCATAATTATCCTTGTTTAATTACATAAGCATTATTTAATCACCTTTATATACTCAACATTCGGGTCGGACGCGCCCTGAAGCTGGCATTTCTCCGACTTCAAAATCTTTATGTAGTCAATTATCTCCCGCGTTATGCGCTCCCCAAGGCCAATTACAGGAATACCCGGAGGATACGCCATAATCATCTCACCGGAAATTTCGCCCACCGACTCATCAAGCCCGACCGACCTTTTAGGGCTGTAGAACGCTTCCCGTGGCGGGACAATTAAATCCGGGTTCACAGGGATAATCGTATTGTTTTTTATCTCCCGCACATATGTCTTTCTCGCAATATCCTTCAGCGCTGACACAAGGGCGTCAAGGTTAGATTCGCTGTCGCCCAGCGTCACCAGCGCCAGTACATTATACAGATCCGCCATCTCCACCTGAATGTTATATCCTTCGCGCAGTTTCCTCTCCATCTGATACCCGGTGTATCCCAATTTTCTGACGTTTATGCCCAGCTTTGTCTCGTCAAAATCAAAACACCCGGGCGTCCCGATAAGTTCCCTGCCAAAGGCATAAAGCCCCTCTATTTTATTAATCTCTTCGCGCGCGGCGCGCGCCAGGCGCAAAGCTTTGCTTAGCATTTCATTGCCGCGTGTAGCAAGCTGTTTCCTCGCTATGTCAAGGGAACACATCAGTATGTATGACGCGCTGGACGTATATGTCAGGTTCAGGACTTGTCGGACATGCTCACTATCTATTCTCTTATTTGTGAGAAGGGCCGAGCTCTGGGTCATGGAGCCTGCGGTTTTGTGGAGGCTTACTGCGCTCATGTCCGCGTCGGCTTCCATAGCGGTAAGCGGAAAATCCTCATGGAACGGCATGTGGGCGCCATGGGCCTCGTCGACCAGCACCTTAATCCCGTTCGCATGGGCTGTCCGCACAAGGGCCTTTAAATCCGAGGCCGCGCCGTAATAGGTGGGGTTAATTAAGAACAGCGCCTCGGCGTCGGGATTCTTCTTAATGGCTTCTTTGACCGACGACAATGTGACACCCATGGCGATTCCCAGTTCCTTATTGATCTGGGGCTGAATATAACATGGGATTGCCCCGCTCAGTATAATCCCGCCGATTGTCGACTTGTGGGCGTTGCGCGGTATCAATATCTTTGAGCCGGGCTTGCAAGCCTCAAGTATCATCGCCTGCACCCCGGACGTAGTCCCGTTGACAAGGAAAAACGCGTTGCCCGCCCCATAGGCGTCGGCCATCAGTTTTTCCGCTTCAAGGATAACGCCGGATGGATTGTTGGCATAATCCAGATCGTCCATCCCGTTGGCGTCCATCTGCAGAATCCGGTCTCCTATGTAAGCTGCAAATTCGCGCAGCCCTGCTCCCTGCTTATGCCCGGGCACATGAAACGGTATGACCTTATCATCAACATACTTCTTTACGGCGTCAAAAAGTGGTGTTGAATTCTGATCTAAATTCAATGGAATCATGGACCTTTCAAAAAGTAGTCAAGCCTGCTATTCGACAGCAAATGTCTGTCGGTGAGGCAATAGCAATACATTATATATTTTTTCCTGTTTATTTGTTAATTTTTGTATGATACCCTGATTCCATAAAGCAATTTATATAGAAAATTTTTAAACTCATATTTAAAAACGCAGTGCAAATAATGAAGTTTGCAGCTTAACTTGCAAAGCAGGTGTTTTTTATGTTAAAAAAACTCGCGCTGATGATTGTGTCAGCCATGATTTTTACGATACCTTGCAACGCATATAACTATAAAGCACAAAGCTATGCCCTTATTGAAATGGAAACCGGCAGGATGCTCGACGGAAGAAATATCAATCAACGGCTGCCAATGGCTTCGACCACAAAGATTATGACGGGCATTCTCGCCTGTGAATCGGGCAATCTTGATAAGATATACACTGTACCGGAGGAGGCAACTAAGGTCGAAGGGTCGTCCATGTATCTTATCCCCGGCGAAAAAATAACGCTGCGGGATCTGACATACGGCCTTATGCTGGAATCGGGCAATGACGCGGCGAATACTATTGCAATCTGCCTTTCCGGTTCAGTTGACGCATTCGTCGATAAAATGAACAAAAAGGCCGCGGAGCTAAAGCTTTACAACACCCATTTTGCGACACCTTCCGGATTGGACGGCAAGGACCACTATACAACCTCGCTCGACTTGGCACGGCTCGGCGCCTATGCCATGCATAACCCGGAGTTCAGGAAAATCGTATCGACAACTAAAAAATATGTCACATTAAACGGCGTCAAAGACGGACGGGTTTTATATAACCACAATGCCCTGCTCAGAACCTATGAAGGGGCAATCGGCATAAAAACGGGTTATATCAAAAAAAGCGGCCGGTGCCTTGTCTCATGCGCCCAACGCAACGGCGTAACGCTCATCGCGGCAACGCTGAACTGCCACGACGATCTGGACGAGCACAAGGCATTACTGGATTACGGCTTCAGCGTTTTAAAACCGCGCCCCCTTTTCCCTTGCTGCCCAGAAATCGCTGTGAAAGTCACCGGCGGAACGGCGGATTCAGTAACCTGCAAATACAATACAAACCTGACAGCGGGCTTAAAAGACAGCGAAGTTTCCCGCGTTAAAATGAAAATAAATGTGCCGAAATCTATCGCCGCCCCCGTAAAGGAAGGGCAAAAGCTGGGCGAAATAGTCTTTACCCTTGACGGGGCTTTGCTTGCTAAGACCGATATTACGGCGGGAGAAACCGTTTTGAAACCGGAAAAAAAGCCGGGCGCTTTTGAGCAATTCTTCGCTAACCTAAGTCATTTTATCTTTAGGAAAAAGGCCTGCAAACAGTCATAAAAAATACACTTCACTTATTTAGTGAAGTGTATTTTTATTTTCGCTATTCTGTATGCTATAGCGGTTCCCCGCTTTCAAACATCCTTTCTCGGGTATTTTATGAAAGCGGCAACAATCCCCGCCAATGTAATTATCAAACCGGGCACAAGGTACTTAACTGTGATAGAACCGTTGGATATTATATCGGGGCTGTCGGTATAGCTGAACGGGGTTATGTATTTAAGAAACTCCACATCCTTTGTGATATTGGATAAGAGGTTGAGGAAATATAGAATAATCGCCAAGCCGATACCGATTCCGAGGCCTCCTGCCCTTATAAACGCGGAGATACCGAATGTTACAGCCGCAATCTCGATGTGCATAATCAAATATGCCAAAAACATCAGAAACATTGCCTTTGCGTCTGCCCGCTCACCGACAATCAGCATTGAGACGACCGAAATACAAGCGACAAACAGATTCAGCAGCACTACCTGCGCGATTACGGACAACAGCTTTTCTGCGACTATCCTTGTCCGTGAAAGCGGATGGGTAAGCAGGAATTCGGCAGTTCGCTCCTTCTCTTCCTTTGACAGTGCAGAGATTCCCACGATGCCTGCAAAGATAGCGCTGCCCAAACCCAAAACACTGCTGGATTCGGTACCAAAATAACCTATGAATTCGCCGAAATTTATCTTATCCATGCCAAAGGCAGCAGAAAAATCGCCCATATTGGAAAACAAATCGTTGATATCTTCCATCTGAGAGGACATATCGGGGTATATAATCACGCAGATACCAAGCAAAAATGCAATGGCTACCGCCCAGATTATTAAAGAGATTTTGTTCCTTTTCATTTCATGAAGAAAGACTGTCATATTAGTTGCCCTCCTTGGTGTAATAGTGCATAAACACTTCTTCCAGATCTGGGTCGGTGATCGTGATGTCATCAAAGGAAATCTTTGATAACTCCCGAATCAAGGTATCTGCCTGCCCGCTGTAAAGGAAATTGACGGAGTTGTTCTCGTATTTTATGTCGCGTACATTCTCCATCTTAGGCAAGGCATTAATTCCCTGCAGCGTGACGCGTTTTACCCCTGTGTGTCCCAGCTTCTCCACGCTGTCAGAAACGAGCAGCCGGCCATCGCGGATAACCGCGGCATGTTTGCAATAGCGCCCAACCTCGGATAGAACATGGGAAGAAAGGAATATCGTCGCGCCCTCCTCGTTGCGTTCTTTCAAGATAGTGTAGAATTCCCTCTGCATCAGTGGGTCAAGGCCGCTGGTGGGTTCATCGAGGATATACAGCCTGGGCCTATGCTGCAAAGCACAAACAATGCCCACTTTTTTGCGGTTCCCGAGGGAGAGCTGGTCAACCTTCACGTTGATATCGAGTTCCAGCCTTTCGCAAAGCCGCTTTGCCTCTTCCGTACAATCCTTCTTTCTCATGCGGGCGGAAAAAGCAAGGATATCCTTTACCCTCATTCCGCTGTAAAACATCGTTTCAGAAGGGAGATACCCGACCTCCGACAGAATCTCAATCTTGTTTTTTACAATATCTTTGCCGAATATTTCAGCGCGTCCGCTTGTAGCATAGATCAGCCCCAACAAAGTGCGGATAGTGGTGCTTTTCCCTGCCCCGTTTGGCCCGATAAACCCAAAGAAATCGCCCTCATCCACCGAAAGCGTAACGTCAATAATGCCTCTCACCTTACCGTAATACTTTGTGAGCTTTTCGGTTTTTATTGCCTTCATACCCTTTCCTCCATTGATTACTCAGTGCGTCAGCCTCTTCTTGC
This sequence comes from [Clostridium] cellulosi, assembly GCA_000953215.1. Lineage (NCBI taxonomy): Bacteria > Bacillati > Bacillota > Clostridia > Eubacteriales > Oscillospiraceae > Ruminiclostridium > [Clostridium] cellulosi. The sequence goes on from LM995447.1 coordinate 1,871,559, forward strand.
AATAGCTTATTCTCCCGCATTCCGGACATTTCAGACGTCTTTTTGTAATTGTATGCGCCCCCGCGATATAGGCAGCAGCGCTCGGTTTGAATCTCGCCTTGCAGTAACGGCATTCAAATGTGCCTGCGTCCATATCAAGAACACACGCTGTAAAAATCCCGCCGGCAATCACAATTAAGCCGAGGGCAATAAACAGTATCCGCGTCTGTACCGCCATTTCAAACATCCCTGCAACACAAATCAGGGCTATTCCTGCAATAACGGTAATAATACCTACTATCACCGACAGCAAAATTTTCTTCTTGCTTTCTTCTTTCTCTTTTACGAGGTCCATCATATTCTCCTCCGCTTTCTTTTTATAGTCGGAGTCGGTCAATTTTTCACCCGTAAGGAGCTCATTGACATTAATTCCGAGAGTCTCACACAGCGGAAGCATCAGCGAAACTTCCGGCAGCCCATTTCCCCGCTCCCACTTGCTGACCGTCTTATTGCTGATGTTCAGCATGTCGGCAAGCTGCAATTGCGTTAATCCTTTCTCTTTCCTCATTTGGGCTATGAATTTGCCTATTTTAATCTGATCCATGACCGAAACTCCTTTCACAGATGAATAATAGATGATTTGCTTATCTTTTTACACACACGCTCCGCAGATTTGAGGAGACAGGCAGTTCTACGATAAGTGGAATTGATAATCAGCAAAATGCTTTTGCAAATTTATGATATAGAAGCAATGTTTTGATCACGACTTTTAGTATCCCACTGCGTTTATTATAAGTAGATTGTACTATATAATTGCGCCTATTTCTACTCAAAACCCAAGGCCGCCCGCAGGGAGTGACTCTGCGGGCGGCCTTCCTTTGGTAACATATAAAAAGCCCTATTACGAGAAAAGCCTCGGCAATAATCATTCAACCAAAGCATTTGTTTTCTTAAATTAGTATTCAATATGCGGGAAAGCTGTGTAATACAAAAATACGGATGTAAAGCTATAAGCCTTACATCCGTATTTGGCGGAGAAGGAGGGATTTGAACCCTCGCGCCGGTTACCCGACCTACACCCTTAGCAGGGGCGCCTCTTAACCACTTGAGTACTTCTCCATGGTTAATTAAAATCTTTTAAAAACAAATATGGCGGAGAGAGAGGGATTCGAACCCCCGGCCCTTTCGGGTCACTGGTTTTCAAGACCAGCTCCATAAACCACTCGGACATCTCTCCTCATTTGCGACGCTAAATATGATATCATAAACCTTGTATTATTGTCAATAGCGAATAAGTTGAGACTTTAATTTTTTAAAGCAGACATTATAATATAAATGGTCGACTTTTATTATATCTGCGATTTTGCTAAAAATCAACTGGTTTTTTTATCATATTAGTTTAATTTAACATTCAAATTAATGCCTGCCATTATTATGCCAAAAATACATGTGCTACTTATACAACTGCGGGTTGGAAATTTATTGCGCATATCGGCAAAATAACATAACCAAAAGTTCAGGCAGTTTTATCTCCAGTTTGCAGAGTTATTTATCAGTCTCTATAATTTAAATTGTGTTAAAGGGAGAAACTCACATGACAAACCGTTCACCCCGTGTTGCAGCAATCCACGACCTTTCCGGATTCGGCCGGTGCTCACTTGCTGTCATAATTCCAATACTTGCAGCAATGGGAGTGCAGACCTGTCCCGTTCCTACTGCGATATTATCAACCCATACAGGCGGATTCGGATACCCTGAAATCCGGGATTTAACGGACTTTGTAATGCCCTGTCTCGAACATTGGAAAAGGCTCGGCATTGAATTCGACTGTATATACAGCGGCTTTCTCGCAAGTGAACAGCAGGCGTCGCAGGTAGGCTCTTATATCGAAGCATGGCCTAATGCGCTCGCTGTGGTAGACCCCGTCATGGGTGACGACGGCAAGGCTTACCGAACCGTCACACCGCAGATTATTTCACAAATGAGCCGTCTTGTTAAAAAAGCCGACCTGATTACCCCAAACCTGACCGAAGCCTGTATCCTTCTCGGTGAGAACTATACAAACGAAGTGCTCGGGCGGGACAAAGCGCGCAGTATGCTGGTCAGGCTTTCAGAAAAAGGTCCTGCATATGTGGTTATTACCGGCGCTTTCGTTGTACCCGGAAAGATTTCAAATATCGGATATGACCGGGATCACAACGCCTTTTGGCGGGTTGACTGCAATCTCCTACCTATATCATATCCCGGTACAGGTGATATTTTTGCCAGTGTGCTCGTTGGCGGATTGCTTACGGGAGATAGCCTTCCGATAGCTATATCACGGGCGTCGCGTTTTGTAGAAATTGCAGCAGCAACCGCTTATGGCTATAACTGTGACCCGCGGGAAGGTGTCATGATTGAAAAGTCTATCCCCTGGCTCATTGAACAGAATACGATTGTTGGTTATGAGCCACTATAGTGAAATGGGCTTTGAGGAGGGTTTTAATTGGATTCAGTTAATTTAAAAAAGACGCGTTTTATGGTTTTTACCGCGCTGATGGCGGCTTTGTCTTTTGCAGCGACTTATATTCATATCCAGTTCAGCTTGGGTGGTGCAAGCTCCTCGATGGTACATCTCGGCAGTGCCGTCTGCTTTATTGCGGCACTCCTGCTCGGCGACCTTGCCGGCGGTCTTGCCGGCGGCATAGGCATGACACTCTATGACCTGCTTAACGGATACATGATGACTGCGCCCTGGACGCTTGTCATCAAGTTCTTGACTGGTTTTGTCGTCGGAAAAATTGCATGGAGCCGAGGCCGTCGAGGCAATGACCAAAAGACAAACTTTATCGCTTGCCTTGCCGGCGGCGCTGTTTCCCTTGTCGGATATGCCATCTGTGATTTTGTAAATTCCCTTATCAAATTTTATACAGGCAGCGCCCATACCGGCAATGCCATTACATTGGCACTTGTCAAAGTTGGCACCGGTATCGTCGGTTCCCTTGCAACTACATTGATAGCAATTATTATCGCTGTGCCTTTCAATGATTCCATTAAGAAAGCGCTTTCAAAGTCAAAATTGCTGCAGGATTAATAAATTCCCTCCTAATATAATCGGTCAAGCGCGTCCCTAAATCAGGGACGCGCTTATTTTTTATATGAACCTGTCCCTCGCTTGTACATATACTGATAGTGGACACTGCGGTTCCGCTGTGCCCGATACATAGAGTGCGTGCGAAACTGTTGTGTCCGGATTTTTTATGTTTTATATCAGGGTCTTAGGACTCTATCGGCGTGTAATTCTTAAGAAAGGAGTAATTGCATTGATTCCCGACGATGTGTTTAGTCAGATGTATCCATTGCAGCCGGACAGAAGCGCTTTTCCGGCGCAGACACCAATAGGGATGGCATATGTGCCTTTTCAGCAGCTAACTGCTATCTATGACGAAAATACAGGATTCAAAGCCGGCACTATTTTCCCTGACCTTGATAAACCTTGGATTGGCAGTGGAGGTTGTATGAAATGAACGAAAGAGAAATGTTGCTAAAAAAGATAAGCACCGTCAGCTTCGCAATGTTCGACCTGCACCTTTATCTCAACACGCACCCAAATGATACTGAAGCACTGAAACTCCACGATAAATATGCTAAGCAGCGTCAGTTTTTAGTTGATCAGTTTACTTCAAAATTTGGTCCTCTCAACACAAGAGATATAACACCCAGCACACGTTGGCAGTGGATAAACAGTCCGTGGCCGTGGGAGTACACAAAGGAGGCAGACAGCAATGTGGATTTATGAAAAGAAACTTCAATATCCCGTTAAGATATCAAAATGCGACCCCAAGCTTGCGAAGATAATTATTACTCAGTATGGTGGACCTTACTGCTGAATGAGACAGTTTAATTTCAACCGCTCCCAAGTTTGCTGTTGAAACGGACAAGCCTTCGTGAGTAAAAAATCAGGAATTTATTAATCTAATTTAAAACTTTTGCCACTCTCAAATGATTGACTCAATTATATATTTTTAAATCTACAAGAAATAATAAAACAACGTGGCGTCTGTTGTTTTGTCGAAACCAAAAATATCATAGGAAAGAAGGGATTTTTGGAATTGAAATTAATAAAAATCAAGCGTTTAGCCCCACGCCTGCTCTGTATTATTTTGCTGATGGCCTATTTGTCTTTCAGCGGCATGGCGGTAAACGCTAAGGCACCGGTAAATATTAACCCCACTCAATCCCATGATATAAACACTTCTTTCTGCAAGGAAGACAGAAGTTTTAGCTTTGCGTGGCTGACGGATACGCAGTATTATACGTCGAAATACCCTGATCTTTATAAATTGACGGTTCAATATATACTTGACAACCGGGAATCCAGAAATACGAAGTATGTCATCCACACCGGCGATATAGTGGATAACTCAAAAAAAGAGTATCAGTGGATAAATGCCGATAATTGCCTGTCTCTCCTCGACAACGCAAAAATGCCCTATGGTGTGCTGGCAGGAAACCACGACGTAAATCACGATAAAAAAGACTATTCCGAATATGACCGTTATTTCGGTGAAAAGCGTTTTTGCAGCAACATCTGGTACGGCGGTTCTTATAAAAACAACAAGGGTCATTATGACCTCATATCGGCAGGCAGAAATGATTTCATCATTGTATATATGGGCTGGGGAATCAGCAAAGCCGAGTTTGACTGGATGAACCAGGTGCTGGCTGAACACAAAGATAAAACCGCAATCTTGTGTTTTCACAACTATCTTAACAACACCGGCCGGCGTGACTTCGTCGGCGAGGAGATATTTAATAATGTAGTAAAGCGCAACAAAAATGTGATAATGACCTTAAACGGCCATTATCACGGCGCTGCCAGAAAGGAAGACAAAATAGACGATGACGGCGACGGCGTATATGACAGAACCGTTTATCAAATTCTCAGCGATTATCAGGAAGGCCCAATGGGAGGCGGCGGCTATATACGCTATATCACCTTTGACACTAAGGCAAATAAGGTTTCAATAAGCACATACTCGCCCTATTTTAATGATTACAATTTTTTTAACAACAATGAAAGCCGCCGTGACTCTTATGGATATCAGGATGAATTCACTTATCCATTGCCCTTAAAGAGCCAAAGCTTATTTGGATGGCAGCACCGCATCACTGATTTGATACCCGGCTGGCATAAAAGCAAGTAAAAGAGCCGCCCGTTTGTGCATAAACATGAACAGACAGCTCTAATTTTTATTCTTCGTCTTTATGCTCACATAAACTAAAAGCAGTTCTTATGCTCTGATAGCCGCCTTTCAGAGTAGCTGTCAGACTCTTATCGCTAAGTACCGGCTTTAGAAGCTGCAGCTTGATTTGCCCTGCAAATGCGCGCCTTTGAATCTCTGACAGCTTATCTATATCGTATTCTTTCCCTTCAATATAAACTGAAGCGGCGGTGGCAATCTCCCTCTTAGCCTTTGCCATAACTGTCACCCAAACCTTGTGCCGCAAAAACGGATTGCGAGTATTTTCATTATATGCGAAGGCGGGTTTGTCATATGAAAGTAAGGCGGGCGGCATGTTATATCCGCGTATCGACGGACGACCAGGTTGAATATTCACCTGATTCCCAGCTAAGAGAGATGCGCATATACGCTAAGCAGCACAATATTGAGATTCTGGAAAACCATATCTATATCGACGAGGGGATTTCAGGCAGGAAAGCAGAAACAAGGCCGCGTTTTCAGGCGATGATTGCAAATGCAAAGACTAAGCCAAAGCCCTTTGACCTCGTGCTGCTGTATAAATTCAGCCGGTTTGCGAGAAATAGAGAGGACAGCGTAGTATATAAGTCGCTTTTGAGAAAAAAGTGCGGGATAGATGTAATCTCGATAAAGGAACCGCTCGACTGCGACAATAAGATGTCCATTATCATGGAAGCCTTTATCGAGGCTATGGACGAATACTACAGCATAAACCTTTCTGAGGATGTCCGGCGGACGATGACGGAAAAGGCCCTGCGTGGCGAATATCAGTCCTCCCCGCCTTTCGGCTATCAAATGAAGAACAAAGCGCTTGTCCCTGTCCAAAATGAAGCGGCGGCTGTGAAAACAATTTTTGAAAAGTTCTTAAGCGGCGAAAGCTATCTGTCGATTGCCCACTGGCTCAATCTGGCCGGCTTTAAGACGCATAGGGGCAATCCTTTTGAAAACAGGACAGTGGAATATATCATAAAAAACCCCGTGTATATAGGCAAAACTCGCTGGACCCCTTCCGGCAAAGATGGGCGGAAACATTCAGACAACACTATAATTGCGGATTCAACACATGAGCCGCTTGTGAGTAAGGAAGTTTGGGAAAAAGCCCAGCAGAGGGCCTTTCAGTTAAAATCCACATGCAGGCCGCGGGCTACACCGCAAAACAGGAATAAAGACTGGCTGTCGGGTTTGGTGGTATGTGCCTCATGCGGCAGGGCCCTTGTCAAATGCGGCCCTTACTGGAGATGCGGCGGTTATGCCCATGGCCTATGTCAAAACAGCCAATATATCTCTGACCAGATAATTAAAGACGCGGTGATAAAGCGCATAGCAAATGATATCCGATGTGAAGCTGACAGCAATAGCCTTGCAATCCGGCAAGGTCAAGACAACAAGTCAAGAATTGCCGGCTTGCAGTCTCAGCTAAAAAAGTTTAACACAGCATTAGAAAGAGCGCGCAAGGCCTATTTAATCGGAGCGGATACGCTGGAGGAATATAGCAATAACAAGTCCTCGATTATTTCAAAGATTGAACAGATAAATCAGGAAATAAAAGCCTTAAAGGATTCAGAAAATCCGGAAAAACTTGCGGCGGATTTGCATAATTATCTCGAACGCCCTGAATGGGTTCTCATTGACCCGGACTTGCCCATGACGGTCAAATACTCGGCGGCACATAGTATATTTAAGAAAATGATCTTTGACAGACAAAACAACCGATTAAAAATAGAATACAGGCTTGACTATTGAAAAATCAGAGACGGCAAAGAGCACGCAGCCGCTCACAATAAACTTGCTGTCACAACGCTCAGTAAGGGGGACCTGATGGTGAACTTGCCGCTTCACTGCGCTATTTGAGCCAGCGCTACTCCATGCCGTATGATAAGGTTAAGGCAGTATTGAATGACATAGGTACCGAAGAGATGGCGCACTTTGAAATGATCGGTGCGATAGTACATCAGCTTACCCGCAACCTTTCCGAAGAGGAAATCAAAAAGGGCGGATTCGCAGATTACTTTGTAGACCATACATTAGGCGTATATCCGGTATCGGCCGCCGGAAACCCCTTCACTGCGGCATATATCCAGGTCAAGGGTGACCCGATTACCGACCTGCACGAAGATATGGCTGCTGAGCAAAAGGCGCGTACAGTTTATGACAACATACTGCGCTTTGCCGAGGACCCAGACGTCCGCGACCCGATCAAATTCCTGCGGCAAAGGGAGATTGTACACTATCAGCGTTTCGGCGAAGCGCTGCGCATTGTCACCGACCATCTCAACTCAAAGAACTTCTATGCGTTCAACCCTGCATTTGACAAGTGCCAAACAAAGAAATAATCAGGACAATAAAGGTTGCAATAAAACCCCGGGGATATCGTATTTCAGATATCCCCGGGGTTTCTGGTATATTGCATTATTAAAAAACAATACTGTAACATTAAAAATATACCGATAAAGTGGTTAACATTATATAAATATTGACATATTATTATATGTAACTTATAATTAGGCCATAGTTTGGAAACAGTAGACAAATAACTGACGGCCAGGGACGGGGTATTCCCTCCCTTGATGTCAAAAGCCTTTGATTATGTCAATTTGAGAAGTTTAAAGCAATCGGGTTTTATTAAACAGTACATCCTTGGACACCTTAAATTTAGCAAGGGGTGATAAAAATGAAAAAAAGGATAATTCTAATTGCCGCTGTCGCAGCAGCAATTTTAATCTTTATATTTCTTATTCCCTTTTTAGCTGACGGTACTACGCAAAGAGGATTTATTGAAAACAATACTAAGAATAAGTGCCAGGCATCATTTATGTATTTTGACGGTGTAAAGACCAAATCATTGCGCTTCCCCAAAGATAAGGAAATTCACATCACATGCAGTGTAAACTGTGAGAGCGGGAATCTGCAGGTTCTATTGATTAGCCCAGACGGCAAAACATTATTTGAAAATGAAAATGGCACAAAAGAATATTCATTCATCCCAGAAAGTTCTTCAAAGTACACCGTAAAGTTTGTGGCAAGCCAAGCCAAAGGGAACTATGATTTCACATGGGCGGAAAAATAGCCTGTCGTTCGTATTTTGTAAATTATAAAATCCAGCAACAATTGCTGTTACAGGTTGCTGGATTTTTAATATATCCAAATGTAAGGTCTGATAAAATCAAGCAATTAGTGTAGCATCGGCATGGGCATTACAATGTCACATTTTTAAGGTACAATATGAAAGAGAAAGCAATATAATAGCGGCATCTTGCATTACTTTAGTTATTGTTGGCAACATAACGCATAACCCTCGGCCACAAACACAAATATGTCTGCTGTCCTGTCCGAGTGGGTAACTGTATACTTCTGCCCAAAATAGGCTTATACGGCGTCATCATATCGCGGTACTGCACAAATACTTTTTGAGGATTAACCGCTCCCATCCTCATGCCTCATATAATTATTAATTCTATTGAGAGGCTGTGAAAAGTGCTACATAACAAATACACCTTAGCTCTAAACCTGAGAGCTAAGGCCATTGGCATGCTTAATCAAGTTATAATCATATAAGAAAATTAATTACTGCATATATTAAGTGGCATACGGTGAATAGAACAATCGGAATAACCGCGATCACATTCTTTCGTTCTATTGATAATAATAAAAATGCAATACATGGCGGAATCGTAAGCCCTAATATGACGACTGGGTTTATAGCCCCTGCATAATAGCAACCCCAACACACAAAATAGGCAAGGCAGCAAAGTAATACCGCGATAATTATTGGTGAAAAAGCCATCTTTTTCTTTTCTCTATTTACAACAATACATAGCGTGACAACCATCAGTACCTGACACACCGACGCTACCGCATCTATCGGTTTGGTAGATGAATCTGTACGAAGAATATCGTTTGGCGCAGGTATCGCAAACCACAGTATGTTGGGTATCATACTTATCAAAAACAACAATAATCCCCAAAAATCAAATCCTATTCTATATTTCTTTAACACTTCTACATCTCCTGAACGACTATTACTACCTTTATTATAGCAATTATACTTGTCATTGAATAGTTAAGCTTATATACTTTGCCGCTTATATCTTATGACTGAGTGACAAAATATTCTGGTTCAGATAAAAGAATGGCATGAAAATACCATGGGTTATGTATGCTGAAATTTGTGTCCTATAAAAATCTTGACCGAAACAGGCTTTAATGCCGTACAGAAGAGGAAGTATAAAAATAACAGACGTATGATTGAGGCAAAGAGTGTATTATTACATTTAATAACCCGGCTCGGTCGTTTTGGTGTCAGATTTATTTACTAAAACAAAATATGTGTAATATTTACATATTATATGTTGTAATGTTATAATGTATGGTAAAAATATGATATAAAATGAATTGAGTGACCAATATTGAAATTCAGATGTGTAAAACAGCACGACGCAACGGACTGCGCCGCAGCGGCTCTTGCCATAGTTTGCCTAACATATGGAAAGATATAACAATAACAAAGTTAAGGGACATCGCTGGAACAGATATTAAAGGAACAACGGTTAAGGGATTAATTCTGGCGGCAGAACAACTTGGATTTATTGCAAAGGCAGTTCGTGTCGACCATGACGGTTTTTTGAGCAAGTATACATTACCTGCAATCGCTCATATAATCACCAAAGAAGGTCTTACTCATTTTGTAGTTGTCTATAAAGTAAATAAAAAAAGGGTTATTTATGCTGATCCGGCCAAAGGCAAGGTAAAGCAGGATATCAACGATTTTTTCGAATTGTTTGACGGAGTTATGATTTTGCTTGCCCCAACAAACGAATTCAAACCGGAAAAGAAAAGTAATAAGTCTATGGCAAGCAAATTTATCAAACTTTTAAAACCTCAGAAAAAGCTTTTTGCTTCAGCCATTGTGGCCTCTGTTATATTAACCATTCTCGGAATTGTGTCGTCATTTTTCAACAAAGTACTTGTCGATGAGATTCTTACATATAATCTAAAAAACCAGCTTGCTGTATTTTGTATAGCCTTTATTCTAATCGCTTTAGTAAACGTAGGCATTTCAGCCACAAGGCAGCAGATACTTTTATATCTTTCACAAAAAATAAACATTCCATTGCTTATCGGCTACTTTAAACACATCTTTTCTTTGCCCGTTAAATTTTTCGCCACAAGAAAAACTGGTGACATACTTACCCGTTTTTCCGATGCCTTTACTATAGCGAATGTATTTACCGGTATGACCCTTTCACTTGCTATTGATATTGTGCTTGCGCTTGCATCTGCCGTAATGCTTTTTATAATGAACAGTACACTTTTCACTGTGGTTGTAGTTCTAACGCTTATAAGTGCGGCACTGGTGTTTATATTCAAGCACCCTTATAAAAAAATCAATTTGCAACAGATGGAACAACAGTCGCGGTTAAACTCACAGATAATCGACAGTCTTCGCGGTATTGAAACAGTCAAAGCGATGGCAAATGAAAAAGAAACTCTTGAGAAAATAGAGGAAAAATATATAGCGTCGCTTCGGATAGCTTTCCGAGAAGGAGTCCTGCAAAACGCACAGGGTTCAATATCAAACATTACATCATCAGTTGGAAACATGGTTATCATGTGGCTCGGAGCATCCATGGTTATGAATAGTAAAATAACACTCGGTACTCTAATGACCTTTGCAACTTTATCAGGTTATTTTATGGAACCAATCGGCAGATTGATTAATTTACAGCTAAGTGTTCAGGAAGCAAGCGTGGCTATGCGCAGGCTCTCTGAAATTCTGGAAGTTGAGCCTGAACAGCCTGACGGTGTAATGAAACATAAGCCTGAAAGCTTAAGCGGCGATATTGTAGTGGAAGATGTTGTTTTTCGATATGGTGCTCGCTCTCCGGTTTTGAACGGTGTCAGTCTCATAATTCCCAAAGGCAAAAAAGTGGCGCTTGTCGGAGAAAGCGGCTCAGGGAAAACAACGCTGTCAAAGCTTATTATGGGCTTGTGGAAAGCTGAAAATGGCAAAATAACGATTAACGGCTACAATATAGATGAACTTGATCTATCAACGCTTAGGGAAAATATAGCCTATGTACCGCAAAATGTAGAGCTTTTCTCTGATACCATAGCAAACAATATTAAGTACGGGAACAAAACAGCTACGTATGAACAAATCACGAGTGCTTGCAGAAATGCGGGCTGCGATAGCTTCATTGACAGGCTTCCGGGAAGATATGACACATTCTTGCAGGAAGCTGGCGCTGACTTATCAGGTGGTGAACGCCAACGACTGGCACTGGCGCGGGCCTTTGTAAAAGAACCAAAAATTCTGCTGCTTGATGAGGCAACTTCCAATCTTGACTTTATGAGCGAAGCAAAAATCTATGATACACTGTTTAGAAAAATGAAGAACACTACGATGCTGATAGTCGCGCACCGCCTGTCGACTATACGCAAGTGCGACATTATTTATGTTATGGACAAGGGAAAAATTGTTGAAAGTGGAAGTCATGAGGAACTCCTTAAAAAACATGGTGCATACTATAAACTTTGGGCGTCTCAGGTTGGAATCGACGAACCTGCAAATGAGCTTATTGCAGCATCAAGGGTAGAAAAAACGGACGATGCAACTGAGGACATGTCTCTTGATGACGACCGCGATGAGATTACATACTGACACAGGTTTTAACACCATGTCCCGATGGTGTTAAAATAATCTTTGACAAAGAAGATGGTTCCAATGGGCAATTATAAGCCAACGGAGATTTGTGTTGGAAATATTTGCAGATTTATTAGAATAATAGTAAAATAAAGGAGTGTTTTAATGGAAGCAGTATTAACTTTACCTATGAACGCGATTGATCTCGACATTGACGAGATGGAATATGTTGATGGGGGTGGAACATTTACCTTAACACTTAAGAGAGATTTCCTTCGAGATGTAGCAACTGCATCATGCTCTGCAATATGTGGCATTATTTGTGGAATTATAGGAAGCGCTTGTGGCCCCGTTTATGGAAGTTTAATAGGCGGCTCTCTTGGAGCTGCACTAGGCTGGATAATTGGTGGCAGTTTGTCAAGAAAGTATATAAATAAAGACATCACTTTGAAGATTTGGATACCGTTTGGAAGCTGTTCATTTACGATAAATTGAGGGTATAACAATGAAAAATAAATCTTTAAAAATAATTTCTGCTTTAATAGCCTTTATTGCTTACATTGTTATTGCCATAATAATTTCAGAAACTATATTTAAAAAATACAATGTCAATAGTGTACTTCAATCCGTAATTATTGGTATTATTGCAGGAATTGTAGTTTTTATTTATCTAAGGATAACTCGTCATTTTAAAAAATAGCAAACATAACCGCATAGTTTATACCATTCGATTTATAAAACTCATTACTTGTTGCTGCATCTGGAACTACAGCTGTTGTATGTAGAACAACAGGTACCACAGGCGTGCCGACCGGATAGAACACCTGTCGGCACCGCGGTATCTTTGTTGTGCAAAATTGCCTATGGAATTGGTCTTGGCGTCTAACTAAAAATAGGGACTTTATAAGTTTTAGTACATTCCCATTGGACTATTTACTCGTGTTCAATTTTAAGAAATATATAGGTAAATATATTTTTACGCCTTTTTATAATTATCTTGAACAAAGCAAAACAGAAAAGTCCGATTATTCTCCACTTATTAAACTTTAGTTTTTCAAGTGATTGATTGGTAATAACTTAGAAATTGGTGATTTGTATTAAAAAGAATATACCATATTATATTTCGTCTATAATGTGTATTTTACTAATCCTACCCTTCATTCTAAAAAGATTGCCTATATCATCGTTTGCATTCGACCTTTATTGCTTTTCAGAGATGATTATGGGAATAATTTCTCTCATAGTTTTGGCAGTATGGCTGATTAAAAAAGGAGGGAATTAGCAGGGTATGATCATACCCTGCTATTCCTAACTTAATTTTTAAAACATTTTCTTAGCAGAAACGCGGGGAATATTTGTTTCGAAAAGCTAGATATAAAAATTAAGTGCAAGATAGAAAGCGCAAAGAAATCGGACTTGAAGAAAAATTTTTAAAGGAAGTTGACGAAAGCAATGTCAGAGAAATTACAGCTTCGGGAAAACAAAGCCTTAAAAATTACAAACGCATTAATCTATGGGGCACCGCTTGATGCAAAATTCGACATTCAGCGTATAGTTTACATGATGCAGTCATACATAAAAACTAAAGGTTGGCAAACGCGCGGCCCTCTTATAACCTCAACATCACTCTCAAAGAGTGTAGAAGGCAGTGGGCCAGTACTCAACACGAAAATAATTTTACAGCTCACCAAACCTGCTGAAAGCTGCGAATCACCATATACATTTGAGCCGTTAATTCGTGTGTCGCCGTGTCTGTTTGTACGCTTTACAGGCAGTGTCCAGGATCTGCAATACGCCAGTATGAAGGCGTCCGTTTACGCTTTTGAAAATGACATAAAATTGGACGGCAGCAGCTATACAGTTTTCGTAAACCAGAATGATCAGTATCTACTTGCCGATGTCTTCATGCCAATCAGGCAAGACGTAAAATAATATAGTCCTGCAAAGCATCGGAACTATCGTTTATCCGCAACTCATGAGGACAGCGAGGTACAGACACAGGTTTTAACGCCGTACATACGGTGTTGAAATAGTATTTGGGGAAAGAGGATGGTTCCAATGGGCAATTATAAGCCAACGGAGATTTGTGTTGGCAATATTTGCAGATTTATTAGAATAATAGTAAAATAAAGGAGTGTTTAAAATGGAAGCAGTATTATCATTGCCTATGAATGCGATCGCACTTGACAATGAAGAGATGGAATATGTTAATGGCGGTGCAAACATTCAATTTACAATTACAAAGAGTGTCCTTAATGCTGCTGTCGGTGTTGGAGCTACTGCGGCTGCAACAGCAGCCTTGGCGGCGGCTGGAATTACAGGAGGTGTAGCCGCAGCAATTGTTCCGGGACTTGCTGGCATTATAGGGGCATGTGTAGCAAACAAATTTTTCCCAAGTTCAGTCACATTTAATTATCCTTGTAACGGAAGCGTATATATTTTGTTGTTTGCAATTTCCGGATTTGATGGCAAAATCACTTTAGGTATGTAATTCAAAATTTTTAATTGAGGTCATAATATGCGTATTAATAAATTTTTTAAAGTTTTTTTTGTTGATGCCTTAATCGGTATTTTACTTCTATTCATCAATATTATTGCCCAAAAAGCCATGAATGTTTCTTTGGAGTCATGGATTATTTTTCTTATCTTTATATTAATTATCTCATTTGTAAATAGCTTTGCTTTTAAAAACGGGCAATAGTAGAGTAAGTCAAAGGAGCAGATAATCAACTGTTCCTTTGGCAACTTTTTAATAATTTAGCCAATTTCCCAAAGAGTACATTTGTTTAAAATCTGACAATAAATGGGGTTAATAGCTGATGACCAATAAATTACAGCTTAGAGAAAACAAAGCCTTAAAACAGATTCTCGATAAACTTTCAAAGTATATATAGAATAACATAATCCCATAGAGCATCGGAACTATCGTTTATCCGCAACTCATGAGGACAGCGAGGTACAGACACAGGTTTTAACGCCGTACATACGGTGTTGAAATAGTATTTGGGGAAAGAGGATGGTTCCAATGGGCAATTATAAGCCAACGGAGATTTGTGTTGGCAATATTTGCAGATTTATTAGAATAATAGTAAAATAAAGGAGTGTTTAAAATGGAAGCAGTATTATCATTGCCTATCAATGCGATTGCACTTGATAATGAAGAGATGGAATATGTTGACGGAGGTTACTCAATATCAAAAATTTCGAACGGTTATTTAATACGTCTTTCATCAAGGGAATGCGGTGACCTTTCAGCTCTTATAGCAGGAGGTACTTCCGTTACAACAGCAATTGCCACTGTTATACCAGTCGCCGGTCCAGCAATTGCTGCTGGTCTTGCTGCTGGATTTGGACTGTGGGGCACATACTTGTGGATATGCTCAAATCATAATGGGATGTACATTCTTGCAAATAAAAGTCATGTTCCTTTTGGCTTTATTATTGCTTGGTAATAACTCAGAAACAGGTGATTTGTATTAAAAAGAATATACCATTTTATATTTATTCGTCTCTAATGTGTATTTTACTAATCCTACCCTTCATTCTAAAAAGATTGCCTATATCATCGTTTGCATTCGACCTTTATTGCTTTTCAGTGATGATTATAGGAATAATTTCTCTCATAGTTTTGGCAGTATGGCTGATTAAAAAAGGAGGGAATTAGCAGGGTATGATTATACCCTGCTATCCCTAACTTATAAACGCATTAATTTATGCCATCATACTGTGAAATAGTATTGGGAAGACGATGGTTCCTTTCGGCAAATAGCAGGCCAACGGTGATTTGTGTTGGCAATATTTGCAGATTAATTAAAACAATAGTAAATTAAATGAGTGTTTAAAATGGAAGCAGTATTATCATTACCTATTAATGCGATTGCACTTGATAATGAAGAAATGGAATATGTTGACGGAGGCGGAACTGTAAAGATTACGCTTTCGAAACAGTTTATTGGTTCGTTAATTGCTGAAGTGGGAGTTGCTGGATTAACCATCGCTCTTGATGCTGTCGGCGACTCAATAGCTACTGCAATTGAATTGGGCACAGCAGGTAGTGCTACCTTAGCTGTTGGCGCATTTATTATTTTTTGGAATTCAGCGGTAGGCACAGCTGCTAAATTTATTGCCGGTTATGTAATAGGCAGTACTTATAACGGACCGTCATATACAATTCAATTTAGTAATGGTTGAATCCCCAATTACAGCAAAATTTTATTATTGGTGGTAAAATAAATGAGAGAACGGCAGATTCATGTTTTATTAAATATTCGCAGCAATAAAGGGAGAATCATATATGAGGTTACTAATAATCTCATTTCCTTTTTCAGCATATATTTTTTGGGTATAAGGCCAAGCATAAAAAATGGACTTAAGCCAATATACTTTCTCTGCATCGTCCCTAGTATAGTATATAACCTAATTTGGTACTTTGTTGGCAATTTACGGAGAAAATCACGTTGAATTCTGCCACATATGGGTATGTATAGATAGCCTTATATTGTAGGCCATCTATACATTACTCACTGAAATGGAGTTAAAAGTTAAAATGGCATATATATACAAAAAATCATTTGAAGATTGCTTTAAAAAGGCAAGAATTGCAATATGTATTTTTTTATCTATCGTTTCATTGTTCGGGTTGTATCAGGTATATATTAATTATAAAACCTACCTTTTTTCAACAAACAACTATCTTTTTATTCAAGTATTCATTTTTCTGATTTCATTGGAAATACTATTTTATTTTTCTATATTTCTGCATGAATTAGGACACTACTTAGCAATAAAAAGAGCGGGCTATCAGATTAAAGCATTCGTTGCTGGGCCATTTGTTTTGATAAACAATGACGGCCATAAGCTACTGAGAATCAGACTTTATGGTGTACTTACGAAAAGCGGATTTGTTCTGCCGGCTTTCCGTAATAAAATTGTCGATCAAAAAAGCTGTGAAAAGTGCATCAGCGATTATATAAATTTTTTATATGGCGGGGCATATGCTACAGCCCTGTTAATCATTATTGGTACCCTTTTAATATTTTTTAAAAGCACCTGTGTGTGGGGCCTTGCGACAGTTATTATTAATTGTGTAATGTTAATTAATTTATTCAGAAATGATAAAAATGTACTCGGTGACATTGTCCTTGCCAATCTAATAAAAAAAGATAAGCGTGTATTCTGCATAGCTTTTCGTAACTCTTTTTGGGCCGAATTTCCAATAAACAGTTACATCGTTAGACTTTGTGAAGATTTTATTGAGGATAATCTATCAGCACATCAATATAACGAATCGGTTATAGCTATACTTGACAGCATGTTAATCTATAAAATTATAAATAAACAAGAACTAACAAAGAGTGAAGCTGAGTTTAAAAACTGGATTTTTAATGATTTAGTTTATACGAAGTGCGAAGATCAGTTTTTCCAGATTGAATTTATCAAGCTGGGTTATAAATTTTTGCTCCACGAGTATGCTTTAAAAAAGCAGTCGATGGGTGATTACAGCAGGTTTTCATATTTAATAACAGCAAATGTACTTTATAACAGCTCAAAGATGTTAAAAAATATTGACCGAAGCATAAAGGAACTGTTTTTGGAACATAAAAATTTTGACAAACGTTATCTGCGATATATTCATTCCTTCTCATCTGTCCTAGATGGCTGTGAAAACTGTCAGGCATTGATGAAAGAATTTATAAAAAGTATTAATTAGTTGGTTTTATTATCGCCATTCCCGTAAAGGTGCCGCTTTGACTTTCAATCGTTAGAATATTAATTATAGGAAACAAAATAATTTACGTCGTATAAAAATGTTTAGCGTAAATGTCGGCTTAGATAGGATGTGAAATAAGATGAAGTATTATAATCTCTCTGAGCTTCGTGACAGTCGCCTACTCTATGATAAAAATCCACCTAAGTTTATGTTTTACGTCATTGGTATTACGTTTCTTCTCGTAGCCGCGGTTGTTACTGCTTCCATATTTCTGCATAAACCATATGTTGTAAAGGCGAGTGGAATTATCACAAATGGTGAAAAATCTCATATAATTGCTAATATATCCGGGACAATAACAAAAGTAAATCTTAAGGAAGGCGCCTACGTAAAAAAAGGTGATCCCCTTATAGAATTTGACAATGTGCAGACAAAAACTCAGGTCCAGCAGGCAGATGATCTGATAAAATATTACAAGACACAGCTAAGTCTTTACGACAAATGCATCATGGAGCTTCAGAAAGGTAAAAACACCTTTAATAAAAAGGATCCTTCACAACTCCCTTTTTATAATACGATAGAACTTGCACGCACAAAAATGAAACAGTATGATGTTAGTGACGATGAATATAGAGCAATGGGTTACACTGATGACCAGATCAAAGCGCAGCAAAAACAGAATAATGCCCAAAAGAACAGTATTAAATTACAGACTATATCCGAACTTGAAACACAACGGTCACAAATTATGAATGAAATGAGTTCTGCGCAGACACAAAGGGATGGGTATGCAAGGTTACTTTCTTCCTATATACTTACGGCTCCTCAATCCGGAATTGTCCATCTTTCCATTCCTGTTAACAATGGTATGACCTTGCAGGCAGGTACTACCATTGGTACAATAGCAGGCGGTGAAAATGGTTCTCTTGAACTTGAAACATATATAGAAGCCCAGGACAGAGCTAAAATAAAAACAGGTGAAACTGTAGATATTGCTATTTCCGGAATTTCGCAAAGCGATTACGGCACACTGAAGGGGAAAATACAAAAAATTGATACGGACGCGACGGTCAATCAGGAAAAAGGAACTGTTACCTTTAAAGCAATAATAACACCAAAAACAACAACACTTACCGATAAGCATGGAGATAAAGTAAACATAAAACCTGGCATGGTTGCAGAGGCACATATTCTATACGAAGATACAACTTGGTTTAATTGGGTTCTTGAACAAATCGGAATTAAATTTAGTTGAAAGATTTTATTTAACAAATATTATTTCAATATCGATTTGTTTTAACGGCGTTTTAAATTGGTTGTGTTAACAAATAAGGAACATCAATCCCCATATTTGTTAAATGTTTTTATCTCCTTGATACCCATAATTCTGTTTATAATTACTACATTGTTCTTTTGTTTCGCTTTTATAAGTGATAAGTATAAACAGGCCTAGAAATATATCTAAAGATGAACCCGACAATTAACTTACAAAGAATGTGATGGTGATTTGATTAAAAAGAATAAAGCCGTTATTCTTTCATTTATCATAAGTATCAATCTTCCCTTTTATTCTAAAAAGGCTGCCGATTCCACCTGTTGCATTTGACCTATACTGCTTTGCTGTAATGATCATATCATTATTGTCCATAATAGTTTTAGCAATATGGGTGGTTAAGGAAGGTAAACTATAGGCAAATAGAAAATTACGATTATAAGGATTCAAGGGCGGCAATTGATCTATAAATAGGCAAAAAGCCAGTACAAAACAATTTTGTACTGGCTTTTTTGTATGGCAGATTCTTAGTCATTAAACTTTATTGGTTCAACTAAATGCGCCGCTGAAACGGGAAGAGTCAGCTTTTCTCAATTGTCTGTATCAGTGTCTCTCCATTCCAAAATATCGCCGGGCTGACAGTTCAGCGCCTTACAGATTTTATTCAGCGTTTCGATTTTGATAGCTTTTGCTTTTCCATTTTTCAGAACAGACATATTCGCAAGCGTAATTCCAACCCGTTCCGAAAGCTCAGTCACGCTCATTTTTCGCTTAGCAAGCATGACATCTATATTAAAAACAATCATGGCAATGCCCCTTAAATAGTAAGTTCATTCTCTTCACGCAGTTTTGTCGCTTTCATAACCATATGAGAAAGCGCAGCGAACAAAACTGCCAAGTCAATTCCCACAAAAATAATCAGCAGCGCTACCAGAATTACTCCCGGATGATTCATATTCAACAGCAGTAAAATAATATTTCCTATAAACACAAGTGCTGAGTCAGCAGCCGCCAAGATTGAAATGAGTTTTAGGCGTTTTGCGTTCTCGATACAGAATGAATGCTCTCGTACAATCTCTTTGACAACTTTCCATCCGCTCACAATGGCGATATAACATGGAACAGCAGTGAGCCACAGGAAAATTAGCCATGGCCAAAACCACGAGCGGAACTCTGGGTAGTCACCTATTATGTCTTGACCCAAAAGTGGGAAGGCAAGAAAATAGATCACTGTAACGCAAACGCCAGTTCCGATAATAGCCAGCTTCAGCCATACTGAAAGCCGATGATCCATACCTAACGCCCCTTTTCAAATAATCTGACATAATTATACCACGGTATTTCTGAAATTGCAATAATTTTTTATCGTTTTGCGATAATTTTGTGTTGTGAAACGGGAATTGAGAATATTTCCGATCATTTAAAGATAGGTGAAATGACAATTAACGAAAAAGCCTCACGTTACAAACGTGAGGCTCTTAACTTATTTCACAAGAATAGCATTAATTATGCTCCAACTTGGCTTATCCAGTCCCGAATATTAATACCAATACGCTCAATATCACGTTTATCAAGTTTTCCGCTATGCATGATTACATTTCTTGATCGTTCAAGTGTTTGAAATATCTGTCTAGCCCACTCAATTGAAACTATGTGAACTTCAAACCATTCATAATTTTGCAACATTATTGCAGCCAAATCACCAAAGTCAACATAATTGATCATTGAATCGCCACGATGAGCATGCCATCTGATCTTATCATCTTCGTTCTTTCGATCCTCAGCTTTTTTACGTATTTTCTCTGACACACACCTTACCCACCATTCCTCACCTTCGTATTCCATCAGAATTTTTACAACAAATTGCCTAACCATATTTTCAAATGCAGCAATAGCTGTATAAACAGTAGCCATTAATTTCGCTGAGTTTACACAATCATCATCCATTAGATCGAGAGAAAGAGTATTGATATACTCTTTTGATAATGTTTCAGATGTTGAATGTTTACTAACAACTTCTGTTGAATTCAAGGCCACTTTCGCCAATTCTCCACGCATTACAAATGAATACAAATTATCTTCAGTCATAACAGCCTCACATCAAATGTTTTTTCAAGCTTTGAAAAATAGCATCATAAACTGCCATATTTGTCGTTTCTGGAAGATGAATCTGAATATTATAATGTAGTTCCATTGAAGTGCTACCACTTTTATATGTAGTAGATGTTGACATCTTTCCTTGGTCATTTGGTTTGTTTTCTGAATTGGTAATAGGAATAGATTTCGGTGATGTTTCTGTCCAGTCAGCGTAATTACACAAAGTCTTAAAAGTAAGTGCCATTGAATCTATAACTCTATCTCCCTTTTGACCCTGTGTAAGCGTTTTAAGTTTGTTCTTTACTTCTTCATTGCTCATATTTTGAGCATCTTTCCTGAGATTAAACAAGTCTTCATATGCTTCCTTAATTCCTTCTGCTACAACTCTTTTAGATTGTGACTGGTCTAAAAAATCAAAGTATCTTTGCTGAGGCACTCCGTTGCTGTCTATAAAACCTAATGCTTTAAGTACACCTATGAAAAGACGATCATTGCTGCTCTTAAATCCTAAATCCTCTAAAAACCTCGTAGTGAATTTTTCTGGAGCCCTTGCTGAAAGCATAGAGTTAAAAATTGCTTCAACATTTTTCATTGAAGTAAGATATGACATTGTTAATGCCATATTAATATTCCCCCTAAAAATTATACATTCGAACCAAATCCAACATTCTTTACAAAAAATTATACCACTAATTAAGCTATAAAACTATATATTTTTGAAAATATTAGTATTTTGTGTCATGAGAAATCTCTTTTTTTCTTGTTAATAAGCATATCAAACTAAGAAAGGAATAATAGATATGTCGTTACATAGCGGCACTGCATTGCCAAATGTTAAATGTGATATACCAACGACGAAAGCAACAGCGTTTTATTCGGATTTCGTTAAAAAAACGCATGTTTTTACCGATTTAACTACTCAACTTTTTATCGGATGAGTTTTATCTGAATGTATTTGCCGGACTGTTTAGAGGCAACTTGAAGACATTAAAGTTACAAGCATAATCCTGTCTGAACAATGTTAAGTGCTAGATATTAAATCAGTCCTCTCTTTTGTATTTAAGAACAAAGGCTCACAAACGGCTATGTTATACCATTTGTGAGCCTTATATTATACTCTGGTGCGGGTAACAGGATACGCTTCGCTTTTGAACACAGGTTCATACCCTGACCCATACATAAAAAGCGGACATCCCTCATTTCGTTCGGGACGTCCGCATTTTGGTGCGGGTAACAGGATTTGAACCTGCACGGATAAATCCACCAGATCCTAAGTCTGGCACGTCTGCCAATTCCGCCATACCCGCATATATGGAGCGGTTTTACCGCTCTTTTTTCTTTTGCGTTGAGCAAAATATATCATATCACACGGAAGAGTAGATGTCAACGCGCGCTTTCAGGTATATATTACTTTAAAAATCCGCCGTCAGCAAGCGCCTGGGCAGCGCACATCACACCTGTCATACCGCTTTCAAAGGTAAGTCCGCCCTGCATCCAAACAGCATAGGGTTTTCGCAGCGGCGCGTCAGCGGACAGTTCAATTGAAGCGCCGAGTGTAAAAGCCCCCGCTGCCATGATAACCTTGCTGTCGTATCCCGGCATATCCCAGGGCTCAGGGGATACAAAGGAATCCACCGGCGAGCCGCTTTGTATCCCGCGGCAGAACGCGATAAGCGCCTGCGGATTTTTAAGCTCAATTGTTTCAACGATATCCGTTCTCGGCTCATTATAGCGGGGCGTCGCCTTAAAGCCCAGCAGTTCAAACAGCGCCGAAGCAAAAACTGCGGTTTTTAAGGCCTGTGCCGTAACATGCGGCGCAAAGAAAAAGCCCTTGAACATATTCCGGTTCTGGTTGAGTGTCGCACCGACCTCTCCGCCCGCTCCGGGAGCAGTGAGCCTATAGGAAGCAAGCTCCACAAGGTCCCGGCGGCCGGCAATATATCCGCCGGTTTCAGCTATCCCGCCGCCCGCGTTTTTGATAAGCGACCCGATGATAAGGTCAGCCCCCGCCTGAGTCGGCTCTTCCCGCTCTACAAACTCACCGTAGCAGTTGTCAACTACAATAGCCGTTTCAGGCGATACCGATTTGACCAAATCCGCTACTTCGCGGATTTTTGCTATGGTAAGCGACGGGCGCAGGCTGTATCCGCGTGAACGCTGGATATAAGCCATCTTAACGGGTGTGCCGTTCTTCAGTTGTTCAGACAGAGCCGCCTTAATACCCTCAAGGTCAGGTTCGCCGTCTTTTAAATCCACCTGGCGGTATATAACGCCGTATTCCATGAGCGAGCCCATGCCTTTGCCTCTAAGCCCGATAACCTCGTCAAGCGTGTCGTAGGATTTGCCCGTGCAGGCCAGCATGATATCCCCCGGGCGCAGGACCCCGAAAAGTGCGGTCGTAATTGCGTGCGTCCCGGAAACAAAATTGTGCCTGACAAGGGCAGCCTCTGCCCCGAAGGCGTCCGCAAACACATTATCGAGCGTTTCCCTGCCCCTGTCGTCATACCCATAACCGGTTGAACCGGCAAAATGAGCTTCGCTGACTTTGTTTTTTGCGAACGCAGACAGCACCTTCATGCTGTTGAACCGCGCCGTCTTTTCTATCTCCTCAAATGGGGCGCTGCACAGGTTGAGGGCCACCTCGGCCGCGCTTTCTATTCGTTTGTCAAATTTAAAAAAGCTTTGTTCCATACATCCTCCATTTTGTCGTCAGAAGCGTTGTAAACGCTTTCATTTTATAATCAGTTCAGCGGTTTCAGCTGTTTTTCTGAAGCCGAGCCTTGCATAAAACGCTGTGATAGCAGGGCAACATTCCAAAACCGGGCACTTTTTGTCATCGGTCAGCTTTTTGCAGGCAAAACGCGTGATATCCGACGCAAAACCGCGGGACCTGTAATCTTCAACGGTGCCGATTCCGGACAAAAGGCCGGCCGTATCCGATTCCGCGCTGACAAGGCATGATGAAACCGGCTTATCGCCCACTTTTATTAAAAATGCCCTTGCGCAGCCGTGCCTTATGCGGTGGGATACGTCCGCATACCACGGCATGAAGTCGCCAATCTGAAATCCAACTTTGCACATGACCTCATAGACGTCATTAAGGTTAGGATTGCAGATTACTTCCCGTTCCGGCATTACAGCATCGGCTGCCTCAAACTCGAGAAAATCATATTTCTTCAGTTTCCCGCCGCTTTCAAGGCAGGCCTCAACGGCGGCGACAGCTTCAGCGGTGCCGAAAAGGCGCTGAAAATATGGGTTGAACCTTAAGAAAAATGCAATCTCATCGTAGTCGGTATCAGCGCTATTGCACAGAAAAAAGCTTCCCTCAAGCCTTGCAAGCAAGGTTGATTCATTCTGAACCCAAAGCCTGAAAAAATGCCGCTTCAGGCCATAGGCTTTCAGCAGGCCGCTCACCCGGACATTTAACTCCGGGCGGCGGTTTAAAATTGTCAGCGCTGTTTTCAGGTTTTCTTCGATTACACTTATCAGCATAACTCAGAGCCCGCTATACGGGTACAAAGCTCATACACGAGCTTAAACGTATTCTCCGCATCCTCATATTTTATAACGCAAGAGGGCGAATGTAGATAACGGCACGGCAGGGAAACTGCCAGCGTTTTTACACCGCCGCGGGACAAATGAATAGCGCCCGCGTCGTTTCCGCCCGCCACAGCGAGTTTTGCCTGGCATGGTATGCCCTTTTCCTTAGCGGTTTTAAATGCGAGGTCATAAAGTCCCCTGTCGTATACCGTGCTCCTATCCATGAATGATACGACAGGCCCGCGCCCTAAGAAACACACTTTTTTGCCTTCCGGCACATCAGCGATATCCGACGCGGTCGTCGCCTCTATGACAATTGCCGCCTCGGGCGCCACAGAGAACGCCGCCGCTTTGGCTCCTCTGGTACCGACCTCTTCCTGCACGACAAATGTCACATCTATGTCGTACTTGAGCGGTTTTTTCAATATTTCGAGCAGGATAGCGCAGCCGATCCTGTCGTCAATCGCCTTTGCTTTGACAAAACCGTCGCCGAAATTTACAAACTCGGATTCAAATACCGCCCTATCTCCCGGTTTCACATACTTTTCGGCGTCCTCTTTGTCCTTCGCGCCTATATCTATCAAAAGGCTGTCAAAATCCGGCGCCGTTTTTCTCTCATCGGATTTCTGAAGATGAACGGCTTTTGTACCTATTACACCGATATGGCCGTTAATGTTGACGCGCCGCCCGAGGACTACTCTCGGGTCGATTCCACCGACGGAGGTAAACTTGAGCATGCCCTCGTCGCCTATCGAGGTTATAATCAGCCCAACTTCGTCCATATGGGCACTCAACAGCAATTTGGTCTTTGGCGCCATCTCACCCTTCTTATGGACAATGATATTGCCCAGCGCGTCCACTTTGTAGGTGACGCCCTCAAGACCGGATATCTTATCTATTATATAGTCCGCCACGGGCTTTTCACAGCCGGAAACGCCCGGCAAAAGACAAAGTTCTTTAAAAGTAACAAACATCTCAGACATTCTTTCCGCCCCCAATCTGCTCGGCTGCAGCCGCCATCAGGCGCGCAGTGTTCTCAACGTCACTGACGGCGATTGTCTCTACCGCAGTATGCATATAACGCAGGGGAACAGAAACAAGGCCTGTTGCGACTCCGCCGCGGCTTATCGAAACGGAGTCGGCGTTCGTACCCGTCTCCCCGCCCATAACTTCCGTCTGATACGGGATATTGTTTGCTTTTGCCGCTTCAAATAAAACCGATGTAACTTCACCCGACAGGACGGGGGAAATCCCTATCATCGGGCCTTTGCCGATTTTGCCGCATTTCTCTTTCGGGGCGTCCGGCGTATAGCCGAAGCTTACGTCGACCACAATGGCATGGGTCGGCGCCGCCGTATAGGAGGCTGTAACTGCGCCGCGGCAACCGAGTTCCTCGCTCAGCGTAAAGGCGGCGGTGAGCCCGCAGTCAACCTTTTCTGCGCATAATTCAAGGCAGCGCAGCACTGTCGCCACACCGGCGCGGTTGTCGAGCGCTTTTCCTGTAATCAAGCCGTTTATAAGCTCCGCCGGGGCCTGCCTTAATGTAATATAATCGCCGGGAGAAACCTTCTCGACAGCCTTGTCGTGGGTATAGCCTATATCTATCGCAAGCTCGTCGAGTTCCGGAACCTTTTTGTAATCATCCTTTGAGGACAAATGAGGCGGGCGGCAGCAGAACACTCCGTAAACCGGCTCTTTTCCGAAAATCGTCACCTCGCTGCCGAGGAGAACGCGGATATCCGGCCCACCGACTTTTCCTATATGGACAAAGCCGTCGTCATCTATTGTCTGAACCACGAACCCTATTTCGTCCATATGCGCTTCAAGCAGGATATGGGGCCTGCCCTCTTTCGCCTTTTTGACCGGCGCTATGATATTGCCGAGAGGGTCGCGGAATGTGTCGGGCGCAAACCTCTTTACCGTATCAAAAACCACATTAGTCGCTGTTCCCGCCCCTGTGATACACGATGTTTCAGACAGCGAAAACAGTAATTTCTGCAAATCCATTTTATCACCTAAATTTATAGTGTTATTGCCAGCATCTGCTTATTTCAGCGAGTTTACAATATCCTTAAATACCTCTCCGCGGGTTTCAAAGTTTTTGAACATATCAAAGCTCGCGCAGGCCGGGGACAGCGTCACGATATCGCCCTTCTGCGATACCCTGCGGGCTATATTAACCGCTTCCTCAAGGCTTGCGGCGTGGATTATCTGCGGATTGCCCTCTCTATATTCCGGCGCCTTTTTGACGCTTTCCTCGATTTTCTTTGCAGTCGCGCCGATGAGTATCAGCGTCTTTACCTTTCTTACCACTGTCGGCCCCATCACGTCAAACGGAATTTTTTTATCATATCCGCCTGCAATCAATATAACCTTCTGGTTATACGCCTCAAGGCCCGCCATCGTGCGCGACGGCGTAGTCGCTATCGAATCGTTGTAGTACTTTACCCCGTCAAGCTCGCGGACAAACTCCCGGCGGTGCTCAACGCCCTTGAATGTGCGGGCGACTTCTTTCATGTTTTCAATATCGACAAGCCCCCAGACGGCGCTTATGGCCGCAAGGTAGTTCTCGACATTGTGCATGCCGTCGATAAATATGTCGCTTGTCTTCATAACCTCATAAACGCCGCTTTTGTCGGCATAGCAGAGCTTATCCCCGTCAAGGAAGCTGCCGAAATTCACTTTCTGCTTTCTGCTGAACATAAGGCAGGCGCCGCGGGTATCCGGCACCATGCTCCTCGTAATATCGTTGTCGAGGTTAAGCACCGCGCGCCCGAAAGCGTTCTGGTGCAAGATTATATTCTTTTTGGCGTTTATATATTCGTCCATGTCCTTGTGCATGTCGAGGTGGTTCGGGGACATATTTGTAATTACGGCTATATCGGGGCTTCTGCGCATGGATATAAGCTGGAAGCTCGAAAGCTCGACGACCGCGAAATCATCTTTCCCCATATTTTCAACCTCAGGCAGCAGCGCGCGGCCGATGTTGCCGCCAAGGAATACCTTATAGCCCTGTTTTTCGAGCATTTTTGAAATAATCGTCGTAGTGGTGGTTTTGCCGTCCGAACCGGTCACTGCAATTATTTTGCATGGGCAAAGGTCAAAGAATACTTCCATTTCAGAGGTGACCACCGCTCCCCTTTCGCGGGCAGCGACAAGCTCCGGCAGGTAAAATTTCATGCCCGGGGTGCGGAAGATTATATCAGCGTCCAAGTCTTTGAGATAATCCTCCCCGAGGCAAAGCTTTACGCCGGCGGCCTCCAGCTCGTCGGCCGTTTTCCCGAGCTTTTCGCGGGTTCTCTTGTCGTGTGCGGTGACAATGGCGCCCTTTGCCGCAAAAATCTTAGCAATAGGGGTATTGCTGACGCCGATACCGAGCATTGAAATCCGGCGTCCTTTTATAGTTTCATAAAAAGTATTTAATCTGTCGTTCATTATAAAAGCTCCAATCCGCCGCCACCAAGCGGCTGTAAGTTAAATTTTGGGTCTCATTTTCCAATTAAGTATATAGACGCAGTGGCTGAATTTATACGCCGCTGACCTTTATATAAATTTAAGGCAACATAATTATACTTTACCAATAGGATTTTATCAACTGCAAAACAGCGTAAAAGACGCGTTTCCGGGCACAGCCGGAAACCCGCCTTGACTCGGTGCTATTTATTCTTTTTATACCAAATACTCGGGTAAACTACATTTTTGTTGGCCTCTGCCGGTTCGACTGAGGTGCTCTCGCCGTCCCTTACTTTGCGCGCCATCACAACCAGCCTTGCCCATTCGTTATCCGTTCTCGGGTAATCATAATTGCAGGTTGACAGTGTCAGCAGGTTGTCGCCGGGCTGGACGTCGACCTTTGTGTTTATAAACGACCTGCGGCGTATCTCTTTTATAAAAGCGTTAAACTCACTGTCGCTCCCGAGCTTCGGGTTAATATAATCTATCGAGCCTTCGTGGTCTGGGTTGCCAGTCGTGACGAATACGGCAAAAATCTTCCACTTATATCGCTCATAAAGCGTATCAAACTCGATAATCGGCGATGAATTATAGAACCCGACATAATCGTTGCCCCGGGCTTTGCAGTATTTTTCAAGCTCGCCGAACATCTGGCCGTCCTTCATGTTGTGGCCGTAGATAATCAAATCCTGGGACAGCGGCTTTATATTAAAGCGGAAGTCGAGAAAGATTGAACCGTGCCTTTCCTTTTTGCCGGTAAAGTCTGTCGTCAGATATTTTTCGTTTTTGGTGTCGGATTTGTCCTGCACGACGGGATAGTCGATATTCGTGCCCGGAATCGTTATCCAGCCGACGGTCTCTTTGTTTATATTGTATGAAGAAACAAGCTCAGGCAGTATGCCGTTGCTCTGGGATGCCCTGCTGCTGGGGACCGTGCTGCTGGCTGCTTTGTGCTGTTGTTGCAATTTCTGATTGAGATTTTTATTGGCGTTTATCTCATGATAATAGGAAATTATATGGCCGACGCTGACTAAAAAAACCACTGCAAATATAATAACCAGTATCTTTCTGATGACTTCGCCTGCGCTGTCGCCTTTCAGCGGGATTAAATTTTTAATACTGAATCGCCCCATTAAAATTCAACCCTCTTGCAGTTGCGTTTTTCGTCAGCGGTTGGTTATTCAATAGGCAAGCCGTCTATCAGCCTGCGGACCATATCGAGTGCATTCGAAGCGGCAAGATAGCGGATATGCTCGCGTTCGCCCTCGCTGCTGCCATGTCCAAGAATAAACCGTTTGGTATAACAGTGTTCACTGTCGCAGACAGATATATAGACAAGGCCGACTGGTTTTTTCGGTGTGCCTCCTCCCGGCCCTGCAATACCGGTTATGCCGACGCCGATATCCGCTCCCGAAAGTTCTCTTACCCCTTTCGACATTTGTTCTGCCGTCTGGCTGCTTACCGCACCGTATTCGGCAAGTGTTTCGTTCTTAACCCCGATAAGCTGGTGCTTTATCCTGTTCGCATAGGTGACGACGCCGCATTCAAAAACCTCTGAACTGCCGGGAATGTCGGTCAGCCGTTTTGCGACGTAACCGCCGGTGCAGGATTCCGCAAAGCTGACCTTCAGGTGCTTTTCCTGAAGTTTTCTGACGACAACCTCTTCAAGGCTGCTGACATTTTCACCATAAATGCT
Organism: [Clostridium] cellulosi; assembly: GCA_000953215.1. NCBI lineage: Bacteria > Bacillati > Bacillota > Clostridia > Eubacteriales > Oscillospiraceae > Ruminiclostridium > [Clostridium] cellulosi. Next base: position 1,901,193 of record LM995447.1, read on the forward strand.
GTCGCCGAGCCTCTTTTTAACTTCCTCTACAAGCGGGCGGCACATCTCGAGGGCTTTTTCGGCATTTTCAGCCCTTGCCGTAACCCGCAGCAAAACCTCGCCCGATTTGGCGTAGGGAGCGAGGGTAGGATTGGCCCCCTGCATAAGGTCGCTGAGCATCTCTTGAACTTTGGATTCGGGTATGCCAAACTCCCTCAACGTGACCGATTTGATTACCCCGTCACAGTATTTTTCAAGATATGGCTTTGCGCGCTTTTCAAAAAGCGGCTTCATTTCACGCGGCGGGCCAGGCAGCATTATGACCGTTTTGCCGTCTTTTTCGACAATACAGCCGGGCGCAGTGCCCCAGTCGTTTTTAAGTACATAGCAGCCGTGGGGCAGCATTACCTGCTTTTTATTGACTTCGCTCATCACGCGGCCAGTTCTTTTGAAATACTCTTCGACACTTTTGAGCGCCTCATTGTCAAGTTCCAACTCCAAGCCGAGGACTTCGGCTATTGTTTCCCTTGTGATATCGTCGTCGGTGGGCCCTAACCCGCCAGTTGTTATCAATATATCGCTGCGGGAAAGCGCCATCTCCACAGCTTCTTTGAGCCTGCCGGGATTGTCGCCCACAACGCTTTGGTGCAGCACGCTGAAACCCATAGCCGCCATTTCCCGCGCAAGATACTGCGCGTTCGTATTCACTATGTCGCCGAGAAGCAGTTCTGTTCCGACTGCCAGTATTTCAGTATTCATAGATACCCCCGCTTAATACTTTGGATAGATATCGACACGTTCGGTATTTGCAATCGCTTCCTCAACAAGCGGCTCAAAATCGAATTTGGACTCAGCTTTAAGTATATCGTTTAAACGCGGCTTTGTTTTGGGGTGCCGTGGGGTAAATACAGTGCAGCAGTCCTCATAGGGCTGGATAGATGTCTCGAATGTATTTATCTTCCTCGCTATCTTAATGATATCCTCTTTATCCATGGCTATCAGCGGGCGAAACACAGGGAGTTCGGCTGCCTTTTCGGTGCAGGAGATAGCCTCTATCGTCTGGCTTGCGACCTGACCTATGCTTTCACCGGTTACAAGCACCTGACAGCCTTCTTTTATTGCGAGGCGAGACGCCACCTTCATCATAAGCCTGCGCATTATCAACGTAAACAGGTCCTCAGGGCAGTTTTTCCTGATTTCCTCCTGAATGCGCGTAAAGGGTACAACGTCGCAGGTAATGTGGCCGCTGTATTCGGAAACAATTTTCAGCAGCTCCATAACCTTCAGCCGTGCCCGCTCGCTTGTATAAGGCGGGCTTTCAAAATGGATGGCGTTGAGCGTTACGCCCCTGCGGGCAAGCATATATGCCGCGACCGGGCTGTCTATGCCGCCCGAGATAAGTACGGCGGCTTTGCCGTTTGTACCTACCGGCATACCGCCTGCGCCCTGAATGGACGGGCCGTGAATATATGCCCCAAAATCGCGTATTTCGACCATTACCACGATATCGGGATTATGAACATCGACATGGAGATTGCTGAATTTTTCAAGAAGGTATGCGCCGACCTCGGCACAAATTTGAGGAGAATCAAGCGCAAACTTTTTATCCGAGCGCTTTGCAGTAACTTTAAAGCTGCTGGCGCTCAAAAGCTCATCCTCAAGATACTCGGCCGCAGCCTTCTTTATGACTTCCATATCCTTTTCGACGACAGCGGCGCGCGAAAAGGACGCTATGCCGAAAACCTTCTTTAGCCTTTCAGTAGCCTCTTCGATATCAAAATCTTCGCTCTCCGGCTCTATGAACATGGCTGATTGGGCGCGCGTCAGCGTATAGCGCCCGAGGCTCCTAAGGCGGCGTTTGATGTTGCCCGTCAGCCTTGACTCAAAAGTCGGCCGGTTCAGCCCTTTTAATACGATTTCACCGTTTTTTATGAGAATTACTTCACGCATATCATTTGCTCCTTGCAAGGCGTTCCGCGCCTTTTAAAATTTCGTCTGCCAAAGTTTCTACGTCTGAACGGGTGTTAAAGCGGCTGAAGCTGACTCTTATTGAAGAATCAATGATATCAGATGGGAGCCCCATCTCTGCAAGCACCCGGCTTCTTGCGCCTTTTGAACAGGCCGAGCCGCTTGAAACGTAAATCCCCTTTGATTCAAGATAATGGAGCATAATCTCCGACCGTATGCCCGGCACCGAGAAGTTGAGTATATGCGGGGCATACAGTTCTTCTTTCGAGGATTGTCCTGCACAGGTCGGGTTCAAAACAACCTGCGGCATTGCGGCAAGGCGCTCTATCAAATAGCCGCGCAGCTTAAACATATTCTCCCTTGTTTCGGCAAACTTCTTATAGGCGACCCTCGCCGCCTCGCCGAAACCGGCAATTGCAGGCACCGGCTCTGTGCCGGAACGGATACCCTTCTCCTGCCCGCCGCCGAAAATGACGGGAAGTATGCGCGCGCCGGTTCTTATATATAAAGCGCCCGCGCCTTTAGGGCCATGAATCTTGTGCGAGCTCATGGTCATCAGGTCAATCCCGAGCCTTGCCGGACGCAGCGGCACCTTCAAAAAGCCCTGTACTGCGTCGCAGTGCAACAGAGCAGGACTGCCCGCTCTTTTTATGGCTTTTTTAGCCGCTTCTACCGGCTGGATTGCGCCGGTTTCGTTGTTTACTATCATAATGCTGACAAGTATAGTCTCACTTGTAACAGCCTCATTTAGATCCTCAACTTTTATTGCTCCGTCCGGGGCAGGTTTTAAATATATCACCTCAAAGCCCTGTTTTTCAAGCTCTTTCATGGCGTTTAAAACAGACGGGTGCTCAATCGAGGTTGTTACAATCCTCTTCCCAAGCCGTTTCAAGGCGTTAGCCGCCCCGAATACGGCAAGGTTGTTCGCCTCCGTTCCGCCGGAGGTAAAGAATATCTCATTGGGCTTTACTGAAATGGCGTCAGCGATATTCTCGCGGGCCTCTTTTAATATCAATTCGGCGTCCACTCCCATTGAATGAAGCGAAGAGGGATTGCCGTAATGGTTTTGCATAGCGTCCAGCACTTTTTGCGCCGCCTCATCGCAGACGCGTGTAGTTGCTGAATTATCAAGGTAAATACTCATCGGGTTTCCTCTTTTTATAAAAAAATAATGCGGCATAACAGCTTTGTCTTTCAACAAAAAATCAACTTTCTGTTGAAAGCCGCTCATTTTATTATGCCACATTAAATTATACAGTATTGAGGAAACATATGCAAACGCGGGAAACGCTTTGCTAAATGTCCTTTTTTTCAAAAACCGCAAGGGATATGCAATATGAAACAACTACAATTATCGCCGAGATAATAAGCAATATCACCGGAATAAGCGGGCTTTTTGCCATCTCCATGACACTGCTTATATCTTTACCGACAACCGCTTCTGGCAATGCAAAACCTATTAGGCCGGCAATAATCCCTAATGACAAAAAGGCAAATATTCTGGATCTCATATACCCGAATTTGAAGAAAATTGGGGCCTGTACCGAAATGAGTACCGCTATAAACAGGGTGCTCACCGAAGCAATCAGAAACATATCGCCGTTTTTCACCGACTGAGGGTCGCATATAAGTCCGATACACGCACTTAAAATAAATGCGAAAACAATCCCCAACACTGCGAGAAGATAACGCCCGAGAACTATATCCGACTTTTTCTGAGGAAGTGAAAGATAAAGCAAGCTGCATTTGTCATAAGCTGCGAACGGATATTGCCAAAGCGGCAGAAAAAGAAGAAAAATTACTAAAAAGAGTGCGTCAACGCTTTTTGACATATTTATCACGAAAAGCCCAAGCACAAAGAGAACAAGAATTATATTCTTCCAATAAACCTTGCATGCTTTAAGGTCGAGCAGCATTGATTTTAAAGCGCCCATGGCCGTATCCCCAATCTATGATAGACTATAATATCATCAAGTGTTGCCTTTTCACAAACAACATCTCGCGGTAGTTTTGCAGCATTTTCGGATAAAACAAGGCCTTCAAACCCCATCCGATTCGTCCTACACCCTATTAGGATTTCCTTTACACTGTTAAAACTCTCAGGGCTGCCTTTTACAACACTGTATGTTTCAAGGACGCTGTCCTTATCCATACTGAAAATAAGTTTTCCGTCGTTGATGAAGGTTATATAATCCGCGACTTTCTCAAGGTCGGTCGTTATATGTGTAGAAAACAGCACACTCCTGTTGCCGCGGACAATATATTCCTGCAGAATGTCGAGCAGCTCGGTTCTGATAACTGGGTCGAGACCCGACGTCGGCTCATCAAGCAACAGCAGTTTTGTATCGTGGGACAGCGCCGCGGCGAGCATTAGCTTAGTTTTCATACCCTTTGAGAAATCCTCGATTTTACGGCCACGAGGCAAATCAAAATCGTCAATGTATCTTTCAAACTGTGTCTCGTCAAACTTCTTGTAGTACAGTGCCAGCGTCTTTTTTACATCATCTGTTTTCCAGTCATCAACAAACATGCACTCATCGGAAACATAGCCGATAAGCTCCTTTGCCTCAACCTCTCCCTTTACGCTATCATAACCGTTGATGTTAATTGCCCCTTTGTCTTTTTTCATCATGTTCATAATCAGTTTTATGGTTGTGGTTTTGCCGGAACCGTTTGGGCCTACAAGTCCCATGATATAGCCGGGCTGGAGTCTAAAGCTGATATTATTTAAGGTAAAGCCATCAAAGCATTTGGTCAATCCAGCCACATTGAGTATATCAGTCATCAATGCTCTCCCTTTCTATTAATATTTTCAACAAATTCTGAAGTTCAGCACCGTTAATCCCAACTGTTTTAGCATCCTTCACCGCCTCTTGGAGGTGGCCTTTTATCCTTTTTAAGTATTCTGCTTTTATTGCATTTGAATCCGATGCCGAGACAAAATAGCCCTTTCCCTGCATCGCTGTAACAAGGCCTTTGTTTTCAAGCTCATTGTATGCCCTCGTTGTAGTTATTACGCTCACCCTCAAATCCTTTGCAAGCTGCCTTATCGACGGGAGCGCATCGCCTTCTTTTAGCAGCCCTTTTGCGATGGATTCGGCGATTTGCGCGGCGATTTGCTCATAAATAGGCACGCCGGAACTGTTGGAAATTAGTATTCGCACGCTGTGCCCCCTTTCAAACATCTGTTGTCCATCTATGCACCCAAAAATGAGCCAATATGTTTTGAGTACCGAATATCCGTATTAGCATATCAGTTATTACTGTATATATACTTTATATACAGTAATAACATATGTTTTTAAAAAAATCAAGTTCCAAAACTCAAAAAATAGAAATTTTCCTTTATATTTTTTTTGAAATATTATATAATTAGAATAGGTAAAACATATGGGTTTATGTAATTACATAAGAAAACGCAAATTTCTGACAATATAATTTAAAACTTTCTAATAAAATTCAAATTAGTATGGTCTTACGGATATTCTATAAATGGGGAATTGTCTTTGAAGCGCTATAACTACATTCTTTTCGATCTTGACGGAACAATTCTTGACACAAAACCAGGAGTTCTCGGAAGTGTAAAAAAAGCTTTAAAAGAACTTTCTTTTCCGATTCCAAGTGACGAGCGGCTTGAGGGCTTCATGGGCCCGCCGCTTGACAAAGGCTTTTCTGAAGTATGCGGCCTTGACGCTGAAACTACAAAAATAGCCACAAATATTTTCCGCCGTTATTATGAGAACGGAGAGATGTTCAACGCAAAGCCCTATGACGGCATACCAGAACTTTTAGCCGACCTGAAAGAAGCGGGCTGCCGCCTCTTCGTTGCAACGTCAAAGTATGAGCTTTTTGCACAGATTGTTATAAAGCATTTTGGTCTTGACCGCTATTTCGACGCCATTGCAGGGGCGCCGAAAAACATCAGCATTCCCTGGTTGAAAAAAGACTCCATTAATAAGGCACTTGAGGGAATCAGCGACGTAAACCGTGATAATACCATTATTGTCGGCGACAGAAAATATGATGCCGCTGGCGCAAAATCTGCCGGAATAAGTTCTGTTGGCGTTCTTTTTGGCTATGGTAAATTAGATGAGCTTGAGGCCAGCGGCTTTGACAAGATTGTCGAAGATATTGCCGCTCTGAGAAACTATTTATTGCCGGACATTGTCGGAAAAGAGCGATAATTATAAGTAAATTTTTGTCCACGCTGCAGCCTCCAGCTCTTGTAGGCTTGATATCTGTAATTATTTCCCGAAAACATTAAATTTCTGAGTTTAGCGTAATATTATTTATTATATTTGTCTATTATATTGACAATAGTTGGAGGAGTAGTAATGAAAATTTGTCCTAAGTGCGGCAAGCAGTGTGGAGACAATTATCTATTCTGCGATTCATGCGGCTGCAGGCTCGACCAAGAAAGCGCTGCCGAACAAACGAAAAACGATGGCAGCACTGAAAACTCAGCCCAAAGTCAAGCCAGCTTTACAAGCCCGGCGCAAAATCAAACAACCGCTTCTGCGGCGGCATCAACTCCGAATTCAAATGCCGCCGATTTTAACAATGCTTCGCAGCAACAATATAATCCATATTATGGCACCCAATCTCAAAGCCAGTACCATTCTTCCAACCCCGGTCAGTTCCAGGGAAACTACAATACAACCTATTCAAATCAAACTCAAGGACAATATACCAATCCTAATCCCTATCCCCAAAACCCATGGCAACCTAATGTCCGTGTTGAACCCAAAAATAATCCATTTGCAATTGCTTCCTTTGTTCTCGGCATTGTTGGCGTTGTTTTTATGTGCGCCTATTTTACCGGTGTAATACCGTCTATCCTGGCTATCGTTTTCGGCTGTGTCGGCCGTTCCAAAATCAAAGCTTCCGAAGGAAGGGAAAAAGGTCTGGGATTTACAACCGCAGGCATAACCCTTGGCATCGTCGCCCTTGTATTAATGGTTCTGCTAATTATTCTGACGGCGATAGGTATTATTACATTATCAGCAATGGGAAGCAGCTTCGACAAAATTTCGGATATCGACGATTTGCGCATACATAATTTGTGGTTAATTAAATTTTAATTGACAACAAAGGGGTTTTTCAAGTGAAACAGTGTCCAAAATGTAATTATGTCTGCGGAGACGATGATGTCGTCTGCAAAAACTGTGGTTATCTGTTCTCAAGCCAAAACAACGAACAGGCCCAGGGGGAAAATGCCCAGCCACAACAGCCCGGCTTCAACTCCCAGCCACAGCAGCCCAGCTTTAATGCCCAGCCAAGTTTTAACGCTCAACCACAGCCCGGTTTCGGTTCAAATTACAATCCGCCCGAGACAACGGACGGAAAATCCATCGTATCCTTCATTTTTGGTATTATCGCGCTCGTTACATCCTGCTGCGTAGTTGGCGGCATATTCGGTATTGTATCACTTATTCTCGGTATTATCTCAAATAAGAACGCACCGAAAACCGGCTCGTCCAAAACAAAGGGTTTTGCAATCGCCGGTATTGTCCTTTCCATCGTAGCTATCTTAATTTCAATCTATATGATAGTCAGCCTCGCGGCATTCGGTTTCGACAAATTCATTGATATAATCCAACACCCAGAAAGATATGAAGATTACACGTACAGGTACAAGATCAGCTGATTTTACCGACATCGCATTTTTATTGCTGTGTGCGGCACCGATAATCATTTCAGCATTCCTTTCAACAGACGGCACAACTAATACACTGCATATCTTCGGCTTTTCTGTCCCCATAAGGACCATCTGCTTTTTCCGGTTTTATACAGGTTACAGATGTCCTGTCTGCGGAATGACCCGTTGTTTTACATATATGACACACGGGGATATAGCTTCGGCGTGGAATATCAGCCAATCAGGCGCTGCGGTGTATTTCCTATGTATATACGAGATATTTTACCGGTTTGCGCGGCTTATATCAGCGAAGTTCAGAAAGCTTAAGGTATTCAGGATAATTGAAGCAGTATTGATTGTGATTGTCTGTTTCAGTGTTGTTTTTATGTTTATAATTCAGTTTTTTCTGCATTAAGAAAACCGCCGGTCTTATTATAAGGCCGGCGGTATTTTTGTTATGAGCTGGGTTTTGCAGAATGGGTCGGCTGATTGGTAAGACCTATATGATCTACATCCGACTGAACACTGATTCTAAATTGGATATTATTTAGGTTTTTGTCCCAGTCTTTGCCGATTTTTCGCCAAAGCTCCGGTTTATCCCGATATATTCTCTGCCCGAACCCGAAGATGTCGGCACCATAGTTATACAGCGCCTGCTGTATTGCCTTTTCAATCTCCGCCTTTACCTCTTTCGCCTGAATATCCCCAAGCTGGTCTAAGAAATCACTGTCGATAACATACCCTACAGTAGAACTAAATTCTGTGATGTTAGTCTTATTTTTTACTGATATATTTATGATTGGCGCTTTCTCATCGCCGCCGACCGTTATCTTGCTTTGGCTGTCCACAATTTCGGTGGTAACCGTTCCACCCTTAGGCAGCTTGTTTTGAATAGTGCCACCTCTGACGCGTCCAGTAATCCACATAAACCCTCTCGACTGTTCATGATCGAGAAAACCGGCAAGCTTGTTTTTGTGAATAACTGCTGTTCCGGACACCATAAGAGTATCCATTCCTGAGACATTCTCTATTGAGATTGCCGTAACCGCAGGGTCTACCATCCCGGAAGCGACACACTTAAGTACATCGAGTAGCTCGGTATTGGGAATCTTCGATGTTTCAATATACCTTTTCGCCATCTGCTCGATGTTGACAGCCGGAAGAATCTCATCATTTTCTTGAAAGGTTAGGATATCAGCGGCCTTCCCTTTAGCAATAAGAATCTTTTCTGTAGGTTCGATTTGATCGTTTCTTGACATAAAATCAAGGAGCTCCGCAAAATGATCTTTGCAAACCTCTTCCCCAAGGACAAAAGCGCGGATATTTGAGAATAATAATTTTCGCCCATTCTGTAAATTTGCATTTCTCACCGCTTCAAAAAGGGATGCGCCTGTGCTTTGGACAATCTTAATCTGCGGTTTGTTGTTTTTTTGATCTTCCTTGCCGCTTCCCCCACTTTGCTGCATATCGTTTATCTGAAATGTTACACTATACGCGTTCTTTCCGTAATCAATGCCCATACCTTCTACTATTGACTCTTCTTTAAGTTCCTGGTACGGCATACAGCCAGAAAAGCTGAGCGGTATTATGAGTGCAAATGCAAGCGCACAGATTCTTTTTAGATTAGGCATTTTTATTCGCATTTTGGAGCACCTTTCCCTTTACTGTGTCGATAATAAGAAGCACAAGCGGAATGATAACGATAAATATAGTGTTTATCAAACTGTAATAGCCGCTCACCATTATGCTCTGCAAAATGGGGAAATCGCTTGAAAAATACAACGAACCTAATAAAACAATGACACCTGAAACAAATATCAAAAGGCGTCTGTGCTTATTAAGCCCGATTTTTAGCAAACATGCCACAGCAAGGTAAATATATAATGTCAGAGTCAAAATTATATTCAATACCCAAGCGATCATACCCAAGATATCCAGCCTTTCAAAAACACTTATCTGTGCAATTGATGCAAGCAGGCGTACTGGATAAATATCGCTTGCCCCATAAGCCCCGGTTACTGTAATTATCATCAGTTCCAAAATGAAGAATATAACCGTTGATAATATATTCCATGCCGCAAAGGTTTTGAAGGGACTCTTTCCGGGGACAATGTTTGACATGAGTATACCAAGCGCAACAATCTGGATACTCATATTATAATTCATTATAACGCCACGCAGCATTATACCTGGTCCATTATAAAGAAGCGGCCTCAGCTCATTCCAGTCAATCCTTTGGATGAGACAGCTAACGATAAGGATAAATGTCAGAATATAAATTACCGCTACAACGCTGCCGAACCGAGCAATTGATTCTATCCCCTTCACCGCTCCATAAAGGCATACAATAATCAGAAGTAATCCTGAAAAATACGCCTTCACTTCTGAGACAATTGTCGCCGTAAAGAAGTTTTCAAAATTCCCGGCAATTACAGTGGCGTTGAAAATAAAAAAGAGGGAGTACAAAATCGCCAGAAAGCTCCCGAACCCTCTGCCGGAAATATTTATTCCCCCTTCTATGATGTCATTCTGGGGATATCTCTTTAATAGTGAAAGTATTGGTATGGCGACAATAAAATTGAGGATGAAAGTGATTACCACCGAAATCAATAAATCCTGGAATGAGTTTTCCGCTTGGATTGCCGCTTGATACGAGCTTGAAAACATGATCCTTCCCACAAACAGCAACATCACGGCCTGATAAGCAGAAATATATGATTTCTTCTCCATCCGAAAGCGCTCCGTTCAGCTTTGAGTTTTGTCTACGTTTGAACCCGGCATATCCTGGGCCGCAATCTTTCGCTTCGACAGTATAGTCCATGGCACCCTTACGACGACATCCCTCATTGCGCGCGCATTGAACGGTGAAATCGGCGCAGTATACGGCACTTCATAGGATTTAATCGAGGTTAAGTGAAATCCTAAAAATGCGATTCCAAGTATTATACCGTACATACCAGCCATTCCGGCGAGGATTATAAACACAAACCGCAAAACAACGCCGCTTTCATAAAGAGTCGGTATAATAAGGGTCGTAGTGGCTGTTATTGCGACAATAATAACCATAGGCGCTCCAATGAGCCCCGCCGAAACAGCGGACTCGCCTATGATGAGCGCGCCGACTATATTGATAGCAAATCCGATTTGTTTCGGAAGCCTAAGTCCGGCTTCCCGCACCATCTCATAGACAATCTGCATCAGCAGCGCCTCAAAAACTAACGGGAATGGTGTCGCCTCTTCCGCCTGTGCCAGCGTATAGAGAAGCTGTGACGGAAGGAATGCCTGGTGGAAACTGCCGATAGCTACATAGAGTCCAGGAACCAGGATTGACGTAAAGAATGCCAGGTATTTTAAAATGCGTGTAAAGGTTGCATAATAGGGGCCGACCACATAGTCGTCCATATTCTGAAAATTATCAATAAATAGAAAGGGCATAGTGAGCGCAAGAGGTGTATTATCAACAATTATGCCGATACGCCCTTCGTTAATCCGCCCGCAGAATGTATCAGGTCGTTCCGTTGTTCCAACGGTTGAGAATATTGAATAGGGGCAATCGTGAAAATTTTTCTGTATATACCCCGACGCAAAAACCGTATCTATATTAATCGTCTTGATACGGTGTCTCACTTCATTTAAGATTTCTTCTTCAACTACGCCGTTTATATACGTCAGGCAAATTTCAGTTTTTGATTCATTACCCACTTTGTAAATTTCAAATTTGAGATTAGGGTTTTTTATGCGGCGGCGCACCAACATCATATTTATTCTCAGCGGCTCCACGAATCCCTCGCGTGAGCCCCTTAGCGCTGTCTCCTGATTAGGTTCATCTATGGATCTGTATTTGAATCCCTGAAGTCCGAACGCAAGTCCCCTGTTGACCCCGTCCATCAAAAAGACAGCATATCCGGACATGATGTGGCTTTCTACTTCTTCAAAGGAAAATACCTCTTTCTCATCGGCAGACGACAACAGGGAATCCCTAAACCAGTTAAAAATATCATCATCGGTCATCAGCCCCATAGGCGGTTCGGCTTTGCTCAAAGGGGTAAGCACGCTTTGTGTCAGCGTGAGTTTGTCGACCATGTTGTCAATACTGATTATAATTGCCTTTCTATTGCATGTAGTAAGTTCCTTGCTGACAAAATCAGCACACCCGTCAAATTCGCCCTGCAAATACGTCATATTGTCGAGAAGACTGCGCTTGAGCTGCGTATATTCAGTGGCGCTCCCCGCCTCAGGTGATGATTTTTTGACAGTGCCTATTTCGCTGAATTTTGACGCGAAATATTTTAGGATTGATTTCGCTGAAACAGCCACGGATATTACCATCCTTCTCGGTGAAAATCATCATTAAAAATTATACAATTTGTATTATGAAGCCAACATAATTAATCAATTTTATATTTTATTAACAATATTTTCAATTGAGTTTGTGCTTTAAATCCAAATTATACTATTTATGTTTTTTCCAACAGTTTTGTATTTATTCGTCAATGTCTAAGTAAAAAATACTACTGCCTGTTATTTTATCTTTTACATCGGAAGGCCGTCTTATTCTATCCCCATTCATTTTGCTGGGTGGCTGTTTTGGCATACAAAAAAGCCGCGGAGAAAACTCCGCGGCTTATTAACATTATTCTATATTAAAATTTCAGTTTTTCACTAATGAATGACGCAACTGAATCTATCGGAACGCGTTGCTGCTGCATTGAATCGCGGTCGCGTATAGTCACGCAGCCGTCATTCTCTGAATCAAAATCATAAGTAATGCAGAAAGGCGTACCGATTTCGTCCTGCCGGCGATACCGTTTCCCAATAGAACCTGCGTCGTCATAGGTGACCATAAAGTGCTTTCTCAGTTCATCATAAATCTTTAAGGCGCTGTCGTTCAACTTTTTGGACAATGGAAGCACACATGCCTTGAACGGCGCAAGTGCAGGATGAAAGTGCATAACGATTCTTTTGTCTCCCTCACCGATTTCTTCCTCGTCATAGGCGTCCACCAGGAAGGCAAGTGCGACGCGTTCGACACCAAGGGAGGGCTCTATGACATACGGCACATAACGCTCATTGGTCTCTTGGTCGAAGTAGTCGAGCGTCTTGCCGCTGTGATTGATGTGCTGGGTAAGGTCGTAGTCGGTACGATCCGCTATACCCCACAGCTCGCCCCAGCCGAACGGGAACAGATATTCGATATCCGTAGTCGCTTTGGAGTAGAAGGACAGCTCCGCCTTGTCATGGTCCCTCAGGCGCATATTCTCTTTATTCATGCCGAGACTGAGCAAGAAGTTTTCGCAGAAGTCTTTCCAGTATTTGAACCATTCAAGGTCGGTGCCGGGCTTGCAGAAAAACTCAAGCTCCATCTGCTCAAATTCGCGGATACGGAAGATGAAGTTGCCCGGGGTAATTTCATTCCTGAAAGATTTTCCTATCTGTCCGACTCCGAAAGGTATTTTTTTACGGGTTGTTCTTGCAATGTTCGCAAAGTTCACGAAAATGCCCTGTGCAGTCTCAGGACGCAGGTAAATTTCCGATTTCGCATCCTCTGTTACGCCCTGGAATGTTTTGAACATAAGGTTGAAACTGCGAATGTCAGTGAAATTTGTGGAGCCGCAGTTCGGGCACTTTATGCCCTTTTCCTTGATAAACTCCGTCATCTTTTCAAAGCTCCAGCCATCGGCTATGATACCAGCCTGATCCTCGATCAGTTTATCCGCGCGGTGACGGGTTTTGCAGTCACGGCAATCCATCAGAGGATCGCTGAAACCGCCCACATGGCCGGAAGCTACCCAGACTTCCGGGTTCATAAGTATTGCAGAGTCGAGGCCGACATTATAAGGCGATTCCTGTATGAATTTCTGCCACCATGCCTTCTTTATATTGTTTTTGAATTCAACGCCGAGAGGGCCATAATCCCATGCGTTTGCGAGACCGCCGTATATTTCAGAGCCTGGATAGACAAAGCCCCTGTTTTTACAAAGTGCGACGAGCTTGTCCATACTTTTTTCAGTGTTTGCGAGCATTAATATTCCCCCGTTTATATAGCACAATATTACATATTCAAACCAAAACCAAACATTATAAGTTTATCAGTACAACCGCCCAAAGTCAAGCAAAAGCGTATAAAACAGCATCCGTTGGCCGTTAAATTAAACTTTCCCGCATGAAGATATTTTTATTTCTCTATTAAACCGTAAAAATCAGACAGGCCGCAGCATAGTTATGCTGCGGCCTGCCGTTTAACTGCTTATTTTCCGCTTCAAGGTGTTGAAGATGTGTTCGATGAAATTCCGGATGAAGAAGTAGTTGATGAAGTAGAAGAAGTAGAAGAAGTAGAAGAAGTAGAGGAAGTAGAAGAAGTGGATGAAGTCGTTGAAGAAGACGATGAACTGTTATTTAACTTCTTAATATCATCTGTTGAAATTACTTCATCTGCTGGAGTAATACCCCTCTTCAAAATGGATATGACAACCCGGCGGTTTTTCGCCTTGTTCTCAGGTGTTGTATTGGGAGCCACGGGGAAGTATTCACCGTATCCTACAGGCAATATCTTTTTGGGGTCCAAGCCGCAGTCTTCAAACACCTTTGATACCCTGTAGGCACGCGCCAAGCTCAGCTCGCGGTTGTCATGGAATTGATAAGTATGTATAGGGTCTGAATCCGTATGCCCTTCAATTGCAATCTGTCCGAACTTGATATTTTTAATGAGATTGCCCATGGTTGTAAGCAAGCTAACCGCGTCACTGCTCAGATCCGCTTTGCCGGGAGCAAACAGCACGTTGTCTTTCAGTGAAATAACAACCTCGTTGTTTTTGGCAGTTATATCAACTTTGTCCAGTATTTGCCGCTCACTCAAAAGAGCAATAAGTTGATTATAGAAATCAGAATAGTCGTCGGCATTAGTAGAGGCCTTTGCATTGTTTTCACTGCCATTCTTTGAGGATGTGGACGAGGTATAAGCAGCCTGTCCGCCTCCGACAAATCCACTTTTGATAGCCTGCATTACAGCACTTGTTTTGACAATATCATGACTTGTGGTACAGAATAAGACAATAAATAAGATAAGAAGCAGATTCATCAAATCTGCATACGTAATCAGATATCTTTCAGTTCTATCTTTTTCAGGCGACGGACTGCGCACTCAAACACCTTCTTTAATCCATCGATATATCAAAATCCTTGTGAAACGGGTTTGGACGTTCCATTCTTAATTTCGCCGATTTTGGCATACAGACGGTCTTTCAACCTTGAGGAAGGTTCACCGGCCTGAATGGCCATCAATCCTTCGACTATTACTTCCATGTAGTCACTTTCCTGCTCCGCTACAACCTTGATCTGGCTTCCTATAGGCAGCCACAAAAGGTTTGCGGAGCCTATGCCGTAGAATGTCGCCAAGAACGCCGTCGCTATATCTTTAACAAGCCTATTGGTATCTTCAGTTCCGCCTGAGAGAACGGTAACCATAGCCATAACCGTTCCCAAAACACCCATTGTCGGGGCGGTACCGCCCATGCTTTCAAAAACCTTTGCCGCGTCCTCGTATCTTTTATAATGTGATTCTATTTCATTGTAAAGAACCTTTTTCAAAAACTCAGGGTCAACACCGTCAGCTATGTAACCCAGACCTTTTTTTATAAATGGATCCGACAGCCTTTCCGCTTCAGCCTCAAGTGAAAGCAGGCCGTCTCGCCTCGCCTTATTAGCTATGTCGCAAAGCAAATCAACAAGTGCTGCATAGTTATGCTTTTTGGGAAGCAATATCAGTTTAAGAGCTCCCGGAATGCGTTTGATATTGCGAAAAGGGAACGCGATAAGCGCGATACCGAAAGTTCCGCCAAATACGATCAGAAACGGTGAAATCTGCTTTACCAGCATGTATAATTGTCCGTTTTCCAGTATGAAACCTAACAGAATCCCGCCAAATGAAATAATAAGGCCGAGAATAAGCAATATATTCATTAATATATCCTCCAATGGAATAGCCTGCTAACAGACCTTATAGTAATTTATTAAAATGTTACACCGACAATATCTGTCACAGCGGATCGGCAGCGATATCTGAACTGCTTGTACTGACATCGGCGCTGACCGCCGGCGGAATCATAGACTATACTGAGTTATTGTTTAGCCGTATACGGCTGACCGCCGAAGGACACATATATTGACAGTGCAGCATGTAACGGCTTTGCCTAATCGCGTTTATCAAAAAGCTGTCCGCTCATCAGATTATACTGACCTGTGTTATATTTCATTAATCCATCAGCTTTTTTTGTAAAATTCGACACTTCTTTGCCATGACGATCAAAAAGCTCTTTTAACTTAGCTCTTGATTTTTTGTCATATTCAAAAATCTGCTCAATGACTGCCTCCTGAGATGCTGTTCTGTGCGGAGTTAAACCACCCATTGACTTTAAAGTGGCAATAGTAGTTTCTCTCCGCTTCAGTGCATCACCTATTTTATCCAAATCTCCATTGCGCGCAGCATTAAACAGGTCTTTTGTCTCATCGAGAAGCTTATTTATCAATTCATCCAAAAAATGTGCCTCCCTTAATTAGACTGCATTTTTCTGCTGCGCTTTATAGCCTCGAACCATGTATCCCTTAAACCGGACAACATTTCGGAAATTTCGGATAAAATTTTGGGATCTTTTTTGACATTTCCCTCAATCATACGCCGATTCATATAGTTATAAAGGCGCCTTAGCTGGACTGAAATTTCATATTGCATGTCCAAGCTGTTGTTAAGCGTTTTAACGATTACCTCCGCTTTTTTTATGTTTTCATTGGCGGAAAGATAATCTTTCTTCTCAATCTCAAGGATTGCTCTCCGCAGGGATACCGAGGCTTCATTAAAAAGCTTTCCGACAAGCTCCTGTTTATTGCTTGTCTCAAGATCCTGCTTCCGGTAAATTTCATATGGATTCATAAATTAACTCCTCAACAATGATAACAGCATTGAGCTCTGAGCGTTTGCCTGTTGTACAAAAGCCTCTAAAGCTTCAAACTGGTCGTAGTATCTTTCCCTCTGTGTTTTAAGCTGGTCTTTAAGCTTGTTGATAGTTTCGTTTATTTCTTTTATCTGATTATAGATGTTGTTGTTGTACTGTGTTGAGTCGCCTGTTATGCCTGCAATGATAAGGAGACTACCCTTATTGCCAGAAACAGAACCGGCATAAGATTTTATAATGTCATCAAGACGGGCGACCAGACCCTCTTCCTGCTTTCTTATTTTTTGATTCTGAACTTGTTCTGGCGTCTGCGGATTAATGTCAAGCGGAATGCTCGAGGATTTGGTAAACAACTGCTTTATCTTATCGGCATGCTTCGCGATAGCCTCTTCAAATATTTCCTCATCTTCAGTTTTTATTTCAAGTTTTCCGTAATCGTCGGCAGAATTACTGGTGGTTATGCCCATCTCATAGAGCGAATAGGTGCTTCCGTCATCCAATGTAACCGACTGATACAGGATCTCTCTCATCTGCTCCAAGAGCGATTCAAGGGTATCGTCGTTGAAAAGCATGCCTTGCTTTGCTTTTTCGTTCCACCTGTCAATCTGCTCCTGGGTCATTTGCGCCTTCTGGGCTTCAGTGAGGGGAGGATAGTCTTTATCCGGAGCAGTTTTTATCTGTGTATTGATTGCATCAATGAGCGAGTTATATGCGGAGATAAAATCCTGAATGCCTTTTTTCAGAGTATCAGTATTCTTCGTGAAGGTAACAGTTGATGTTAGGGGCTGGTAGCCTTCCTTCGCTGGGTCAACATCAATGTTAATGCCGTATGTAACACCGTCGATAACAAAGTTGTTGCTGTCGCGGGTGTAGCTGACGCCGTTTATCGTTATAATCGCGTCTCTGCCGGTATCCGATGTTTTAGTAAATCCGAGCGCCGTGAACAGTCCCGACAGATCCCCTGAGATATCAACTGTTCCCGCAGCGCCGCTCTGATTCGCTGTCAGCGAAACCGTATCGAGCGTTTTGTTGTAGGCTATGGTAACACCGGCAGCGGATTTATTGATATTGGCAAAAACCTCTGAGAGCTTTGTGTCTTTTGTTCCAAGTTCTATCTTTACATTGTTGATAGTCGCATAGATCTTGCCGTTTTCATCAACAGTCGGTTCTATATTCTTCGAGCTCAAGAAATCGCCGAGCGTAGTTGTATTGACATTGAGCCTGTTATTAGCACCGTTAGTAAAGCCTATTGCGTCAAGCGCAGTAACGTTCGTATTTGCAGTCGATATGGTGGCCTCTTTACCGTCGGCATCTTTAATTGTCAGTTTGCCATTTGCGTCGACTGACGCCGTGAGCCCTTTGCCGGCGAATTCTGCGTCGAGTTTTGACTGAATAGTCGCAAGATATCCACTCTCACTCAAGTCGTCACTTGTGCTGAAGGAAAGGGTCTTGCTTTCGCCACCGTAAGAAACTGTAATCGTCGGTGCGTCTTTGCCGTTTCTCTCAGCTATAGACGTAATAGCTCCGAGCATTCTGACGTCAAATGAGCTGGTAGAAGCCGTCAGCGAAAACTGGGTCTGATAACCGCCGTTCGCTGAAAATACGAGTTTATTAGTAGTAGTATCAACGGACGCTGATATTTTTGTAACAGTGCCAGAACCATCTGCCGCTGTCACCTGTCCGAATGCTGCGCTTAGCTTAGTGTTTACAAGGTCAGCAAATCCTGAAGCCGATAAACCATTTAATTCCTCTCCGCTAAATGAAATTGTTTTGGAAACTCCGTCAACCGTAACCGTGATTGAAGGGTCAGCAGTGCCAAAGCTGCTGGCTGCAGCAGCTAAATCTTTAAGGTTTTGAAGTAGGACATCAACAGTGTAACTGGATGTGACATCACTGCTTATCGTTCCGCCGGTTAATGTAGCGACAGTAGCGCTCTGTTTAACCTCAACAGTCTGCATAGAGCCACTGGCATCGGAATTAGCCGAAACAGTAAGATACGGGTTGGAAGATGTGCAGTTGTAGGACGTATACATACTGGTCGTTGCCATCGAGGTGCTGGAACCCAGCATCAAATAAGCTTTTTCAAAATCTCTGAGTTTTGTAATAATATCTCGATAGGCTTCCTGTTTCCACTCAAGCTTTTGCTGCTGCTGTTGAGCCTTATAAATTTTGCTTTGCTGCTTTGTAAGCATAGCATCAACGATGGAATCAATATCGAGACCCGTTGCAAGGCCCCAATAGCGGCCGTTTTGTATTGTGTTTGAGTTTGTATTTGAATTTGATGTACTATTTACTGTCGCCATATTTTTCACTTCCTCGGTTAAGCTTTTTTATCAACATTGATACCGGCATTTTCCCATATAACTGCTATGGAATCAAGAATTTTCTCTGGCGGATACTCACGCACAATCTCACCGGTTTCATCGTTAATAATCTGAATCATAACAGCGCCTGTTTCTTTATGTATTTTAAAATTAAGTTTTGTGTTTTGTTCCGCAAGTTCATTGTAGTTTGTGCCCGGAAGTTCCGCCGATTTTGCAGTTTCTTTTGCCTGCGTTTTAGCCGCATTTGATGCCTTCGTCGAAGATGCAGCCGTCTGCATTTTTTTAGCAGCGGATTGCCATGATGTTGAATTGATTAAATCAACATTTTCTGTTTTCACACTTTATCACCCCGGGGCTTCACCTTTCACATATGTTTTCTTTAACTTTATCGTCAATTTTTTTAAATACTTTATAACCAATACCGACAAACAAGAAAATTTCTTTATGGAATACCGGTTTCATCCAAAATCTCTCCTTACAGGCTTACTGGCAGCGCAAAAACGCAGGGTATATTGAGTTCCCCACCCTAAAATATACCCTGCCGATATTCAATATCACCTTATTTAAAAATGGGGCAGCGTGCTCAATTGAACTGCCTAAACAATAGCTCAAGCGGGCTGTAACAAGGCCCTATGCGCCGTCGCAGTTTTCACAGTACCGCTCTCTAATATTCTGCAGGCACAGTTTCTTTATATATCTACTTCTTCGTTTTCAAATAGTCCATAATGGCCCCTGCAATTGAGCCGAGGGAACATTGTTTTTCTACTGCGCCGATATTGTATGCCGCCATCGGCATTCCATAGACTACGGACGATTTTTCATCCTGCCCTATCGTAAATGCACCATTTTTTCTCATATTCAAAAGGCCTTTTGCGCCGTCATTTCCCATACCGGTCAGTATGACTCCAATAGCATTTCCCCCTGCATGTTTGGCGACTGAATTAAACAACACATCAACCGAGGGGGCGTGACCATTTACCCTGTCACCTTTAAAACATTTTACATAATATCCGTCATTGCCGCGAAGCAACTGCATCTGATAGCTGCCGGGCGCAAGCAGCGCACAACCTGGCAGCACCCTGTCACCGTTTTTAGCCTCTCTTACCTCTATATTGCAATTGTCGTTAAGCCTGTCCGCGTACATTGCAGTAAAAACCGGCGGCATGTGCTGAACTATTACAATTCCCGGAATATCCCTCGGCAAATCCTTCAGAACCTCCAGTATAGCCTCTGTGCCGCCGGTAGAAGCTCCAATTGCAATAATCATTTCGCTATTCAATTTTGAACCGGACTCAGCCGGTGTTCCTACATCCGATACAGGTGTTCGTTTATGCTTTCCAACCTTGGCTGTTGATGCAATTTTTACTTTTATTATAAGCTCATTGATAAAAGCTTCTAATCCTGTACCCGCAGCATCCGGCTTAACCACAAAATCAACCGCTCCTGCCTTAAGCGCGTCAAAAACCGCATCATCAGTGGAACTTACCATAACAATCGGCAGTGGATACTGGGGCATGAGCTTTTTAACAAATTCCACGCCGTTCATCTTCGGCATCTGAACGTCTAATGTCATTACATCGGGTTTGAGTTCAAGGATTTTGTCCCTTGCCATATATGCGTCTGAAGCCGTACCGACAACCTCAAGGCTAGCGTCCTTCGAAAGTCCTTCTGCAATCGTTTCCCTAAAAACCAGCGAGTCGTCGACTACCAGTACTTTTATCTTTCTTTTTATATTCATAAAGACCTCCACACTTGCTGTAAGCCGACTTACAACACCTTCCTGTAAACTGCCGGCATTACATACTTGTACTTTGACGCCTCTCTGTTGACTGATTCCGAATGTCCGATAAAAAGGTAACCTCCAGGTTCTGTGAACTCATAAAACCTATTTATCAGCTCTTCTTTTGTGGGCTGGTCAAAATAAATCATCACATTACGGCAGAATATGACATGAAATTTCTTTTTGAAAGGGAATTCTTTCGTCATAAGATTAAATTCCCGGAAAATCACGTCTTTTCTGATTTTTTCACACACTCTGTAGTTTTTTTCGTCCACTTTTTCAAAATAATTGAGTTTCCATACAGCCGGAACATCTTTTATCGCTTCTTCGGAATAGATGCCACGTCGAGCTATATTAAGCGCCCTATTTGATATATCGGTTGCAAGGATCTGCGTATCCCACGGGATCGAATCTAAATCGAAAAAATCATGCAATATCATTTCGAGGGTGTATGGTTCCTCCCCCGTCGAACAGCCGGCACTCCATATGCGAAGATCATGGTCTTTTACACTTTCCGAAAGATATGGCAACACAGTATCGCGCATAAAATCGAAATGTTTTGCCTCACGCATAAAATATGTATGGTTCGTTGTAAGCCGGTTTATAAGTACCACCATCTCGTCGCCTGTTTTGTCGTTGAAAACATAGTCGAGATATTCGGTGAAACTTTTAAAGCCTTTTTCCAGTATGATATTGCTGAGCCGTCCCTCAATCAGTGTTCTTTTGCGAGTAAGATTGATCCCATAGTTATCCTTCATAAATTGAGTGAGTTTGACAAAATCTCTGTCATTTATTGAGATCATTTGTTGCCACCCCGTCGAAAAGCTTCCAATTTACCAACGTCTATAACGTCTATATTTATTATATATGCCACCTCCCACCGTTGTAAACAGTTTATTAAAGATGTCGTTCATTTTTGAAAAACAGCGAAAAAAGCAAAATAAAATGCAAGGTTCTCCTGTAATCAGCAAAACCTTGCATTTTATAACTCACTTATTTTGCAATGTATTTTACAGTGGGCTTGTGCCTTACAATCTCATCGTCATTTTTCAGCGGCTCAAAAGTAAATCCCATAGCCCTGAGATTGTCAATTATTTCAGGAACGGCTTCGACGGAACTTTTATGAGGCGCGGAATCATGGAGCAGTATCACGGCTGTTTTAAGTTTGCTGCATTGCTGCGTTATCTGCTTCACAAGAGTATCCTTTGACGGAATTGGTTTTCTCGCGTCCATCCCGCCGGCGTTCCAGTCGACAACTATATAGCCGTTGTCCAAAACGTTCTGAAGAAGCGTCGGCATTATCGGGACGCCGTTGTTTACTTTTAACGAAACCGTATTGTCCGTACCGCCGGGAAAACGCACAAATTTCGGCTCTTTTCCGGTGGCTGATATAATCATTTTTCTTATTTTCTCAAAGTCATTCTCGTAATTGGCCACACTGCTGTATATGTAGTTATAGTCATGCGTCCAGGAATGTATCCCGACCGTATGCCCTTCATCCGATTCACGCTTTATCCACTCACGTTTTTGATGTGTATCCTTTGAGAGAGCAGCTATAAAAAAAGTCGCCTTTACGTTTTTTTGCTTTAAAATATCCAAAAGGCGTGGCGTAATATTCGACGGCCCGTCGTCAAAGGTAAGATAGGCCGTCTTTTTACCTTTATATTTAGGCTTTATCGCCTTCTGCACCGGCGTATCGTTATTGGGTTTATCTTTTGTATCCTTCTTTTTGTCATCCTTCGAATCAGTTTTTTTATTCTGGTCTGCTTCGCTTTTTTTCTCTGTATCTTTATTTGTTTCAATGACCTTCGTTTCGCTTTTATTAAGTGAAACTGCCTTAACATCATTGTTGGTTTTTACCTGCTCTGATGTGCTTCCTTTGGCTGCTGTGTTTATTCCCACACAGCTTATCTCAGCAGCTAAAACACAGATAAGAATGAGCGACAGCATACCTTTTGCTATGATTGTTCTGGAATTTAAATTTTTCATATTAATTCCCCTCAGCTACATTACGCTCAATTTTAGGTCAAACCACACGATGTCTAATTCGTGCCAGAGGTGGAATGTCGTAATTTTATTGCTGATAATATTATATAATTTATGCTTACTAATTTAAATTAAAAATTCAATAATTA
Organism: [Clostridium] cellulosi; assembly: GCA_000953215.1. Taxonomy (NCBI): domain Bacteria; kingdom Bacillati; phylum Bacillota; class Clostridia; order Eubacteriales; family Oscillospiraceae; genus Ruminiclostridium; species [Clostridium] cellulosi. Next base: position 1,923,965 of record LM995447.1, read on the forward strand.
ACCATTTTGTATTATGATTGTAACTAATGAAGTCTTAATGTAAATTAAGTGATTTACTTATCCACTCTTATGTTAATTATCTGTAAAAGATATAATAAAATCCTTAATCTTGTTCTATAAAAAAAATAATACTATAATAATAGAGTCTGAGGTTTTTTGAAATATTAACCGTTTTATGCGGTTTGCAATATTACGGAGGTAAATATGAATTTTAAAGCAATAACGATTTATACAACCCATGAGGGTATAGATCCAGTTACAGGCAGGCTGTATACACTGGGCATAAACGGCGTAGAAATCGAAGACAAACAGGACTTTGAAGAATTTGTAGCTGAAAATACGCCGAACTGGGATTATATAGACGAATCCGTTTCGGAAAAGATGTCCGGCGAAACCAAAGTAAAAGCATATGTCGCCGACAACGCGTCTGGAATGGAAACCATACGCCTGATTAAGGAAAGCATGCAGGAACTGAAAAAGTTTGACACAGAGGGCAAGTTCGGCAGGCTGGACGTGGAACTTTCAACAACTTCCGAAGAAGAATGGGCGGATAATTGGAAGCAGTATTATAAACCGACCAAAATAAGCCGGCAGTTGGTCATCGTACCAGAATGGGAACAGTACGAAGCGCCAAGCGGCGTCACGGCGGTAAAAATCAATCCCGGGGCGGCTTTTGGTACAGGAACACATGAATCCACTCGCCTTTGCCTCGAATTTGTTGAAGAATTCACCACACCAAAAACGAGAATGCTCGACATCGGTACAGGCAGCGGAATTCTTGCCGTTACTGCGCTGAAACTGGGCGCAAAAAGCGCCTGCGGTATCGACATTGACGAGCTTGCGGTGAAAGCATCAATGGAAAACGCCGCTTTAAACGGCGTTGAAGACAGGTTTATATCAAGGCTCGGAAACCTTGCCGACAACGTCGACGGCACCTTTAATCTTATTACCGCAAATATTGTGGCCGATGTCATAATCCAGCTTATTCCGGATATCCCGCAGCATCTTGCTTTAGGCGGCATATTTGTCGCTTCCGGAATCATTGACTCCCGTGAGGAAGAGGTAAGAAAAGCCCTTGCCGACAACGGGCTTTATGTATTCGATTCAAAAAATCAGAAAAGCTGGGTAGCACTCGCTTGCAAAAAGAAATAATTGAGGAGAAATTATATTCATGCCGAAATTTTTCATTGACGCCGAAGAAATAAAAGATACTGCTTCCATAGTAGGTGCAGACGCCGCCCATATTGCCAAGGTTTTGAGAATGAAGGTCGGTGAACCCCTCACCGTATGCGATTGCCGCGGCTTTGATTACACATGTGAAATTGTGTCAGTAAGCCCGACGGCAGTCTCACTTAATGTTCTGGAACGCACTGTGTCCCTGTCAGAGCCAACAGTCAAGGTGACGCTGTTTCAGGGATTGCCCAAAGGTGACAAAATGGATTTAATTGTCCAGAAGAGTGTTGAGCTCGGCGTCAGTGAGATAGTGCCGGTAATCACCAGAAGGAGTGTTTCAAGGCCGGACAAAAAAACACTGCTGCGCAAAATCGAGCGCTGGAACAAGATAGCCGCCGAAGCGGCAAAGCAGTGCGGGCGCGGTATTCTGCCCAAAGTTGCCGACGCTGTTGACTTCTATACCGCCGCCGAAATGGCAAAAGACATGGACTTGCCGATAATGCTCTATGAGCGCAGCGGAGGCACGATGGGTGACCTGCTTTCCGGCTGTATCGGCATAAAAACTTTCGGCGTAATGGTAGGGCCCGAGGGCGGTTTTGACGATATCGAGGTCAGTTTTGCGCGTGAAAGAAACATCAGGACCGCGGGCATGGGGCCTCGCATTTTACGGACGGAAACAGCTCCGCTATCCGCCCTGTCTGTTATTATGTACGCAACCGGAAATTTATAAAAGCCGATAAAAGTTTAGGGCGCCCTTTGGGCGCCCCTTTTTATTCCCACACCGTTATAACTTTTCCCTCGTCAAGGCTTTTCTTGACATCAATAGCGCGCTGGTTGGAAGAGCCGCGAAACTTCAAATCATAGCTTTTAAGCGACGCTATGAACGGCCCGTCCACAAGCACGTCAGTCTCGTTTAACAAATCCCTGACGGCGTCGTCTTCCTTTGCTTTTTCGACAAGGTGTTCAAACAGATAACCTGTAAAGGTTACTACATCAAGGCCGGCTTCATGCGTAAGGCGCGCAATTTCGGCCATAGCCTTTGGCTGGCAGAAAGGCTCTCCGCCGCTCAGCGTGACCCCCGTCAAAAGCGGGTCTTTTTTTATCTCCGACACGATCCTCTCGGGTGTCACTTTCTTTCCACCTGAAAAGGGCCAGGTCTGAGGGTTGTGGCAGTCCCGACAATGGTGCGGACAGCCCTGCGCGAATACAACAAATCGAATACCGGGCCCGTCTACAATGGATTCCCGGATAATTCCCGATATATTGAGCTCCGACATAATAATCTCCTTTATGGTGTTATAACCTTGGCGTCCGAGGTGCCGTCCGGCCGCCTTATAACGTCTATACGCGCGGTTATGCGCTCGCGAAGTTCACCGACATGGGAAATGACCCCGATGAGCCTTCCGGAAAGGCGCAGCTTTTCAAGCGCGTTCATCGCCGTCTCAAGGGTTTCGGTGTCGAGCGAGCCGAACCCTTCGTCAATGAACAGCGAATCGAGCCTTATGCCGCCGGAATAGGACTGCACAACATCGGACAGCCCAAAGGCAAGCGACAGCGACGCCAAAAACATCTCGCCGCCGGAAAGTGTGCTTACACCCCTCTCTCCGCCGCTCCATGCGTCACCGACGGCGAGTTCGAGGCCTTTTGTGCCGTTTCCCCGCGTCGGCGAGGCAGCCCTTATGAGGGTATAACGCCCCCGGCTGAGCTGTGACAAATGGATATTGGCGCACGCGACAATATCGTCGAGCATAAGGCCGAGCACAAACTGGTGGATCGGCGTTTTGAGAGGATTGCCGCCGTTGGCAAGCCCGCTCAGGTGGTCGTAAAGCGAGAATTCCTGCCTGAGTTTCTCTTCCCTTTCCGCGTTCTCCCTAAGGCTTTTCTTCACATTTTCAAGGCTCTTGAGCCTTGCTTCAAGCGCGCCTTTCTGGGACTGCGCTTCGGCGTTGCGCTCCCTCGCCTCCTGTTCACTCCGCCGCAGGCTTTCGATGTCGGGGCGGGATACGCCGGAAAGTTCCTTGTTAAGCGACACTACCTTGTCCTTTTGCAGATTTATCTCCCGGTCAAAGGATTCTATTTCAGCTTTTAATGCCTGATACTCTTCTTCTGTTAATGTAAGCGCTTTCACATCCGTATCCCGCGGAAGATGTAGGTTCTCAAGGCAGCCGATATACTCCTTTTGTGCCTTTTCAAAGGCGGCCTCCGCCGTCTTTGCCACATCCTGCGCTGCCTTTTGCCGTTCGAGCGCACCGGAAAGGGCGCTTTTCGCTTTTTCCAACCGGTCACGGAGCGCTTTCACAGTCTGTGAAATGCTCTCGCACTGCTCTTTCAGCGCATTAATCTTTCGCTCGACCTCAGCGGCGTCCCTCAATTCTTCGGGAACGGAGGCAGTCAGCAATGAATATCTCTCTTTAAGCGCTGTCACAGCGGCTGACGAGTCTTCCGCCGCTTTTTTCAGCTTCTCGCACTGTTCGCGGGCTGCGGCAAGCTCATTCTCAGCCCTCTTTTGCTGCGCTTCTAAATTCTTTACCCGTTCCGCGGCCTCATTGGCCTCTGACAGCGCCCTTTTGACGGCTTCCAGTCTCTGTTGGGCTTCCGGCAAGCTGTAACTTAAGTTTTCGCATTTGGAGAGCAGTTCCTTGTACTGTTTGTTGGCAGAATCGAATTTACCGTGTATCTGTGCGCCGTCTTTTAGAACAGCTTGGTGTTTTTTCTCAAGCCCATCGACAATTGTCTTTTGAGTCTCAATCTCCTCTTTTGACGGCACACCTGTAACAGCCGTGGCGGGGCATGGGTGTGAAACCGAGCCGCAGACCGGACACTTTTCGCCGTCAACCAACGTCTGTGAAAGGCGGTATGCGGCGTCGGAGTCCAGTGCCGCCTGCATAGCTTCAAGCGCCTTTTTCTCGTTTTCAAGGTTTTGCTTCAGCGCTTTATACTCTGCACGCTTTCTATTAAGTTCTTTTGAAAGCTCATCAACTGAACTTTTCAGCTTTTCAAGGTTCTTTAGCGCATCTATATTGGCCTCAAGTTCCTTTTTCTCAGCAGTCAGGTCGGGCAGGTGTGCAATATACTGTTCCCTGTCTTTCTGGATACTCGCTTTAAGCTTCTCTATCTCCGACTCCAGCCTTTTGACCTTCTCCGATTCCAGAACCGCCTTTTCCCGCGCGCTCTTTTCCTCGCTGCCCTTGTTCTTGAGATCCGCCGCCGCGGCACAAAGCGCCCGCGCCGGCTCAAGGATTCCTTCAAGTCTCGCGATATCCCCCGCCATTTTCTTAAGTTCCTGGTCTTTCTCGTCGCACGAGGCGGCCTGCTCTTCGGCCTTTTTGGCCTCCAGCTTTGCGGCTTCAAGTGCCTTTTCGGCTTCCGCAAGCTGGGACTTTGCCGCAGACAGTGCCGTCTTTGACTCGGTGAACGCATTATAGTACGGGAGCAGTTCCCGCGCCTTTTCGGACAGGGAAAGCCTCTCCCTTTTTTGCTCTATGCTATCCTTCTTTTTTGAAAGCTCTTCAAGATTCCGCCGCGCCGCCTCAAGCTCGCTGAATTTATTCTCAATCTGTTCCGCGCGGCGCAATTCCGTGAGCTTTTTGTTATATTGTTTCAAAAGGGACTCGATATCCTTATTTAAACCCTCAAGCTGTTCGCCTGCTGCGCGTATAGCCTCCTCGAGCTGCTCTACATTTTCACACTCTACACTTCTGCAAAGGGTGATGGTCTCGTCCGCGCACTTTTGCAGCTCATCTCCCAACGATTTCGCTTTTTGCGCCAGCGCTTTTGAAAAGGCCTGCCAGCGCGCCGTTCCGAAAAGCGTCTCGAGGATTTTTTGCTTTTCCGTAGAAGGTGACGTCAAAAGCCTCCTAAACTCTCCCTGGGGCAGCACCACTACCTGCGAGAACTGCTCGTTTGAAAAGCCAAGCAGTTCTTTGGCCTTGTCCTTCATTTGCGCGCCGGAGCAAAGAAGCTTCCACTCGCCCCCGTCCATCACAGAGCAGTTTTCCTCGTAATCGGTCACTTTGTCTATTTCGCCGGTGCGCCTTTTTACTTTTCTAATCCGCATAGAGCGTTCAAATTTATAGACCGTGCCCGCCTTCTCCATTTCGAACACGACCTTTGTTTCAAGGTCGTCCGGTGCGCCGACCGTCCGCATGTCCCTGACGTCGCGGATTGAGCCGGCGGCACGCCCGTACAGCGCATATGACATTGCGTCAAGAATAGTGGACTTTCCGCAGCCGGTTGCACCCGTAATCAGGAACAGCCCGCTCTTGTAGAGCTTCGTGAAATCTATTTCGGTCTTTTCGAGATACGGCCCGAACGCCTGCATTATAATCTTTCTTGGTTTCATACCTCGTCACCCGCCTTTTCCATCAGCTCATCAAACACACGAAGCTCGTCCTCTTTCGGCTCAATCCCGCAGACCTGGCGCAGAAATTCCTCAAAAAGCAGCTTATCCCCCGAACCGGTGCGCAGATTCTGTTTTAAGCTCTCGCGGTCGCCGTCGCCAGCCGTCAGGTCAAGCCAGCCCGGGTGCAATCCAAGCACATTGGGATAGTGCTCCCGCAGCAGCGCCATCGGTTCAAAGACCGGCCGCGTGTCAAGCAGATTCGCATAAATAAAGTCGTCCCTATTGCTGTCCTTTTGCGCCGCGCCGATTATATCTTTGATTGTCCCGGTTATTGTGCGCATGTCATGGAGCGGTTTTATTGGGATAAGGCGGCGTTCAATGGTTCCGTCCTTTATATCAAGCAGAACAAGTGATTTTTTCTGATGTTCCTCGTCAAAGGAGTATTTCAGCGGAGACCCGCTGTAGGCGCCGTTTTTGCCAGAGCGCTGCGGGCCATGAAGATGCCCGAGCGCCACATAATCGAACTTGTCGAACAAAGACGGGTCCACCTCGTCGCTTCCCCCGACGGAGAGGGGCGATTCGGACTCACAGGTGACGCCGCCCGCCGCAAAACAGTGGGCGACAAGGACATTGACAGCGCCGTTAACAGGCTTTATCTGTTCCATAACGGCGGCAAAGGCGGCATTTTGTCCCCTTATGTCATCCCGCGCCAAAATATCCCTTGCTATCGCCGCGTCAAAATAGGGCAAAAGGTGTATGTAAACCGCCGTATCCTTATCTTCTATAAGAATAGGGTCGGTGTCGAACGGCCGTGCTGAAATATAAAGTCCCTGAGGGCGGAGCAGCTCGGCATAAACAGCCAGCCTGTCGGCGCCGTCGTGGTTTCCTGCTATGACAGCCGTTTTTATTCTTCTTGTCAAACAAATCTCCTTGACCGTGCGGCTGAAAAGCTTGACCGCTTCTGCGGGCGGCACCTGACGGTCAAAAATATCACCTGCGATAATCAGTGCGTCGGGGCGCTCCTCGTCGAGAACCGGCAAAAGCACATTGTCTATAAAATACTCCTGTTCAGGCAACATTGACCGCCCCATAACAGTCTTGCCTAAATGCCAGTCGGACGTGTGAAGAATTTTCACTTGCGAGCCACTCCCCATTCTTAATTCTGCCGCCGCAGTATTAATCCAAAGGGGCTGTCCCATCAACGAATTGCCCGATAAATGCCCTTTAAGGGGTAACCCCGTCATATCGGGCAATTGCGGTTGTTCGCGCGTTTAAGACAGCCCCAATTAAACATTATTAAACTGAAATATTACTCAAGCTTTATTACGTTGTCGAACACAGTCTCGATTTGAGCCGAAATTCTGAAATTCTTATGGTAGTTGCCGAAAATCCATTTTTTATATTTGCACTTCTGACGAATACATTCAAGATATACATTGAGCGAATTTAAGTCGTAATCCTTGCCCTCAAGGTATCTCCTGAAAGACGTGGGCGCCTCGTGCGTTATAATATAATCCACCTTCCAGTCGTTTTCAACGAGGTTGGATATGCCTTCCTTCATTTCTTCCTCCGACGGAAGCTCTTCTTTCCACCATGACCTATTGGGAATACGCATATCAGAATCTGTGCTTTCGCCGCCGCCGAAAGTGAATATCTTTTTGCCGTCGATGGTATAGACTTGTCCGCGCATAAGGTGAATAAGATTGCCTGAAATTACATGCACCTTACCGCCGTTCCACATCGTTACCGGATATTTGTAAAGCAAATCAAAATTCTCGTGTGCGCCGTCAATAAACAGTATGTCGTGTTTGGATTTTCCGAGCTTTTTAAGGCTGCGCAGCTCGTCCTTTCCGCCAGTCCATATAAGACCAAAATCACCGCAGACTATTATATGGTCGTTCTTTTTTATCCGCCCGTATTTGCGGCCGGTAAAATCCTTTATGTCACCATGGACATCACCGGTAACAAAAAACAAGTGCAATCCCCCGATTCCGGCGCATATTACGCCAAAGACTTAAAATAAAGCATTTAAGGCAGTATGTAATTCTGCGTGCCGACGATTTTGCCGCCCTTTAAGAAAACACGAGGAACGCGTTTCCCGATAAGGCAGGCCGTTTCATAGTTGATTGTCCCCATAAAATCAGCTAATTCCTCCATCGTCACGCAGTTGTCTCCGTCCCTGCCGATAACCGTCACAATCTTGTTTTCGGCGGCTTCAGGAATATCAGTAACGTCAGCCATACATTGGTCCATGCAGACGCGCCCTATGATACGCGCGCGCTTACCGGCTATAAGAACATCTGCCTTGTTTGATAGGCTGCGGGCAAACCCATCGGCATATCCTACCGGAAGCGTTGCCACACGTTTTTTGCCGTCGGTTACATATTTCATGCCGTAGCTTACCGCTGTACCGCTCTCAAGGGTTTTCACCTGCGACACAATCGTTTTAAGTGACATTACCGGTTTTAATTCAATTGGCAGGGGCATCCCCTCAGCAGGCGTCATACCGTAGAGTATTATCCCTGGGCGCACCATATCAAGCTGCATTTGCGGGAAATTGAGAAGCCCCGCGCTGTTGCAGCAATGGCGCAAACGGAATTTAAGTCCTCTGTCGCCAAGCTTTTGTATAATGTCAGTAAACCGTTCGAACTGGATTTTTGTAAAATCCTTTTCAGGCTCGTCGGATACCGCAAAGTGGGTAAATATGCCCTCAAGGTCAAGAGCGGGCAGGTTTGAAACCTCCATTATCTCATCAATGCTGCCGGCATTTTTTACAGGGTCGTGATAAAGAAATCCTATACGGCTCATGCCTGTATCAATCTTTATATGAACTTTCAGCGTACCGCCCGCGCTCTGAGCCGCCTTTGAAAGCTCCTTTGCGTACTGCAAACTTAATACTGTCTGGGTTATGCCTTTTGCAATCATCTCGCCGGCGTATTCGGCGGGGGTGTAGCCAAGTATCAGTATCGGTTTTTTGATGCCGCTGCCCCTGAGCTGCAAGGCCTCCTCCATATTGGAAACGCCGAAATAATCCGCACCGAGCGCCTCAAATTCCCCGGCTACAAACGGCGCGCCATGCCCATAGGCGTCGGCCTTGACTATAGCCATCAACTTGCAGTCTTTATGTATGTAGTTCCGTATGGCATGATAGTTGTGCGCTAAACAGTCGGCGTCAACCTCAGCCCAAGTTCTTTTAAGAAAGCAGGACAATTAAATTACCTCCGGTAGTCAAAAAAATTAGCAAGTCAAAACAGTACAATACCGTTTGGCTCTGTGCAAGTATCTATATATCCAAAATTAACAAAAGTACATATTTATAATTATATTACTTGGGGCCTAAAAATCAACTCAAAACGGTTAAAATTAAAAATTGGATTTGGGGCCTTGTGCTTGCCAGTTACACGCGTTTTCGTATATAATTGAAATCTATACAGGACAATTATCTGAAAAGGCGGTAAAAACAGTGGGTGTCATAATTCATAAGAACAACCGAATAGATTCGCTCGACGCTATAAGGGGCGTCGCCATCCTCGCAATGGTATTTTATCACGCGCTCTATGACATTGACGATATCTTCGGGTATCATATCCCGATACTTGACACCCTGCTGTTCGAAATAGTGCGCCAGCCGTTCACCTGGGCGTTCATCCTCCTTGCGGGCATATCCTCAAGGTTTTCCCACAACAATATAAAGCGCGGCTTAAGGGTACTGTTTTTCGGCCTTGTTGTTACCGCGGTGACGGTTATATTAATACCGAGCCAGTCGATTTATTTCGGTATCCTGCATTTTATGGGCATTGCGATATTGCTTTTTGAGCTGATAAAGCCGGCATGCGACCGGATTCCGCGCAAAGTCGCCTTTCTCATCTGGTCATTTTTGTTTGCCATAACCTTTACAATGCCTGAATCCCATGTCATCGGGTTCCCCGGCCTTATCGGCATAGCACTTCCGGAATTTTTGCAGAACACGCCCCATCTCTATGCGCTCGGTTTTCCTGACGCCAACTTCTTTTCAGCGGATTATTTCCCGATGATACCGTGGTTTTTTATGTTCCTCATAGGAACGGTTATCGGCGTTCCTATAAAAAACCGCCGCCTCCCCGAAAAGTTCTATACCGTCCGCGTGCCTTTCCTCGCAGCGGCGGGGCGCAATACGCTGCTCATCTACGTTCTGCATCAGCCCATTATTTACGGCCTGCTTTACGTTATTTTCAATGTATTTTTTAAGTAACCTGCATGCTGTTTGACATATGCGATAGAATATTTATATAGGATATTTTTGCAAAAGATTTGTTTTTGTCTGTATGGAGGCCTTTTTAATGCGCAGGATTTTTGATTTTCACTCCCACGCCTATCCTGAAAAAGTTGCGATAAAATCTGTTGACTTTCTCAATAATTATTACAAGGTCAACTGTCAAGGCAGCGGCACAATGGACGACCTTTTGGATTCGGCACGAAGCGGAGGGGTCGGATATTTGCTGGTGCATGCGGTGGCCACAAAGCCGACGCAAGTCGAAAACGTAAACAACTGGATAGCGGCGCACCTATCAGAAAACATCTTCGGGTTCGGAACGATTCATCCCGCATATGAAGGCGGGATTTTAAAGGAACTGGACCGTATCCGTTCCCTCGGTCTGCGCGGTCTTAAACTCCATCCTGATTTTCAGGGCTATTATGTGGACGACCCGTCCATGGATATCATCTATAAAGCCATTGAAGGCAAAATGCCCGTTCTGATACATACCGGCGACAAAAACACCGATTTTACGTCACCGAGGCGGCTCGCAAACGTACTCGACCGGTATCCAAACCTGACTGTTATATCCGCTCATCTCGGCGGCTACTCTGAATGGGACGAGGCAGAGAAATATATAATCGGGAGAAACTGCTATATCGACACGTCCAGCTCTATATGGGCGCTGCCGAAAGAAAGGGCAGTCAATATTATAAGAAAACACGGCGTCGATAAGGTTTTGTTTGGCACCGATTACCCGCTTACCAGACACAAGGATGAGCTTGAACGGTTTTTAAGTTTAGGGCTTACTGAAGAGGAAAACAACAAGATATTATTTGAAAATGCGAAAAGGCTTCTCGGCCTTGATATCTGAAAAAGATAGACAAAAGGGCTGCCGCAATGCGGCAGCCTTTTTTGTTTTGTACTACGTATGCCCCAATGGGTATTATCATGCGAAAGAAAGCCAAATGGCGATTATCTATTCTCTCAAGCCAAACGGCAAACATTTTGAAGCTCAAGAACCTACCTATATTTTTGCAGAAAATCATACCTTATCTATAAAAAATGATATAATAATGGGTAATTATTATACATGCAGGTTCTTTACCGGAGGGTCTTATGCGCAGAGTTGTTTTTCTTGTTGATATGAATGCTTTTTATATCAGCTGTGAGCAGATGCGCCACCCTGAAATCCGCTCAAAGCCTGCCGCTGTAGCCGGTGACCCCAAAAAACGCAGCGGAATCATTCTTACGGCAAATTATGAGGCGCGGGCATATGGGGTTAAAACCACAATGACAATCGGGGAAGCCCGAAAACGCTGCCCCGACATCATTTTGCTGAAACCCGACCACCATTTCTACAGCGAAGTGTCTTCCCGCGTTATGGATATCTTAAGCTCCTATACTCCGGTCCTACAGCAAAACAGTATCGATGAGGCTTGGCTCGACATGACCGGCAGCGACAGGTTATTCGGCGAGCCTTCCGCCGCAGCAAAGAAAATAATGGACGAGATCCTCTCTAAACTCGGTCTTTGGTGCTCGATAGGCATATCGGAGAACAAATTTTTGGCAAAGATGGCGTCCGATATGAAAAAACCGCTCGGTATCACCGAGCTTTGGCAAAGTGAAATCAAAGAAAAACTTTGGCCGCTTCCCGTCAGCGCAATGTACGGCGTCGGGGCCAAAACTGCCTCGAAACTGAACTCTCTCGGATTATATACAATAGGTGACATGGCCACTTACGGCAAAGATATACTGCCGAGAAACTTTGGAAAATACGGCAGAGAGCTTTTCGCGCTTGCAAACGGCGAGGACAACGACCCGGTGACTCCCATCGTCCGGAATTCAATGAAATCAATAGGACGCTCAACAACCATGCCGCGGGACATCACGGACATAGAAGAAGCCCGCAGCGTTATCCTCGCGCTGTCAGAAGAGGTTGGGGCAGACGCTCGGCGCCATAACAAAAAAGGCACTACTGTTCAGTTGACCCTCAAGTATTCCGATTTTACTTGTATAACGCGCCAATCCCAAGTCCCGGGGACATATCTTACTAAGGAAATAAGCAATGCGGCTGCAGCCCTGCTTGAAAAAAACTGGACCGGACGCCCCGTACGTCTTATCGGCGTTTCAATAAGCGGATTCGGAGGCGACATGCCGGAACAGCTCTCATTCTTTTCTGACACCATCTCCGCTGACGCGAAAGAAGAAAAACTTGAAAAGACTATCGACACCTTGCGTGAACGGTTCGGCTACAACACTGTAAAGCGTGCGTCGCTGCTCGAGAATAAAAAGGAAAACAAAAATAAAATGCTGCCTTAAAACAAAAGACAGCACATCAAAACCAGCAATAATTCTTTTATAAACACACCGGCAATCAGCTACGGATACCCCCGCTTTACTCCGCCGCTGATTGTATTGTCAAGTTAAGTGCACCCGGGTCGTTTTTTAAGTCGATGATCTTCATTTCTTTTCTGTCAAATACTTTAACGACAGGACGAAGCGCGCAATCGGAGTAATTGAATTTTACATAACCCTTGTTGCCGTTGCTCAGCATTATTTTTGTTCCCACCGGAAAAGCCGCCACTTTTCTGGTAAACACCTTTACGATATCCGGGTCAAAAAGTATGCCGCCATTAGCCATGATATACTCAAAGGCCTCATAAGGCATTACTGCGGGGCGATAGGGCCTGTTTGAAATTAAGGCGTCGTAAACATCTGCTATCGCGATAATTCTTGCAAAAAGGCTGATTTGGTCACCTTTCAGGTGCCCCGGATAGCCAGTTCCGTTCCATCTTTCGTGATGATGTAATACTCCCTGCCTAATTCTTGCATGAATTCCTCGTTTCTCGCTTAACATAGAAAAACCGGTTACAGGATGATTTTTTATCGCGTTGATTTCCTCTTCTGAAAGGCTGTTGCTGCTCTCGAGGAGTTCCTGGTCGTAATTATTAAGTCCGATATCGCAGAATGCAGCACATATGCCGAGCATCCTTAATTCCTGCTTTTTCATATTCAGGCCGGTTCCAATTATCATGGCGATCGTCGTCATATTGATCGTATGATAGTATCTATAATCTTTCTCGGTTTTAAATTCATAAATATCATAAATCGGTTTTGCGCAGAAAAATATCTCATCGGCTATATGCTGCACGGCAGCTACGGCCTCATCAACAACATTGTCGGTTTCACCCCAATTTGACGCGGCCTTTAAATACATAGTCCGGATATTCTTGACCGCATTCATCCTGGTTTCGGGTTTAACCACCGGCGTTATTTTAATATCATCAGTCAATTCATCTTCAATGTACAGCCCATTTATCCCAATTTTGTGAAGCCTGTCAATATATGTCCTATGCAGCGGCTGTCCCCGTCTTAACAGCAGGAATCCATTAGTATCAAAAATATCTTGGCCCAGAAGCATGCCTTCCTTTATTTTCGATACATTGATATATCTCATGTTTGGTTACCTCTGTGATGATGAATAGATTGTAATGTCAGTGAGATAAATTGAAATGTAATAAAATGTCTATTCAATTTTTACTTAAGTAATATTCAGACGCATATTGTATAAGCCGCCTTTTTTAGGTCGGCACATTCGCTGCCTATATGACAATTATTTATACAGCAAGGCAATTTCTGACGTTATTTTTCGTTCTGAATATTTAAAAAAGTGTAAAAAGCGACGGCTATTAAGATAATAAAAATTACCTTAAAAAGCCGCTTAAATTTCACTTCTGCCTTCAAGTGCCTTTAATAGGGTCACCTCATCTGCATATTCAAGTTCACCGCCCGCGGGCAGCCCATATGCTATACGGGTTACCTTTACCCCAAGCGGTTTTACAAGACGTGATACATACATGGCGGTAGCTTCGCCTTCAACGTCCGGATTTGTGGCCATAATAATCTCTTTTACCCCGCCGTTTTTGATACGGGCGAGCAATTCCTTGATTTTAAGCTGTTCCGGACCGATTCCGTCCATTGGCGAGATAACGCCGTGCAAAACATGATATAACCCGTTGTAATCACGTGTGCGTTCGAACGCCACGACATCGCGCGGGTCCTCTACAACACAGATTATTGAACTGTCCCGAGAGGGGTTTGAGCAAATACCGCAGACCTCTGCGTCGGTCAGATTCTGGCATATTTTGCAGCAGTGCATACTCTTTTTCGCTTCTACAATAGCGCGGGCAAATTGGTCCGCCTGCTCCTGCGTGCCATTGAGAATGAAAAATGCCAGTCGCTGCGCTGTTTTATGCCCGATTCCGGGGAGGCGCTCAAACTGCTCAATAAGCTTTAGTAATGGTGCCGCGTAGTATGCCATACTCGCTCCTTAAAACAGCCCGGGCAAGTTTAGCCCCTGTGTTACCTTTGACATTTCTTTTTCAGATTCTTCATCAACCTTGCGGATAGCCTCGTTGACCGCAGCGGCAATCGTATCCTGCAGCATTTCGATGTCATCAGGATCTACAATTTCAGGTTTTAATTCGATAGCTTTGATTTCCCGCTTGCCGGTAATGGTGACCTTGACCATGCCGCCGCCGGAAGTTACATCAAAAGTCTTTTGCTCAAGCTCTTGCTGAATTCGAGCCATTTCTTCCTGCATTTTCTGCGCCCGTTTTATCATGCTGTTCATGTTTGAAACGCCGCCGCCATATCCCTGCGGTAATCTTGCTTTCATACAAAAACCTCCAAAACCTAAGCTGATATTATTACTGATTTATTTTTCCTTAACCTCAATGCCGGCCTTGCTTGCGTTTTCAATAATCTCGTCAAGCCCGTCCGGTTTCTGCCTCTTTGCAGTCTCAAGTCCCTTTTTAAAGATACCCACTTTATATGGTTTGCCGGTAATACGCCTTATTGTATCGACGAGGGGCCGCTGGTGCTCCTGACTTCTGATAAGTCCCGCGAAAAGCGTGTTGTTCGGGTCGATGAGCACAAATCCGCCCCTTATAATCGCCGAGGACTCCCTCAAAACGCCAAACAACGGCGGGTCGCTCTTTTTCAGCTCCTCCAAAATCTCTGCCCAGCAGTCAAGAGGAACGTCTGCGCTTGAATCCGTCGACGGCAGCCCTTCCCTTGGCGGGAGGCCGCCCAAAGGTTCTTGTTTTGGTCGGCCGCTTTCAGCCTTCTCAATCTTCGGCTGCGGCGTTTCCGCCGGAATCTCTTTCGGCGCGTCCTGAACTGGCGGCGCGGCAGATTGTGCAGCTGATGGTGCAGCGGGCGCCGCAGTGAAATTACCGGATTTGAGCTTTTCTTCAAGCGCCTCAATCCTGCGCAGAAGCGCGGTCTTTGAGGTGTCAAGCTCCGGATTGCAAAGCCGGAGCAAACAAGTTTCAATATATACCCTGCCGGATGAGCTGCGTTTGAGCAGTTCAAGCGTCGACTGCAGCGTGTCAAGGGCATGCAGAATGGCTTCAAGTGAAAATCCGTCTGCTGTCTTCTGCAGTCTTTCGCGCTCATCGGTACGGCAGTTTATCACTTCAAACGGGTCCTTGACTGATTTGACAATCATAAGGTCTCTAAAATGAGCAATCAGCTCTTCACAGAGCCTTTCCATATCCTTAGCATAGGCATAAAGCCTGTCAATAACACTAAGAGCCGCGGCGCTGTCTCTGTTTTTCACAGCGCCGGACAGCTCAAAAAGGTATTCCCGGGAAGTCAGCCCGGCTGTCTGCGCTACCCTTTCCTCGTCAACCGTACCGCCGATACCGGCGCACTGGTCGAGCAAAGACAGCGCATTTCTAAGGGCGCCGTCAGAAATCTTCGCTATCATCTCAGCGGCGGCGGGAGTGAGGTCGATTTTTTCCTGCTGCGCCACATATTGAAGCCTTGCGACGATATCCGGTATCGGAATCCTCCGGAAATCAAAGCGCTGACATCTCGACATTATTGTTGCCGGAATCTTATTAACCTCAGTTGTCGCAAGAATAAAAATAACATAGGCGGGCGGCTCCTCAAGCGTTTTCAGCAGGGCGTTGAACGCGCCTGTTGAAAGCATATGCGCCTCGTCTATGATATAAACACGGTATTTTGAGCTGGCAGGTGTGTAAACCGTCTCCTCCCTTAGCTCACGGATATTGTCGACGCCGTTGTTGCTCGCAGCGTCAATTTCTACAACGTCCAAAAGGCTGCCAGCATCAATGCCGCGGCAGTTTTCACATTCATTGCAGGGGTCGCCGTCGTGAGGGTTAAGGCAATTTACAGCCTTCGCGAATATTTTTGCGCAGGTAGTCTTACCGGTCCCCCTCGAGCCGGTAAAAATGTAGGCGTGGGCAATCCTGCCCGCCGCAATTTCATATTTGAGCGTCGCTGTAATATTTGGCTGCCCCGCAACGTCCTCAAACACGCGAGGCCGCCATTTGCGGTAAAGCGCCTGATACGTAAGACAGACCCCCAAATAGTAAAATAGTGATAATGCTCCCGAACATGCAGGCAAAGACAAATCCCGCGGCGCCCGGCGAAATCCGCTTAATGCTGCTCGGTTCCCCGCCTGACATGGTTCACGGCACGCCGCCGCACGGGCTGCCCTCACCTGCATGTTCCGGCGCACTATCACGCCGACCCAATACATTATAATACATCACAACGGATAAGGCAACCGAAATTTTTATCCTGACACGCAAATTTACATAGAAGTCAAAGCCTTTTTAACTAAAATTTAAAAAAATGCTTGCAAAAATTCCGATTTTAATATATCCTTTCATTATAGCCGCTTATTTGGAATATATTGGTATCATATGCTTTAATATAAATCTACAACGGAGGAATTAATTTGGGCATAGATTGCTGCCCTTGCAGCAAAAAGAAATGTCCGCGCCGCGGTGACTGCGCCGCATGCAGGGAACATCACAAAACTTCCAGATACCTTCCCGCCTGCGAAAGAAATACACTATTTGAACAAAAAAAGAAAGCGCGATAAATAAAAAAGGAGAGTAAACAGATGGGGCTCAAAGTTGAAAATGCTTCAAAACGGTTCGGCGGAAAAACCGTAGTGGACAACCTTTCCTTTGAACTCGACAAGCCCGGCGTTTTTGGGCTGTTGGGAACAAACGGCGCCGGAAAAACCACTACAATCCGCATGATTCTGGGCATTCTTGAAAAAGACAGCGGAAACATTACTTGGAACGGCAAGCCTGTAAAACGCGAGGATGTGCGCTTTGGATATCTGCCGGAAGAGCGCGGGCTTTACCCTCAGATTAAAGTGCGCGACCAGTTGCTTTATTTTGCTAAACTGCGTGGGCTGAGCCGCGAGAAAGCCCTTAAAAACATTGACTATTGGATGAAAAGGCTCAATGTCACCAAATACTATGATATGCGCGCCGAGCAGCTTTCAAAGGGCAATCAGCAAAAGATTCAGCTTATACTTTCCATACTGCATGACCCGGACCTTGTGGTGCTCGACGAGCCTTTAAGCGGCCTTGACCCTGTCAACGCCGACCTGTTTAAATCGGTAATACTTGAGCTTGTGGAAAAAGGAAAGTATATCGTAATGTCAAGCCACCAGATGACATCAGTCGAGGAATATTGCCGTGACATTCTGCTGCTCGTCGACGGCAAAACCGTTCTGTCCGGCAATCTGCGTGAGATCAAGCACAGCTATGGGCGCAACAACCTTTTTATCGGCTGTGATTACGATATTATTCCAAAGGCTACAGAATTGGGCATGACACTTGTCAACCGCACCGCCTCTGGTTTTGAACTGCATATCAAATCAGAAGAAAGCGCTTATTCGCTGCTCAAGTATCTGCTTGACCAAGGCGTCGCCATTGATAAATTTGAAATCCGCGAACCTACGCTGCATGAAATATTTGTGGAAAAGGCGGGTGAACGCAAATGAAGCGCATTTTAACCGTTCTGGGCTTTACATTTCGGGAACAGGCACGCAAAAAGTCCTTTATAATCAGCACCGTTATTACTTATCTTCTAATTATTCTCGTCATGTGCATTCCGAACATCGTAAACGCATTTTCTAATTCATCAGATAGCGGCAGCACATCAGGCGGAAAAAAGGGCATTGAAAAAAGGGACGTTTATGTTATCGACGTCGGAGGCGTATTTTCTGGCAGCACCGACATCTTGTCATCCGCCTCGGACAAGCTCAATTTCATATTCAAAGAGCCATCGGAAAAATCCGCTCTCATAAACAAGATAAAAGATAACGGCGATTTGAGCCTCATTGAGCTTACTTTAAACAACGGCGTCCCATCGTTTAACCTTTATGTGAAAAGTGTAATGAGCAACGCATCAAGCGGCGACGAATTGGCCTCGGTTGTCCGCAGAGCGTATAATACTAAGGTGTTAAAGGAAGCAGGAGTGGCGTCCCAGGTTACTGATAAGGTTGCCGCAGATATAAGCTATTCAAGTATTCCCGTCGGGAAAGGCACTATAGGCGGCATGTTCGGCAGCTTTGCCGTAACAATTTTGCTGTTCTTCGCCATATATATGTTTGGATACTGGGTTGCCATGTCGATAGCGTCGGAAAAGACTTCCCGCGTCATGGAAGTCCTCATTACCTCAACAAAGCCGTCCCATATCGTCATCGGAAAGAGCCTCGGCATGGGACTGCTCGGGCTGTGCGATATGCTGGGCCTTATTATTGTCGCCGCCATCGGATACTTCTTTGTCTACCCAAAGGATTTTGCGCTCGGCGGCATGTCCATAAACCTCGGCTTTTCACCTATGGCTGTAATTATGATGATCGTTTACTTCATCTTCGGATTTGCCCTTTACGCGATGTTTAACGCTGTATGCGGAGCTACTGTCAGCAAAGCCGAGGACATACAGCAGGCGGTTATGCCTATCTCCATAATCTCCATCGCGTCGTTCTATTTTGCCTATATGACGTCAATGTCGCCGGAAAGCCCCGCCGCAATAGCAGCCTCTCTCATTCCGTTCAGTGCGCCGTTTTCAATGCCATCGAGAATGGTTTCCGCCAATGTTCCGGCGTGGCAGATTATACTTTCCCTGCTCCTTCTTGCCGCATCTGCTGTTTTAATGTGCTGGATTTCAATAAAACTCTACTCCTCTGCGGTTCTTCACTACGGCAAGAGGCTTAAGATATCAGAACTTGTCCGCATGTCAAAGTCTAAATAAACTGCAAATGAATAAGTCTTAAGCGTACTGGATATAATTTTATTAACGTCTATTAGGGAGTTGGGGACATGAAAGCATTTATTGATCGGGACGGCTGCATTGCCTGCGGGCTTTGCGTCGAAACCTGTCCTGATGTATTCAGATTCGCTGACGACGGTTTCGCGGAGGTTTATGTCGACGACGTGCCGGCAGGCCAAGAGGATAAGGCAGTTGAAGCTCAGGAAAACTGCCCGACCAGTGTTATTACCGTTAAAGAAGAGTGATTTAGGCAAAATTATACCGCTATACTGTATAAGCCTTCCTATTTAGCGGAAGGCTTATACTTTATTCCAAAGTTTATTTTGATATCAATATATATGCGGATTTTACTGATTTTGGTCTGGTTTTTATTTAAATTACATAATTTTTGAAATATCCAAACATGAACAAATATATGTTTTTCTTGTTGTATTTATATTTTCAGTGTGATAGAATTATGCAATTAAGTTAATCAAATAAATTGGTGATAGTAAATGATTAATTTAAAAGATATTCTGATCGGGAAACCAGTAAAATATAGCGAAATGTCAAAGCAAAAGCTATCCCGCGTTTGGGGCCTCCCAATAATGGCTTCCGACGCTGTTTCCTCCGTTGCTTACGCTTGCGAAGAAATATTGCTTGTGCTGGTTCCGGCTGTTGTAGCGCTTCATGCGCCGCAGCAGGCGGCATATCGCTATGTCCTGGGCGTAACGCTGCCTATTATCCTGCTCCTGTTCATCCTTGCATTTTCATATTCGCAGATAATAGACCACTATCCAAACGGCGGCGGCGCATATGTAGTTTCAAAAGAAAACCTCGGCGAATTCCCGTCGCTTATCGTTGCGTCTGCGCTTATCGTTGACTATGTCCTGACGGCAGCCGTTAGTATATCCTCGGCTTCGGCCGCTATTGCATCTGCCTTTCCGGCGCTCAACCACTACAAGGTCGAGATGTCTCTGATTTTCGTCGCCATTATAACCCTCGGCAACCTGCGCGGCGTACGTGAATCCTCGAAAGTGTTCGGCCTGCCGACCTACATATTCATTTTCTCAATGCTTATCATGATCGGGACAGGACTGTTCAGAATTTTCACCGGCACACTTCATCCTATTGTCTATGACTCGGCTCAGCAAATCAGCAATATGAAGGATCTCACTGAGGGCGTCGGCGCCTTTATACTTTTGAGGGCTTTTGCTTCTGGATGCTCCGCCCTTACCGGTGTTGAAGCCGTCAGCGACGCCGTTCCGAATTTCAAGGAGCCGTCACAGCGCAATGCCAAACAGGTACTGTTTATGCTCGCCGGTACCATTATGCTTATTTTCGGCGGGACAACAATCCTTGAATACAACCTCATGGTTATCCCGCAGGCCGGCGTTACGGTAACCTCCCAGATTGCGAACGCGGTATTTGGCCATACCTTCATGTATTACGTCATTCAGATATTTACAGCACTTATCCTCATCCTTGCCGCAAATACCTCTTATAATGGTCTTCCTTTTCTTTTATATATTCTGGCCCATGACGGCTATGTGCCGAGACAGTTCTCACACCGCGGCACAAAACTCAGTTTTTCAAACGGCATACTGGTCATCTGTTTTGCGGCGGCAATACTGATTGTCGTGGCAAAGAGCAATGTCCACAACCTTATTCCAGTCTATTCCATAGGCGTTTTCATATCCTTTACCCTGTCCCAGTACGGCATGTATAAAAAATGGATTAATTCAAAGGCAAAGGGCTGGCAGTATAAGTCTTGGATAAACTTTTTCGGCGCGTTAATTACGTTAATCTGCCTGTTCGTCGAAATTATTGCCAAGTGGACAGAAGGCTCATATATACTCCTTATCGTCCTGCCGATTCTTATTTTCTTGATGATAAGGATAAAGAAGCATTACACTTATGTCGGCAAACAGCTTGAACTTAAAGAGTTTTACCCATACTATGACAGCAAAAAGTCGCATAAGAGCCAGTGCATTGTACTCGTTCAGACCATAAACAAATCGCTGCTTAAATCCCTCAACTACGCCAACTCGATTTCGGACGATATTGTAGCGCTCCATATCTGCCGCCACCCCGACCATGCTGAGGAACTGCGCAAACAGTGGGACAGCCTCCATCTGCCTATTAAACTTGAGGTAATCCTGACGCCCTATCACGATATCATAAAGCCGCTGGACGAGTATATCTGGGAACGCGAAAGCAAGCTGGACCACGGCGAAAACCTCTCGGTCATTATTGTAAAGTTTATCTCAGAACACTGGTACGACGCGATACTGCACAACCAGACAACATACTTTATCGAGCGTATTCTCAGCCGCCACAAGAACGTCTCGTCAATCATCCTGCCCTTCCATTACAGGCCTGATGTTCAGCACACGCCGGACGACATCGAATACATCGAAAAGCGGCTGGGCGGGTCGGACGATGAAAAAGACGATGAGAAAAAATAATATAAGAGTTTAAACTGCTTAAATCTTCAGCAGGGCATATTCAAAACCTGAATATGCCCTGCTTTTTTATTATTCTCTTAAAGGTTAAACCACACTCCGATTGGCGCCGCAGATTTTTAACCATAGGCAGATAAATTGTCGAAAACATTCGCTGTCTGCCCCCTTTTAAATCTCAAATCCATAAATTTTAACTTTGCAAGAATAAATCGGCAAAGATTACTGGATAATAATTGGGACAAATTGATTTTGTCCGCAAGAATCATTATCCGTTAAATCACATTCGCTTTAATTGTTAAATTTTTACTTAACTTTTATTTACACGCTCACGGCAAAGTGATAAGATATAAGGTGAGTGGAAATAAATGCCATAAAGATATTTAAAGTAAGGGGGAATGTTCCATGGCAAGAATGATGAAAACCATGGACGGAAATACGGCTGCCGCACATGTTGCCTATGCCTTTACCGAAGTTGCAGGTATATATCCTATAACGCCATCATCCGTTATGGCTGAACTCGTGGACAAATGGTCTGCCGAAAACCGGGAAAACATATTTGGACAAAAGGTCAGCGTCGTGGAAATGCAGTCCGAGGCAGGCGCGTCGGGAACTGTTCACGGGTCGCTTACAGCGGGCGCCCTGACAACCACATTTACCGCGTCACAAGGGCTTCTTCTGATGATTCCTAATATGTATAAGATCGCGGGTGAGCTTCTGCCCGGGGTTATCCACTGTTCTGCCCGCGCGGTGGCGTCCCACGCGCTTTCCATCTTTGGTGACCACAGCGACGTTTATGCCTGCCGTCAGACCGGATTCGCCATGCTCTGTTCCGGCAACGTGCAGGAGGTTATGGATCTTGCCGCCGTCGCCCACCTTTCAGCGATAAAAGGCAGGGTGCCTTTCCTGCATTTCTTTGACGGTTTCAGAACTTCCCATGAGGTACAGAAAATAGAGGTCTGGGATTATGAGGACCTCAAGAGCATGGTAGATATGGACGCCGTCGAAGCCTTCAGAAAGCGCGCCCTTAACCCGGAACACCCGGTGCTGCGCGGAACGGCCCAGAACCCCGATATTTTCTTCCAGGCGAGAGAGGCTTCAAACAGCTATTACAATGCCCTTCCGGCTGTCGTCGAGGAATACATGAACAAGGTAAACGCCAAAACCGGGAAGGACTATAAGCTGTTCAACTATTACGGTGCCCCCGACGCGGAAAATATCATCATCGCCATGGGTTCCGCATGCGATACCATTGAGGAAACAATAGATTACCTGAACGCAAAAGGCGGGAAATACGGCCTTGTCAAGGTGCACCTCTACAGGCCCTTCTCGGCAAAGCACCTGATTGCCGCTATTCCAAAGACGGTCAAGAAAATTTCCGTCCTCGACCGCACCAAGGAGCCGGGTGCCTTAGGCGAGCCCCTTTATCTTGACGTCACCGCCGCACTTGACGACAGCGAATTCAGCGATATCCCGATTTATCAGGGGCGCTACGGCCTCGGCTCAAAGGACGTGACACCCGGCCAGATCATCGCTGTTTACCGCAACGCAGAAGCCGCTGCTCCAAAGAAGCATTTCACAATCGGTATTGAGGACGACGTAACCAACCTGTCCCTTGAGGTCACTGAAAACCCCGACACCACCCCAGAAGGTACCCATTCCTGCAAATTCTGGGGCCTCGGTTCCGACGGTACGGTCGGCGCGAACAAAAACTCCATTAAGATTATCGGTGACCATACTGACCTGTATGCACAAGGTTACTTCGCATACGACTCCAAGAAGTCCGGGGGCGTTACGATCTCACACCTGCGTTTCGGCAAAAAGCCTATCAAGTCAACTTACCTTGTGAGCAAGGCAGACTTTGTCGCCTGCCACAATCCTTCCTATATCGACAAATATGAAATGGTCGAGGACTTGAAACCGGGCGGCATATTCCTTTTAAACTGCCAGTGGGATCAAGCGGAGCTGGAGAAACACCTGCCCGCAAGGGTAAAAAGGTTTATTGCAAAAAACAATATTCAGTTCTACACCATTGACGGTATCGGCATTGCAAAGGAAATAGGCCTCGGCGGCCGTATCAACACGATACTGCAGGCTGCGTTCTTCAAATTGTCGAATATAATTCCGGCCGACGACGCCATCAAGTTTATGAAGGACGCCGCGACAAAGTCCTACGGCAATAAGGGCGAAAAGGTAGTCGCGATGAACCATGCCGCAATCGACCGCGGCTTTAACGAAACAAAACAAGTAAATGTGCCGCCGGAATGGGCAAACGCCCAAGACGAGCCTGAGGAAAAGGTTGAGGTTCCGGGTGACCGCCCCGAACTCGTCGATTTTGTCAGGAACATTCTTATCCCCGTCAATGCCCAGAAAGGCGACAAGCTGCCTGTATCCGCCTTCAAAGACGCGGCGGACGGCACATTCCCGCAGGGCTCGGCGGCTTATGAAAAACGCGGTATTGCTGTTGACGTGCCGCAATGGATACCCGAAAACTGTATCCAGTGCAACTTCTGCTCCTATGTATGCCCACACGCCGTTATCCGCCCTGCTGTCCTCAACGAAAATGAGGCCTCCAACGCACCGGCAGGCATGAAGATGAAAGCGATGACCGGCATGCCGGGCTATAAGTTCGCCATCACCGTTTCAGTGCTCGACTGCACTGGCTGCGGTTCTTGCGTAAATGTATGCCCGGGCATGAAGGGCAACAAGGCCCTTGTTATGCAGCCCCTCGACAGCCAGATAAAGGAGCAGGCCAACTTTAACTACGGCCACGCCCTGCCGGAAAAGCCAGAAGTGGCGGCTAAATTCAAGGTTGACAGCGTAAAAGGCAGCCAGTTCAGGGAACCGTTGCTCGAGTATTCAGGCGCCTGCGCGGGCTGCGGCGAAACACCCTATGCAAAACTCGTCACCCAGCTTTTCGGCGACAGGATGTATATAGCCAACGCGACCGGCTGTTCCTCTATCTGGGGCGGTTCGGCGCCCTCAACGCCTTATACTGTCAACAAGCGCGGTTTCGGCCCGGCATGGGCAAACTCGCTGTTTGAGGACAACGCAGAGTTTGGCTATGGCATGTTCCTCGCCCAGCAGCAAATCCGAGACCGCATTGAAGCCAAACTCAAACAGCTTGTGGATTCGGGCGTAAGCAGTGAAGTAAGCGAGGCAGCAAAGACCTGGACAGAAACCAAAGAGAACGGAAGCGCAAACCGCGAAGCTGCGGACAGGCTCATCCAGGCCCTTGAAAAGATAAAAGATAACCCGCTCGCCGCACAGATTCTCGAGGTTAAGGAATTCATCGCCAAGAAATCAATTTGGATTTTCGGCGGCGACGGCTGGGCATATGATATCGGCTTCGGCGGCCTTGACCATGTTCTCGCGTCCGGCAGAGATGTCAATGTTCTCGTATTCGACACCGAGGTTTATTCAAATACAGGCGGACAGTCATCTAAGGCGACCCCGGCCGGTTCGGTTGCGCAGTTTGCCGCGGCCGGCAAGTCTACAAAGAAAAAGGACCTCGCCGGCATGTTCATGAGTTACGGCTATGTCTATGTCGCCCAGGTTTCAATGGGCGCCGACTACAACCAGTGCATCAAGGCGCTTGTTGAGGCCGAAAGCTACAACGGGCCGTCCATTGTCATCGCCTATTCGCCCTGCATCAACCACGGTATCAAAGGCGGCATGGGTATCTCAATGACAGAGGAAAAACGGGCGGTTGAATCCGGCTATTGGAACCTGTTCCGCTATGACCCGAGACTTGCCGCCGAGGGCAAAAACCCGTTTACTCTCGACAGCAAGGCACCGTCCGCCTCTTACCGCGACTTTATCATGGGAGAGGTGCGCTACAACTCCCTGACCCGTACTTTCCCAGAAAGAGCGGAAGTTCTCTTTGCCCAAGCGGAAAGGGAAGCAAAAGAAAGATACGAGAGACTCCTCAAGAAAGCGCAAGGATAATAAAAAGCGTGTCTCTGATTTTGTCATTTATATACGCGAAAATCCCCCGAAAGACTTCTCTTCGGGGGATTTTCATGTCTATAAGCATGGCGTTGTTTCCCAACATTGCGAGGCCTATTCTTCACAATAATTTCCAAGAAAACTGAAGAACGGCAGCTCTTCACTGAAAGCGCCCAGAAGCTTCGCCGTTTTTTGCGCTTTCAGATTGCCTATTACATCAACATAAAAGTAGTACTCAAACGGTGTTTTCGGGTCGGGCCGGGACTCGATTTTTGTAAGATTAAGCCCGTTGAGCGCAAACCGACCTAAGGTGCGGTAGAGGGAGCCTGTAATATGAGGCAGCGAAAAGACGAGGCTTATCTTATTTGCGTTGTCCGGCAGTTCAAATTCTTTTGAGACTGCAATAAACCTTGTGCAGTTGAGGTCTGAGTCCTGAATTGATGGAGCAATTATATCAAGGCCGTACAGATGGGCGCAGTCGGCAGAGGCAATCGCCGCCTTGCTTTTATCGCCGCACTCGGCCACCATCTTTGCCGCCAAAGCCGTGTTGATGTACGGAATCTTGTTTATTCTCGGGTGCTGTTCTAAAAACGAGCGGCACTGCGGAAAGGCATGGGGATGTGAATAGACATTTTTTATATCAGAAATGGACGCTCCGCGCACGCCGACCAGACAGTGCGTCACCGGCAACTGGAGCCCTTTTGCTATATAGCACTTATATTTGAGCAGCAGGTCGTAAACATCTATAACAGAACCCGCCGTAGAGTTTTCCACCGGCAGCACACCGTAATCGGCAGAGCCGTCCTGCAGCGCGCATAAAACCTCGTCCCATTTTTCGACAAACTGAAGCTTGCCGTCGGGATACATCGTCGCCGCCGCTTTGCCCGCAAATGAGCCGGGGACGCCCTGCACCGCCAAGCGGGGCGACTCCACCGGTTTCCGCGGCGATTTTATTTCATTAAAAAAAGCGTTATCCTT
Organism: [Clostridium] cellulosi; assembly: GCA_000953215.1. Taxonomy (NCBI): domain Bacteria; kingdom Bacillati; phylum Bacillota; class Clostridia; order Eubacteriales; family Oscillospiraceae; genus Ruminiclostridium; species [Clostridium] cellulosi. The sequence goes on from LM995447.1 coordinate 1,950,195, forward strand.
GTTGCTTTCGATGGAAAGTATGTCGCGCTGCCTGCTGCGGCTGAGTTCCATAATGAAATTCGTGAGGGCGACAGTATACTGCGCATATTCTTCCGGCGCAGTTTTTTCCGCCTTTGCAAGCACTTCTTTTTCACGCGCAGTGTTCAGTATGGGGATTCCTTCGCGCATCTTGATTCTGGCAATATCATCCGAGACTCTCATCCGTTTTAAAAACAGTTCAAAAAGCAGGGAATCGATTTTGTCAATCTCTTTTCTGGCTTCATCAAGCGTCATATCGGGAACCTCCAAGCATTAAATCGAGCATGCAAAATGATGTAAGCGCTTCCACTACTGGAACAGCCCGCACGGCGACACACGGGTCATGTCTGCCTTTAATCTTTAACTCGGCGTTGCATTTTTTCTCAAGGTCAACGGTTTTTTGTTCTTTAAAAATGGACGGCGTTGGCTTGAACGCAGCGCGGAAAATAATAGGCATGCCTGTCGTTATGCCGCCGAGGATACCGCCGTGATTGTTGGTTTCGGTCTTTACCTTTCCGCCCTCAAAGCGGAAAGCGTCGTTGTTCTCGCTGCCCCTTAAATGGGCGGCGGCAAATCCATTGCCAAACTCGACTCCTTTTACCGCAGGGATACCGAAAATCGCGGCGGAAAGCCTGTTTTCAACGCCGCCGAAAATGGGGTCTCCGAGGCCGCTGGGCAGTCCCATCGCCGCACATTCGACAATGCCTCCGACGGAATCGCAGGACATTCGGGCTTCTTCAATTGCCGCCCGCATTTTCGCTTCCGCCTCAGGGTTGATTACAGGGAAGGCGGAATGTGAAAGCCGCTCTAATGTCTCGATCCCTGGGTCAACGGGGTCAAAAGGTGTATCACAGGTGCCTGCAATGTCGAGAATATGGGCACCAACCGTTACCCCGCGCCTTTTTAATATCGTCCTGCAGATTGCTCCGGCGAAGACCATAGGCGCTGTAAGCCGCCCGCTGAAGTGGCCGCCGCCGCGAAAATCGCTGAATCCGCCGTATCTGGCGACAGCGGAAAAGTCCGCGTGTCCGGGGCGGGGAAACCTTTTTATATCATCGTAATCCGAGGAATGGGTGTCGCTGTTCCTTATGACGGCGCAAAGCGGGGTTCCCGTCGTGTGTCCGTCAACCACGCCGGACAAAATTTCCGGTATGTCGCTCTCCCGCCGCGCAGTCGTCGTTTTGTCCCTGCCCGGAGCTCTCCTCGCCATTTGAGCCGCTATCTCGTCAAAATCTATGGGTTCGCCGGCGGGCAGCCCGTCAATTACGGCGCCTATACCTACCCCGTGGGATTCTCCAAATATAGAGAGTTTAATATTCTCACCTATCATTGACGACATAAGCGCTGCCTCCCAAGCTGTTGTAGTCCTTAAAGAAATCCGGGTATGATTTATTTATGCATTCGCAGCCGTTTATTATGACCTGCCCGCGGCTGCGCATAGCGGCTATCGCCAGCGCCATCACGATTCTATGGTCATTGCAGCCGTCGGCAGTGCCCCCGCGCAGCTCATCTACTCCTTTTATAATAAGCCCGTCCGCGGTCACTTCAACATTGGCACCGAGCGCGCTAAGCCCCTTTGCGATACACTCGAGCCTGTCGCTTTCCTTTATCCTTAACCTTTGCGCGCCGCGGATAACTGTAGTCCCTTTTGACAGCGCGGCAACAGCAGCGATAGGCGGCACAAGGTCCGGAATCTGCGAGGCGTCTATCTCGCACCCCGAAAGGATGCCGCTTCGGGCGCCTTTTGGCGTGACCTTTGCCCCGAATTTAGCCATAACGTCGAGCATTGCCTTGTCGCCCTGCTTGGAATCGGGATTGAGCCCATTGCAGGAGATGTCAGCGCCGAGCGCGCCAGCCGCTATCCAAAAAGCTGCCTGAGACCAGTCAGCCTCCGTTTGAAAATTACAAGCAGTATATTTTTGATTTCCTTTTACAAAATATGACCCGTTTCTGCATTCTATTTCGACGCCAAACCGTTCCATCACGTCTATCGTCAGGTCAACATACCCCGACGATTCGAGCGGCGTCGTCAGTTTTATCACGCTGTCGCCCGGAAGGAGTGGCAGCGCAAGCAAAAGCCCCGTAATAAACTGCGAGCTTATGTTCCCGGGCAGCGAGAACTCGCCGCTTTGGAGCTTGCCGGAGATTTTAAGCGGCAGGCCGCCTTCTGTCTCGCAGCTTACCCCCGCCTTGGGCAGACATTCGAGATAAGGCCCTATCGGGCGCTCAGGCAGCCTTCCTTTGCCGGTGAAAGTTATTTCACTGCCGCTCACCGCCGCAACGGGAATCATAAATCGAAGTGTCGAACCTGATTCCAAACAGTCTATTTTTGGCTTAATTGTACGAAAAGTATTGCTTCCGTCCACTGTAATACGGTTTTCGGAAACCGTCACCCGCGCGCCTAACGCCTCAACCGCCCCGATCGTCGCCTTCATATCGTCTGACATGACAAAGGGGGCTATCTCGGTTCTGCCGCCCGCGAGGGCTGCGCAGATTATAGCGCGGTGCGCCGCACTTTTGGACGGCGGCGGCGTAATACTGCCTTTTAGTATACGGGGAGTAATAACTGCACGGCTCATTATTCAACCTCCGAGAAAAAACGGTTAAACTCGCTGTCGCTCACGCGGTATAGGTAGCCTTCGCCGATGTCATGGAGCAACACCAGCGTTATCCCGCCGGCGGAGCGCTTTTTATCGTTCTTCGCGGCCTTTAATATCTCGCTTAAAGGCGCATCGCAAGAAACGGGCAATCCGTTCTTTTCGATGACCCGGGCTATCTTTGAGGCGGTGCCGGGCTTTGTCAGGCCCCGCCTTTCGGCAAACTGCGTTATCGTCACCATGCCGATTGCTACAGCTTCCCCGTGGGTATATTTTTCGTAATTATAAACCTTTTCTATCGCGTGTCCCAGCGTATGGCCGAAATTCAAAAGCATGCGCTCGCCGCTTTCCCGCTCGTCACGCTCGACTACGCGCCTTTTTATGTCTATGTTCCGGCAGATAAACTCCGCGTCCACCTGCATTCCGTCACACAATCTTTCAAACAGCGTCCGGTCTTTTATCAGCGTATGTTTTATCGCTTCCGCCATGCCGTCGGCGAATATGCGCTTATCAAGCGTCTTCAGCGTATCAGGGTCGCATATCACCAGCCGCGGCTGCCAGAAAGCGCCGACAAGGTTCTTGCCTTCACAAAGGTCGACAGCCGTCTTACCGCCGATGGAGGAATCAATTTGCGCGAGAAGCGTGGTCGGCACCTGAATAAAGTCCATTCCGCGCATGAATGTCGCCGCGGCAAACCCGGCGACATCGCCGACTACCCCGCCGCCCAGAGCGATAATTACATCGGAGCGGTTAAAACCATTCTGAGCGAGGAATTCATAGATTCCGATGAGGGTTTTGTGGTTTTTAGAGGTTTCTCCTGCGGGAAAGATATATGTCTTGACGCTAAACCCCGCCTCTTCAAGTGAATTCTTAACCGCTTCAAGGAACAGGGGCGCGACATTGGTGTCCGTAATCACAGCGGCATTTCTCGCTTTTGTGACCTTTGCCGCCAGAGCCCCTGTTTCCCGTAAAAGCCCGTTTTCGACGATTATGTCGTATGGGCGTCCGGTGCTGACATGAATTATCTCGCGTTTCATATAAACCTCCATTAAATTACATTATGTAAAATATTTTTATGGTTCAACAAGATGTATTATTTATCGACACTATCCTTTATTCTCCGTGCTTCTGAGAGCAATTCAAAAAGGGTATTTTTGTCGCCAGCATATGCTGCGTCCCGCAATTTCTTCATATTATTAATCATTATGTCGATTTCACAGCACAGTTCCTCTTTGTTATCGATAAAAAGCTGCGACCAAAGTTCGGGGGTTATATGGGCGACGCGCGAAACATCGCGGTAGCTGCCCGCGGAAAAACCAGAGTGTTCAGGACAGGACGGGCTCATTACATAGGCACAGGCGAGGATGTGCGGGAGCTGAGAGGTAAAGGCGATCATGCGGTCATGGTGCTTCGGCGTGGTTACGACTACTCTCTCGAAACCTGCTGTTTTAATCAGCGCGGACAGCTTTTCTATTACCTCTTCCGACTCGGCGGGGCGCGGCGTCAGAATAAAGCTTGCCCCTTTAAACAGCTCGGCAAAGGAGGCGGAATAGCCTCTGTATTCCGTTCCCGCCATCGGGTGCCCACCGATAAACGTAAAGCTGCCTTCCAAATCGGAATTATACAAGCTTTCGCAAATATGCCCTTTTATCCCGCAGCAGTCCACTACGACTGCTCCTTTTTTGAAATTAGGGGCGTTTTTCTTTACAAAATCAATTATGGCGTCCGGATAAAGGGCGACGAAAATATAATCGCAGTCAAAAAGCACATCAGGCTGTGTGTCAGCGCAGTCAACAGCTCCTTCTTGCCGAGCGCAGTCAACCGTCTGTTTGTCTATATCAAAACCAGCGACGCAAAACCCTGCTCTTTTAAAGGCCTTGGCAAGCGAACCCCCGATAAGTCCAAGCCCCGCCACGCCGATTTTAAAGTCGGTAAAGTCATCTTCTATATCCATCATTCTATGCTCACTTCCTAAAGTTCAGATTGTGCGGTCTCCAATAGCGGCATATTTTTTTACCATCTTCATCACATTGTCAAACTGGTCCGGAGTAAGGGACTGCGCCCCGTCTGACAGCGCCTTTTTGGGGTTGTTGTGCACCTCTATCATCACGCCGTCGGCGCCGACCGCAATGGCCGCTTTTGTGAGAGGCTCGACCAGCCATGGAAGCCCCCCGGCATGGCTCGGGTCAACAATTACCGGCAAGTGTGACAAGCGTTTGAGCACAGGGACGGCACTGATGTCGAGGGTGTTGCGGGTATAGGTTTCAAACGTACGGATACCGCGTTCACAAAGAATAACATTCTCGTTGCCGCCGCTCATAATATACTCCGCGCTCATTAAAAGTTCCTCAATTGTATTGGCTAGCCCGCGTTTTAAAAGAATCGGCTTATCAATTTTGCCCAGCTCCTTGAGCATTTCAAAGTTCTGCATGTTGCGTGCGCCGACCTGGATTATGTCGACGTCCTCGAACAGGGGCAGGTGCTCTACGCTCATAATCTCAGTGACAATCGGCAGACCTGTCTCGCGGCGGGCAATTTTTAAAAGCTCCAGGCCCTCTGCCTTCAGCCCCTGGAACGAATAAGGCGAAGTACGCGGTTTGAAGGCCCCGCCCCGTAGGAAGTTGGCCCCGGCGGCCTTGACGCGCTTGGCCACCTCGATTATTTGCTCCTCGCTTTCCACTGAACACGGCCCTGCAATGACTGCAAGAGATTTGCCTCCAATGTCTACGCCAGGCTTGATATTTATAACCGTATTCTCAGGATGGAATTTTCGGTTTGCCTTTTTATATGGTTCCTGAACACGCTTTACCGCCTCGACAATATCCTGCGCGGCGATAAGGTCGGCGTCAATGGCCGAAGTATCGCCCAAAAGCCCTATAACTGTCGAATGCGTACCGACAGATAAGTTCAGCGTAACGCCGTAACCCTCCAGCATCTGCTTAAGTTCATCCACTTTTTCCTGAGGTGCATCATTTTTAATTACAACTATCATAAATATGCCTCCATATCCTGCTGTTCTCGCTTAGGTTGACCGGTCACCCAATATAATTAATGCGTACGCAAAGATTACTGAATAAAGGTAAATAAAAAGCGGAGACTCGTTTCCATGAGCCTCCGCAATAAAGTTTATCCAACAATATCCAGCATACTCATGGACCTAATTTCTTGCAGCAAAAATAACCCGCGCTAAAGTAATAGCCCAGGTAAAACCAACCATAAAATTTGTTTGCTGCTGAAATTGCCATAAAGCACACTGCTTTCCTAAGATGTTATTTACATAATAATATAATTGAATCTGGGTGTCAAGAATTTCTGTAAATATTTTTTCCTTTTGATTACTTTCTAAAATTATTCATAATGCCTTAATATTCGTGTTCAATCACTATTTTATTCCTCATACTGAATTTTGTTGAATAGTGAAGCGCCCTGCTTTTATATGGGCTATAATCACAAAAACCGCATAGATATTATATAAGCTTGTTTGCGGACACCTATCCGTTCTAATTATTTAACAAAGGAGACGACACCGTGGAAGAGATTTTGTCACGAGCCGCCTCGGCAGTATGGGGTATACCGTTGATTGTTCTGCTTTTCGGAACACATATCTTTATGACCATCCGCCTTCGGGGTTTACAAAGGCATGTATTTTACGCCATCCGCCTGTCAGTTTCCAAGGAGGAAGGCGCCTCCGGCGATGTCTCGCCTTTTTCAGCATTGATGACAGCACTTGCGTCTACAATCGGCACAGGCAATATTGTCGGTGTGGCGACTGCCATCGCGGCGGGCGGGCCGGGAGCCGTATTCTGGATGTGGATATCCGGTATCTTCGGCATGGCAACAAAGTACGCGGAGAGCCTTTTGGCGGTGAAATACCGCGTCAAGGACAAAGACGGGAACATGTCGGGCGGGCCGATGTATGTCCTTGAACGGGGCCTAAAAATGAAGTGGGCGGGAAAACTGTTTGCCCTATTTACCTGCATTGCGGCACTCGGGATAGGCTCAATGGTGCAGGCCAATTCGATATCCACGGTGTTCAAAACAGTTTTTAACGTGCCCTGCGCTGTATCCGGCGCTGTGGCAGCAATCCTCGTGGGATGCGTTATCATCGGCGGCATTAAAAGCATAGCCCGCGTCTGCAACCTTATCATTCCCGCGGCCGGGATAACATTTATCCTGAGTAATCTGATTATTTTGTTTATAGGCAGGTCGACTATTCCGTATACGCTGATGTTGATATTAAAATCAGCATTTCATGGCCAAGCCGCATTCGGAGGGTTTGCCGGCGCCGCCGTCGCCTCAGCCATGAGGTTTGGGATTTCCCGGGGGCTTTTTTCAAACGAGGCGGGGCTCGGTTCCGAACCGATAGTCGCAGCGGCCGCTCAGACAAAGAGCCCAGCCCGCCAAGCACTTATCTCCATGACCGGGACATTCTGGGATACTGTGGTGCTTGCCGCCCTTACCGGGATTATGATAGTCAACTCCGGCATGTGGCTTACCGGTGCGAGCGGAGGGGAGCTTACCTCAATGGTGTTCAACATACTGCCCTGCGGAAATATAATTCTCGCCCTATGCCTTTTTACTTTCGCATTCGCAACCTGCATAGGGTGGTCATATTACGCCGAAAAAGCAGCGGAATACCTTTTCGGCAAAAGGTCAGTAAAGGCGTATAAAGCCTTGTATGTGATATTGATTTTCATAGGTGCAGTTTTTTCACTGGGTGCTGTTTGGAACTTTTCGGATATCAGCAACGCGCTGATGGCAATACCCAACCTTTTCGCCGTAATTACGCTGAGTGGCGTAGTCGTGGAAGAAACAAGAAAAGCAGGGCTCATAAAACAATAATAGAGGTAATTACCACGGGTTATTTTCCGCATCTGCTATAAAAAATAGTTCTGGGTTTAAATATTTTTATTAAATACGCCGCGAATATCATATATTCTTGACAAATAAATAGTCAAAGGGATAAAATATAGTTTAATTGGTATACGTATTTGTAAACAATTCTTTGGCGTAGTCTATGCGATGAGAGAGTGTTATTATGAAATATAAAGGTCGTAAAAAACTGAGCATAAAGCAAAAGGTACTTATAGCCATCTCTTCAATATTATGTCTTGTCTTGATTGCGGGACTTTGTGGCTATCTCTATTTGAACAGCATGATCAATAAAGTAAACTTCCAAAATCTCAGCTCGAATAATTCAGCGGCGCCGAACAAAGATACAACCGACAATTTTGGGAATCCGCTGATGGCCGACCGAGATGTGCTCAATGTCCTGCTGGTTGGACTGGACAACCGCGAGGATACAACTGAGGGCGGAAGATCCGACAGCATGATTATCCTTTCATTGAACCAGAAGACAAAAAGGATAATTATGACTTCAATTATGAGGGATACATATGTGCCTATCGCCGGCCATGGCAGCAACAGGCTCAACTCTGCATATTCCTTCGGCGGTATGAACCTGCTGATAAGCACTATTCAAAAGAATTTCGATATAAAAATCAACAGATACGTTACAGTTGACTTTGCTAAATTCATCAACATTGTCGACCAGCTTGGCGGGGTCGAGATTGAAGTCAGCGACAAAGAGGTACCTGTATTGAACAATTACGTCGCTGAAATCAACAGGATACAGAAAAAGCCCCTGAAGGACGGAGCCATATCCCACGGCGGCAAGCTGCTGCTCAACGGAAAGCAGGCCCTTGCCTATTCGCGTATCCGTTATGTCGGTAACGCCGATTTTGAGCGTACGCACCGCCAGCGGATTGTGCTCAATACTATCTTTAACAAACTTAAACAGCAAAACGTGCTCCAGCTTACTTTCCTTCTCAATACAATACTCCCGGAGATTACGACCGATTTGACACAAGATGAATTAAGAGGTCTTGTCTTAAATTCACTGACCTATAAGAACTATGACATAGTACAAAACCGCATCCCGATTGACGGCTCATACACAGGTAAAAAAATTAACGGCATGGATGTTCTTGTTGTTGACTTCGACAAGAATATCGAATCCTTAAAATCAGTTATTTTTGGTACAAGCTTATCGCCGAATAAACAAAGCATGTGAACTAGGAGTATCTTCCAACTATGGATATTAAAATAATAATTGCAACACACAAAAAGTTTTGGATGCCTGAAGACGAGATCTACCTCCCTCTCCATGTTGGCAAAAAAGGCAAGCCCTCCTTGGGTTATGCTGGGGATGACACAGGGGAAAATATTTCAGAGAAAAATCCAAACTACTGTGAATTGACAGGTATTTATTGGGCCTATAAGAATCTGAAAGCTGATTATATCGGTCTTGTCCATTACAGGCGGCATTTTACCACCAAACCGTTCATCATAAGACTCTTTAAGGGCAAGAAAAATTGTGTTTTAAGCGGCGCAGAAGCGTCGGAAATCCTGAAGGATTATGACATTGTTGTACCTAAAAAACGCAGATACTTTATTGAAACAAACAAATCCCACTATGACCATTGCCATCATCCGAGAGACCTTGCTGAAACAGGCAAAATTATTAAGGAAAAATATCCGGAATACGGCCCATATTTCGATAAAGTAATGAACCGCACATATGCGCACATGTTCAATATGTTCATAATGAGAAAGCCTCTTTTTGATGAATACTGTGCGTTTATCTTTGATGTGCTGGGTGAACTTGAGTCGAGGATAGACATATCAGATTACAACACATATGAGGCAAGAGTATTCGGATTTATAAGCGAGCGTCTGCTCGATGTCTTTATCGAGGCAAAAAATCTCAAATATAAAGAACTGCCAGCTATGTTTATGGAAAAGCAAAACTGGTTTATTAAGATCGGTAAATTCTTAAAAAGGAAGCTTACCGGAGGTTTATACGCCGATACCAGCAAAAATTAGATACAGCATAGCGCTATACTGCGCTAATAAAACCACATCACAATAATGTTTAACTACGTTATTGTGATGTTTATTTGGTAATAATGGATTTGGGTGATATATGTGTGCATGAGAATACGCTGAGGACACTGCAATTAGAGGAACTTAAAATTCTCAAAGTTATTATAGATATTTGCAACAGGCATAACCTGAGATACTGCCTTATTGGCGGTACACTTCTTGGCGCCGTCAGGCACAAGGGATTTATTCCTTGGGATGACGACATAGATATTGGTATGCCCCGCCCGGACTATGAAAAATTCCTGCAACAAGCGCAAAAGGAACTTAAAGAGCCTCTCGCGGTAAAATGCTTCAAATTTACACCGAATTATAAATATAGTTTTGCCCGGGTTGACACAAGCGAAATACAGATTGAAACCAATTCAACAAACACAAAAAAGATTGAGAACCTTTGGGTTGATATTTTCCCGATCGACGCCATGCCGAACAACAAATTCTTAAGCTTCCTACACCAGAAAAGGCTGCTATTTTTGCGCCTTATGAGCAAATATTCAGTCTTTAATGAGGTAGTCGGCCAGAATAAAAAGAACCGGCCATGGTATGAAAAAGCGCTTATCGCGCTGGGCAACAAAATTAACCCGGACAGATTTATGGACTATAAAAAATGGTATACAAAGCTCGACAACGCCTATAAAAAGTATCCCTATGAAACAGCTGATGTAGTCGGAAATCTTTGCGGAGTATATAAAATGCACGAGCTTGTCCCGAAATCATATTTTGAGCCTTTCAAAACGCTGGAATTTGAGGGCATGACTGTTTTTGTCCCAAACGAGTATGACAAGTATCTTAAGCATATTTACGGCGACTATATGAAGCTGCCCCCAGAAGATAAAAGAGAGCAGCATTTTGCCAAAATTATATATAGAGAGGACGTGGACAAATAGTATATGAATATCGCCTTGATATTCGCGGGCGGAACTGGGCAGCGTATGAATTCAAAAACAAGGCCTAAGCAGTTCCTCGAACTCCACGGCAAACCGATCATTATTTACACTTTAGAGAATTTTGACCAACACCCTGACATCGACGCCATTGTGGTTGTATGCTTAAAAGGCTGGATAGATTATCTGAAAAAACTTCTGGCCAAATTTGCTATAACAAAGGTGACCCACATAGTTGAAGGCGGGGAAACCGGTCAGAACTCCATTTTCAATGGTCTCAAAGTCATTCATGACAATTATCCAGAAGATTCTGTTGTACTTATCCACGACGGTGTTCGTCCGCTGATCGACCAGCAGCTTATAACAGATAATATCGAATGCGTTTTGAAACATGGCAGTGCTATTTCTGTCTCACCGGCAATTGAGACTATTACTCTCAAGTCCGAGAACGGCAAAGTCGGCGAGATTATCGAGAGAAGTAAATGCGAGCTTGCCAAAGCACCCCAGAGCTTCTTCTTAAAGGATATCTACGCCGCCCATTTGAAGGCTCAGGCGGATAATTACACTGAGGCAATCGACTCGGCGACGCTTATGCGCCATTACGGGCATGAGCTTTACACCGTCCAATCATCCCCAGAAAACATCAAGATAACCACACCGTCAGATTTCTATACGTTCAGGGCGATGTTAGACGCGAGGGAAAATTCACAGATTTTCGGACTTTGATTGAGGTGTTTGACCTAATGCAAGAATTAAATTTCAGCGATAAAATAATGCTCGAAGATTTTAAAAATATAGCAAAAAGCCCTCTGCCGTGGGATAAGCTGCGCGGCGTATCATTGCTCGTTACAGGCGCAACGGGCTTGATTGGTAGTACACTTGTCAAGGCTCTTGCGTATTGTAACAGTATTGGCCTTACAGACGTAAAGATTCTTTGCCTTGTGAGAAACCGCGAGAAGGCCCTTAAGGTCTTTGAAGAAATAAAAGACGCGAATATTGAGTTTATTGTCCAGGATATATCAGAGCCGGTGTCCTATGACGGCAAGATAGATTATATTGTCCACGGCGCGTCCCAGACATCTTCAAAGATGTTCGTGACATCCCCTGTTGAGACGATAATGACTGCGGTCAACGGGACAAAAAACATGCTGGAGCTCGCCGCTGCGAAAAAGGTCAAGGGCTTTGTCTATCTCTCGTCCATGGAGGCTTACGGCGTCTTCGGCGGCGATGAGGCCCCTAAAAAAGAGACGGATATGGGTTACATCAACCCGCTTGATGTGCGCAGCAGCTATCCTGAAAGCAAGCGTATGTGCGAATCCCTCTGCAAAGCTTATCAGTCTGAAATGGGCGTTCCGGCAAGGATAGCGCGTCTTGTGCAGACATTTGGCCCCGGTGTGAGCAAATCCGACAACCGCGTCTTTGCCCAGTTTGCAAGGAGCGTCATTAACGGTGAAGATATTATCCTGCACACAAAGGGCGAGACAAAGCGCAAGTACCTTTATACAAGTGACGCTGTCACCGGTATATTGCTGTTACTGCTTAACGGCGCTGACGGTGAGGCCTACAACATTGCGAATCCCGATTCCTTTATCTCTATCTATGATATGGCGTGCCTTGTTGCCAGCCTTGATAAAACGGGCAAGGTAAAGGTAAGAATAGAAATCGAGGATATCAGCAAGTATGGGTATGCCCCGACGCTTATTATGAATCTTTCTACTGAAAAGATTGAAGCGCTGGGCTGGAAGGCAAATGTCAGCCTCAAAGATGCTTTTATCCGCATGATTGAAAGCATGAAGAATCAAGACTAAATGAAAGAGCGTGAACAAACTTTATGCCAGCCGTTAGCATAATTATGCCGGTTTATAACTCAAAAAAATATCTTGAACAAGCGGTAAAAAGTGTGACCGCTCAAACTTTCACTGATTTTGAGCTTATCTTGGTTGACGACGGTTCTACCGACGACAGCGGTACCCTGTGCGACAAATTCGCCGAACAGGACAGCCGCATCAGGGTAATCCACAAGGAAAACGGCGGCATATGCTCCGCCAGAAATGCAGGCCTTGACGCCGCTTCCGGCGATTATATCGGCTTTATCGACAACGACGACGAATATGACCCGAATATGCTTTTAGAAACGGTAAGCATAATGGAAAAGGAGAAGGTCGACTGGGTTCGCTTTTCAAGAAAAAGGCGCACTGTCTATGAGGATGGCTCGGTAAAGGCCGATTCAAACGGCGTGGTCGGCATAGCTGCAGCGGGTGAATGTGTCGTTCTGCGCTCCGAAAAACTTTTTGAAAGTTATTGCAAACTAAAACAGTCTGGGGCGCTTTATGGCATTTGGAACGCACTGTTCCGCCGCGATATTATTGAAAAATATAACATTCGTTTTGATACAAGCGTAAGATTCGGCGGTGAGGACTGGCTGTTCAACATAGAGTATTTTACACACGTTGAAAGTGTAGCATTTCTGGGACGTGATTTATATATCTATAACCGGCGTGTTACACACAGCACTTCGACAAAATATGATTTCAATAGAATAGAAGCTGTCCTAAAGGTCGTAAAAGCTGAAAGTGAGATAATTAAAAATTTACAGCTGAAATCCTATTTTGAGGCTGTAAATTTATTTTTGTTCACAATTAACTGCTGTGAATGTGGTAAAATAATGGTACATCCGAAATGCAGCCTTTCAAGAAAGCAGAAGATCAGCATCTTTAAGCAAATCAGAGAAGAATTGCTTAGCAGCGACGCTCATATTCTTAAAAAGGCATTTAAGCTGCTGCCGCTTTCAAAGAATAAAGCTGCGTTGTCGCTTCTGCTTTATCTTCATATGTATTCCCTTTTTCTGCTTTTCTTTAAGATTAAGGCAAACCTCAAAAAAGAAGTATAGCTTAAGAAAGCGCTGTTTTAATCAATCCGCAATTCTAAGCCGCGCAGGGTTTAGCATTGCGGCTGTAGAATTGTTGCCTGTGGCTCAAACCATCATCTTTGAATCAATTCTGTCAATAATTCTTTTGGTCTCTGCTATACAACAGAATCTTGTTTACAGGCAAAGGATCCATATAATTACTTTAGCAAGTGGGGTATGGCATTGGCGTTTCTGTTTTTTTCAATTTTGCTGCTAATGAGTGAATTCGTCTTCTTTAAGACTAAAAAGGATATATTGTCTCCAGTATTTATCTATTTTTCAATATTCGCGCTCAGTGCGCTCGTCTTTGCTATCAATTTTTACAACTGGAATATGCCTTTTGGTGCCGATACGATGTTTATACTGCTTTTCGGCATTGCCATGTTTGGCGTAGGTTCGCTTATCGGCTATTTTACAATTAAAAGAAGTGACAGCGGGCGGCTAAAAATCGAAAAATACCCGGAAGAGTCTGTTAATTATAAAGTAAAAGAAATCAATATCGGAACAAGAACCACTTTGATCATAAGTGAAATTATTGTTATAACAGATATCTGGGCAATACTTGACTCATATAGGATTTCGATTCTCGCGGGCAATGGGCGCGGGCCACTGCACATGCTGCCCTATGTCCGTTCTGTAACGCTTTATTCCACCGCGAATCTCGAGACGCCTCTTTTGCTTAAGCAGTTAAAATATATAAGCCTTGCCTTTGCTTTCTTTTATATTCTTGTTTTGGCGTACGACGTCTTTTACTTAAGAAAAAAGATTAAATTAATCTATCTTCTTCCTCCCCTATGTGAAACAGTTCAGATGGTTCTGACAACCGGAAGAATCATCTTTTTGAGGGTCATCATATTCCTTCTTATTATTTCAGCCATTATGTACCGTAAGCGCTTTGGCTGGAATAAAAAGGTCATAAAGAACTTTCTGAAATACGCGATACTGGGCGGAGCCATCTTTTTTGTAATCTTCCGGCTTGCCGGTGCGCTGACTGGAAAATCGTCTAAGTTTAATTTTTATGACAACATATGCCTGTATCTCGGTGGCTCTCTGCCGGCGTTTGACGATTACCTGCACAATTTCCATAGTACCAACACCGAGTTCGGAGCGGAAACGTTTATCAATTTGCAGCGAATTCTCTACAAGCTGCATCTCGCTGACAAATACCATAACTCCGCTCTTGAATGGATGTCGGTATACGGCATGAGCTATAATACTTATACCGCTCTGCGGCGCTATTTCCACGATTTTGGTTATCCTGGTCTTGCGCTGCTTCAGGCTTTTATGGGCTTCTTTTATACACGCTTTTACCTTTTCGTTTCGCGCAAAGAAAAAGGGCTCCTTGGTCTTTTAATTTACGGATTCATTTTCTATCCGGTTATTTTGTCTTTTGACGACGACCTGTTCTTTATATCTGTTTTGTCAACAGCTACTATCACCCAGATTTTCTATCTTATATGCATTTACTGGTTCTTCATTGGCAGAAAACAGGAAACACCGGAACTGCTTAAACGACTGGGCGGTAAAATAAAAATCTTCCGCAACAGGAGAACAACAGATGCCTGAACGAAAATTAACAAGGTTTTTCAAAAACCTCGCCTATGCCTTCAGCGCTCAAGGTATTGCGTTGATTTTAAGCGCAATACAGATACTTATCATGCCGAAGTTCTTAGGCGTAAGGGAATTTTCATACTTTCAGCTGTTTATTTTCTATTCCACATATGTCGGCATATTTCACTTCGGACTCATCGACGGTATTTACTTACGAACCGGCGGCAAGCACTATCATGAGCTTGATTTTCGGCTGATAGGTTCTCAATTCTGGTATACCATTGTAGGACAAGTTCTGATAGCGCTCGGTATAATCGCATACGGCGCACTGACGCCCCATAACTCTGAAAGCCGTTTTGTTCTGTACACAACTGCGATAAACCTTATCATTACAAACGCCATCACCTATGTTGGCTATATCTTTCAAGCGACAAACCATACGAGAAAATTCTCTATCTCCGTAATGATAAGCAAGATCTTTTTCTTAGTGTTTATCGCCGCCCTTATCATCTTCAAGCAGAAGCACTTTCAGGCGTTTACTGTTCTGTATCTTGTTGCACAATTTGCTTCGCTTGTATTCTGCATTTACACTGGCCGGCAGTTCGTGTTCGCCAAATTATTGGAGCCTTTCGAAACCCTACGGGAAATGGGTATCAATATATCCGTCGGCATCAATCTCATGCTCTCAAACTTTGCAAGTATGCTTATCTTGGGCAGTGCGCGCATAGCCATAAAACAGAGATGGGATATCGAGGCATTCGGAAAAATTTCTTTGGCCGTTTCGCTCACCAATTTCTTCTTGCTGTTTATCAGCCAGGTAAGCATGGTTTTGTTCCCGGCATTGAGACAAACTGACAGCGAAAGCATTAAAAAGTATTACCGCATTATGCGAAACGGGTTGGGCGTGCTGCTTCCGGTAATACCTCTATTCTATCTGCCTATTAGCTTCATTTTAGGGCTTTGGCTGCCAAAATATAAAGTCAGCCTTGAGTATCTTGCGCTGCTGCTGCCGCTCTGTATCTTTGACGGCAAAATGCAAATGTTGTGTAATACATACCTTAAAGTGCTCAGAAAAGAAAGGGTAATACTTTTTATTAATTTCCTCTCCGTTGTACTGAGCATTATCTTATCCGCTATAGGAGCTTTAGTTATCCAAAATATATCCGCCATTGTCATATTCATGTCAACTGCGGTTGCTTTCAGAAGCGTAATTGCTGAGCTGTATCTCTCACGATTGATGAACATAAACGCCGCTAAAAACCTTATCGGAGAAATACTGATTGCGTCACTCTTTATCGTGTTGTCGCTGTGTACCGGCAAGATTGAGGCATTTTTGATTTATCTGGCGGCATATGCCGTATATATCTTCATTTGGCGTAAAAGCGCTAAAAGCACATTCCTCTCGTTTAAAGGCATTTTAAAGCACTGAAAAACCGACAGGCTGTTTCATAATACTGAAACAGCCTGTTTTTTAATGCTCAACCAAGGCTTTAACCGGAACTTCTATCTTTCTCGACTCGTCATTAAGGTAATGAATTGTGCAGGTGTGTTTTGCCTCATTTACACTCTCCATATAGACTGCTGCCCCGCCATAAGTCACATGAGCCATTACCGGAGAATTCACTATCTCCTTTGCCCTCTTTTCATCCATGCTAACACCTCCCAAATTAGTATTTACTCGCAACAGCATTTTTATATTACGTTTTTGATATTGCCACATAAAAAGCCCGCACGGCTTTTAAGCTGTGCGGGTTTTGCTGCGTATAAGATCAATAGTTACCCCTTGTATTTAGGAATGATAAACTCTATTTGTTTGCCGACAAATATATATTCATACTGTTTGATAATATTGCTTATCTTCATAGCCCAATCCAAAGGATCGTTTTCAGTGTAGCCATCCGTAGCATATTGATGTGTGACTTCCCCTGTCAAGGAATATCTTTCAGGATTCCACTTCATTTCATAAAGGGTATCCTGTTCGTACGGCAATGGTTCCAAACCGCAGTTGACATAATTCCTTGATATAAATTCTGCCCCGCCAAAAATGGCTTTTCTGACAGTATCCCAACCTTTTTCAACAGCATAATCATATGCGTCGTCTCCAGTGTGGGGGGTGTCAAAGGCACAGATTCCAAAGAAATTATGATACGTTTTCCCATTTTTCTCGAAACTTGACAATCCTGATGATCCGTTGCCTGTTTCAAGCCTTGCATGGGCTATAAGATAGACAGGATTGATCTTATATTCTTTCGCAGCGTCAATGAAATCCTGTGCGTGACCTTCCAGCACACCGCAGCCTTTGAGCATCGGTTCAAGTTCACTTGCTGTATAGCCCTCCCAGCATTTCAACGACAGGAACTCATATAAACCGCCATTTGCTAGAACCTTATCCGGGTCAATGTTATCACGTGTGGCGCCGGTACATGCACTTACCATCGCATCTACTGTGGCGTTAATGTTGACATATTTGACATTACCAAACATAAATGTTCTGTTGATAATACACTTATCATTTCCCTGTTTGTCAACAAGAACTGCTTTGATTGTATGCGTTCCTGGCGTTATTTTATCTGCGCTTATAGTGTAAGAAAATCCGCTGTGCTCAAGGTCGGCATAACCGTCGCCTGTGAACTTAACAATTAAGTCATAGCGCTTCGTCATGCTGCTGCTCAGTACAGAGCCAATCATTTTGCCATCTACATAGATTTCGACTCTTTCGACGCCAAAATGGCTCATGGCCCAGCCGCCAACAGTTACATCCCCATAATATGTACCATTTGGATACTCAAGCCAAATCCTGTTCTCAGGGATTTTAATGCTGGTCTCGTTTGACCAAATGGAATTGCCACTGTTGTCGATTTCCTTGACTTTGACCTTATGCGTCCCTATTGACAGATTAGCTGTACTGAAAGTATAGGAAAAGCCGCTGTGGTCAAGGCCAGTGTATCCGTCCTTAGTAAACTTATTGATTAAGTCATCACGCTTCGTCATGCTGCTGCTCGGCACAGAGCCAACAATTTTATCATCCACATAGATTTCGACGCTTTTGACGCCAAAATGGCTCATGGCCCAGCCGGATACAATCGCTTCAGTCTTCCCGTTGTTTGCAAGGCTCGCAGTCTCGACCCACATCCTATTTTCAGGGACTTTAATGCTTGTCTCGTTTGACCAAATGGAATTGCCACTGTTGTCGATCTCTTTGACTTTGATCTTATGCGTCCCTATTGACAGATTAGCTGTACTGAAAGTATAGGAAAAGCCGCTGTGGTCAAGACCAGTGTATCCGTCCTTAGTAAACTTATTGATTAAGTCATCACGCTTCGTCATGCTGCTGCTCAGTACAGAGCCAATTATTTTGCCATCTACATAGATTTCGACTCTTTCGACGCCAAAATGGCTCATGACCCAGCCGGATACAGTTGCTTCAGTCTTCCCGTTTGCAATGCTCGAGGTTTCGACCCACATCCTATTTTCGGGGATCTTAATGCTTCTCTCGTTTGACCATATAGTATCGCCGAATTTATCAGTTACCTTGACTTTAATCTTATGAGTCCCAATCGACAGCCCATTAGTGCTGAGAGTGTATGTAAAGCCACTGTGATCAAGATCGTCGTAACCATCCTTGGCGAACTTATTTATTAAGTCAGAACGCTTAGTCATTTCGCTGTTCGATACAGAGCCAACCCTTTTATCGTCTACGTAGATTTCAACGCTTTCGACGCCGTATGGGCTCATAGCCCAGCCGGATACAGTCGCTTCAGTTTTTCCGATGTTTATACTGTCTGGGGTCTCAAGCCAAACTTTATCTGGCGGAAGATCCACTGTAAATGTTCTGGTATTTGAGCGCAGCACTCCTCCTTCGTTGTCAATCAGCTCCACTTGTATATTGTGGTTGCCTCTTGACAGTTGGCTTTTACTGACAGTATATGAAAAACCGCTGTGATCAAGATCGATATAACCGTCTTTGCCAAACTTATTGACTATATCATCACGCTTTGTCATGGCGCTGTTCGGTATTGAATCAATCTTTTTGCCGTCCAAATAGATATCAATACTTTTGACGCCATAGAAACTTATAGCCCAACCGACAACAGGTATATCCCCGTTATATGTACCATCCGGATACTCAAGCCAAATCCTATTTGAAGGAATTGAACTTGCAGCCAAAACGACGTTGTTTGACTTATTGGTTATTCCACTTGTTAACGGATGGTCTTGGGTGCCAAAAATAATATATGCCCCTGAAAATGCTGTAGCTAATGCTAAAAACAGCACATATTTGCCAAATTTCTTCCTCATAATTAATCTCCTATTGTTGTCTATTCTTTTTCCCTCCTTTTCAATGAATTTGGTTTTTGGGAATGTCTGATTTGCATTTAAAAACACAAATCATAATTTCCCAAAAACTCTGCTTTTAATTATACAATGGAATCGACAGGTTTCCAAGTATTCATCCCTTTTTTTCATATAGCGGGAAAATTTTTATACAATCCGTCGAATCATGTTGAATAAAAAGGAATCCTTCCATGCAACAAAGACTTACTGACATACTTGCAACGACAATTTTTTGAGTTTTTTCGCCTCTCCGGCAATGTCTTTTGCCGAAATCAGTGCAGAAACAACAGCGATTCCGTTAATACCTATCCCATCAAATGACGTCACGTTTTTTGCATTGATGCCACCGATGGCCACAATAGGCAGCCGGACGCCGGCCCTTATCCTTTTTAATTCCTCCATTGAAACAATATCTGCATCCTTTTTTGTCCCCGTAGCAAATATCGCCCCTACTCCTATGTAATCGGCTCCATCCTCCTGCGCCTTTACCGCCTCTTGCAAATTTGAAACCGAAACGCCTAATATCTTTTCGTCACCGATTATAGAGCGGACTATCCGCGCGGGAATATCCTCTTGACCGACATGGACACCTGCAGCGTCAACCGCCAAAGCGATATCGAGACGGTCATTGATAATTAACGGGATATTGCGGGCGTCGGTAATGCGCTTTATTCTTTTTGCTATATTGTAAAAATCCAAAGATGAAGCCGTTTTCTCCCGTAGTTGTATAAGCGTTGCGCCGCCTTCAATCGCCTGCTCGACTGCTTCTTCCAGTGTCGGCGTGCTCATAAGCGTCCTATCAGTAACCAAATAGAGTCTGTAGTCAATCTCTGGTTTCATAAATCTTCGCCCTTTCCATTAATGTTTCGGCGTCCATGAGGCTTACAGCATCAATAATTGCTATGTGAAAACTGCCGGTCCCTACTTTGCCGGCCTTTTCTTCTGCAATTTCGCCTGCTATGCCCATACATAGCGCACCGCCGGCCGCCGCAACCATCGGGTCTTTCGTAACTCCGCTGAAAGCCCCCACAAGTGAAGTACACATACATCCCGTTCCTGTCACGCTGGCAAGCAGCCTTGTGCCGTTTTTAATCATAATAGTTCGGTGCCCGTCTGATATGATATCCGTTTCACCTGTGGCTGCCACTGTACAGCCATATTTTCGCGCTGCTGTCTTTACAATGGTGCAGGCAGCTTCAAGCCCGCTGCTCATATCTGCGTCTGAAGCGTCAACACCTTTTGTTGAAGCTTCAAACCCTGCGATATACCGTATCTCCGATATATTACCCCGCAGGACACTAATTTTTACCTCATGCAAAATGCGTTCCACCGTCTGGTTCCGCAATTTCGAAGCCCCTACTCCTACCGGATCAAGCACAACAGGAATTTTAAGTTCATTGGCCTTTTTCCCTGCGGCAAGCATGGACTGAATTGTTTGCTCTGCCAACGTACCGGTATTTAGCACAAGGGCTGAAGAAATTGATGTAATCTCCGCTGACTCTCTGATATCATCGGCCATGATCGGAGATGCACCAATTGCCAGCGTTATATTGGCACAGTCGTTGACCGTGACATAATTTGTGATATGATTGACCAGCGGCTTTTGTGAGCGCACCGCTTTCAGCGCATCTCCGATTTTTTCAACCCATTCTCTTTCCATTACAGTACCTCCTGCCCTTCTTTCCTTTCTTGCCTTTGCCCGCGCAATTCAATATTTCTACATCCACCCAATACCTTGTTCATAGTATTTACAGCGCACATTTTGCCGCACATGGAACAACTATGCCTGTCCTCCGGCGGAACGCTTTCGAAATATGCCCGCGCCTTCTCACCGTCGATAGAAAGCCGGAATATCTCCTCCCAATCAAGCTTTCTGCGGGCTTCGCTGATTTTAAAGTCGGCTTCGCGAGCGCCCCTTACTCCCTTAGCAATGTCAGCGGCGTGCGCCGCAATGCGGGAAGCGATAATCCCTTCTTTGACGTCATCGAGATCAGGCAGGCGCAGATGCTCGGCAGGCGTCACATAACACAAAAAGTCTGCGCCGTTTGCCGCCGCAATCGCACCGCCGATAGCCGCCGTAATATGGTCATAACCGGGCGCGATATCCGTGACAAGCGGCCCAAGGACATAGTATGGGGCACCGTGGCAAAGACGCTTCTCGAGTTTCATGTTGGCGGCTATCTCATCCAATGCCATGTGTCCCGGCCCTTCCACCAAGACCTGCACGCCGCGTTCCCATGCCCGGAGCGTCAGATTCCCTATTTCGGTGAGCTCGGCGATCTGTGAAGCGTCTGTTGAATCCGCTATGCTGCCGGGGCGGAGTGCGTCACCTAAACTAATGGTAACGTCGTATTCCCGAAGTATATCGAGAAGTTCATCGTAATGCTCATAAAAAGGATTTTCATTGCCTGTCAGCTTCATCCACGCGAACAGTAGAGATCCGCCGCGTGACACGATATTCATTTGTCGTCCCTCCCGCAGGAATACCTCTACAGACCGGCGGTTAAGGCCGGCATGGATTGTCATAAAGTCCACTCCCGACTCTGCGTGAATGCGCACAATGTTCAGAAAATCCTGCGCGGTGATATCCTTTAATTCTTTTTCAAAATATCCGATGGCGTCATAAACGGGAACAGTGCCGATCATCGCCGGGGATGTCTCAATCAGCTTTTGCCGAAATTCCTGCGTTTTGCCATAGTTGCTGAGGTCCATAATCGCTTCTGCGCCGAACTTCTCTGCGAGCCTTACCTTTTCCATTTCCCTTTCATAGTCGGCACAGTCGCCGGAAATACCGAGGTTCACGTTGATTTTTGTCCGCAGGCCGCTGCCTATGCCATGGGGATGCAGGGCTGTGTGCCGGATATTTGCCGGAATTGCCACTTTGCCGGACGCTACGAGCTGCATCAATTCCTTTTCTTCAATGCCTTCATCTGCTGCCACCTGGGCAAGCTCTTTGGTGACATAACCGTTTCGGGCCGCCTCCATCTGTGTTTTATATTTCATTTGACAGTTCCTCCCTTTGTAATCCGTTTCTATATAGATCATAAAAATGATGAGTGGGGCCGCAGCCTTTGCCGATTGGAAGAGCATGCCGAATAGCGGTGGTGACATATTCTTTCGCTCTTTTGACCGCCTCTTCCAGATTAAAGCCCAGGGCAAGATTAGAAGCAATAGCGGAGGAATATGTGCAGCCTGTGCCGTGGGTGTTTTTAGTGTCAATGCGCTTCGCACTGAAATGGGTAAACTTATTGCCGTCAAAAAGAATGTCCAAAGCATCGCCCTTTGCATGGCCTCCCTTTACCAACACAGCCTTTGCACCCATCGCCGCTATCTTTTCGGCGGCATGTTCCATATCCCTGTCGCTTTGAATCTTCATTCCAGTAATCATTTCAGCTTCCGGAATATTTGGAGTCAGCAGGTCCGCCAAAGGCAATATCTCTCTGATGAGGGTATCAACTGAATCCGGCTGCATAAGGGGGCAGCCGTTTTTCGCAGCCATAACTGGGTCAATCACTACATTTCGGGGCTTATACTCCCTGAGTTTGCGCGCTACCGCTTCCATGCAAGCGGATTGAGACAGCATGCCCACCTTGACGGCATCGACACCGATATCCTCAAAAACAGCATCAATCTGGTTTTCAATTGCCTCCGGCGAAAGGTCATAAGCTCTGATGACGCGGAAAGTGTTTTCCGCGACCACAGATACTATTACACTCATGCCATAAACGCCATGTGCAGCAAAGGTTTTAAGGTCGGCTTGAACGCCTGCACCGCCGCTGCAATCAGAACCTGCAATCGTCAAAACTTTTTTCATTTCTATCACCTTTCCTTTAATAAAAAAGTGCTTTCCTCTGCGGAAAGCACTCTAACATCACTCAATAATGCCTGCTTCCCTACGCCAGTGTTAACTGACAGGTTCAATGGGTCAGGTTCTACCTTCTCAACTCTTCCGAGTCCCCCCGCAGTTTGCCTTTATTCAATTTTATTTGGGTAATAAAAAAGTGCTTTCCTCTGCGGAAAGCACTCTGACATCATCTTAATAATGCCTGCTTCCCTACACCAGTGTTAACTGACAGGTTCAATGGGTCAGGTTCTACCTTCTCAACTCTTCCGAGTCCCCCCGCAGTTTGCCTTTATTCAATTTTATTTGGGTAATAAAAAAGCGCTCTCCTCCGCGGAAAGCACTCTGACATCATCTTAATAATGCCTGCTTCCCTACGCCAGTGTTAACTGACAGGTTCAATGGGTCAGGTTCTACCTTCTCAACTCTTTCGAGTCCCCCCGCAGTTTATTTGAGTATAACATTTCAAAGCAAGGAAGTCAATTGTTTTGGCTTATCACGCATATACATCAAGAGAAATATGTTATATTTCAACAAAATTTCGGTGCCATCAGACAATATCACTAATTTTATGAATAAACACACTGTATATTTATTCAACATTTTACTTAGCATTTATTGTTTATACAACAGATTTTTGCTATACTAATTAAAAAAACAAGGTGGAGCCAATGAAAGGAATCTTTTCTGTTAAACCAATTTCCGATCTTTTAAATGAGACAAAAAGTGAGAAATCCCTCAAAAAGGTACTGAGCCCATTTGAACTGATAATGTTCGGAATAGGGGCAATTGTCGGCACTGGCATATTTGTAATTACTGGTCTGGCGGCGGCTAATTATTCCGGGCCGGCTCTTTTTATCTCTTTCATTTTAGCCGCTATCGTCTGCGGACTGGCAGCATTGACATACGCAGAGTTTGCTTCTTCCGTGCCAGTTTCCGGAAGCGCATACACTTATGCTTATGTTTCGCTTGGCGAAATATGGGCCTGGATAATCGGCTGGGACCTGATACTTGAGTATACCGTCGCAATCGGCTCTGTCGCTATAGGTTGGTCGGGATATATCACGCAGCTTCTCTCAAATATCGGAATAAACCTGCCTGCAGCTCTTGTAAATCCACCAGCGGCAGGCGGCATAGTAAACCTGCCGGCAATAATTATCATTGTGCTGATTTCGCTTTTGCTTATGGCCGGAGCAAATCAAAGCGCAATGGTCAACAATATTATTGTCATTATAAAAGTAGGTGTAATCCTGCTGTTTATATTGCTGGCTGCACCCCATGTCAAAGCCGCCAATTGGCATCCATTTATGCCTTACGGTACAAGTGGGGTTTTGCACGGTGCCGCTTATGTATTTTACGCCTTCCTTGGATTTGACGCGGTTTCAACTACAGCCGAGGAAGTAAAAAGACCGCAAAAAGACCTTCCTAAAGGCATTATTGGCTCACTTTTAATATGCACTCTGCTTTACATTGGGGTTTCAGTAGTTTTAACTGGTGTTGTCCCATACTATAAGTTTAAAGATTCTTCGGCACCTGTCGCCTTTGCGCTTGAGCAAATCGGCATCAATTGGGGATCATCCCTTGTTTCCGTCGGCGCAATATGCGGTATCACATCCGTCCTGCTGGTCATGTCATACGGTGGAACAAGAATTATTTTCGCCATGTCAAGAGACGGCCTGCTGCCGGAACCTCTGGGCAGGGTCAACCGTAAAACAAAAACACCTATCCTGAGCACAATTATCGTCTGTGTTATTACCGCTTCTATCGCCGGTTTCTTCCCGCTCGATGTAGTGTCTGAGCTTATAAATATAGGTACGCTTGCAGCTTTTGTTATTGTCGCAATCGGTATCATCGTACTGAGAAAGAAAAGGCCAGACCTCAAGCGCTCCTTTAAGTGCCCCTTTGTTCCTGTGTTGCCCATAATCTCCGCAGTCTTATGTATTGGCCTTGCACTTCTGCTTAACAATATAACAAAACTGCGTTTCGTAATTTGGCTCGCCTTAGGACTATTGATATACTTCTTATATGGACGCAAACACAGCCTATTGGCAAAAGAAATAGCTGAAAATGAAAGCCAGTAATCGGTAGTATTTCTTTCTGCCTAAATTGATAAAATGGGGTAAGTATCTTGCCCCGAGAATGTATAGTAATTTGGCCCATCCAAAAGGATGGGCCAAATTTATGTAAACATAAAATCTTATTTCGGGCACCAAACATTACGCGCAGATACCTTTGGAGAATAGCCCTTGATTTTCTTAAACGTACGTTTAAACGTTTCTGTACTGCTGAAACCGGTCTTATTTGCAACCTCGCTTATCGAATAATTCTGGCTAAGTAGCTGTTCGGCTTTTTTAATACGAAATTCGTTCAGATATTGGTGGAATCTCTTCTTGGTAATCGTTTTAAAAAGGCGCGAGAAATAGTATTCACTGAATCCAACCGCTTTTGCGATATCCTTGAGATGAATGTCATGACAATAATTTTTCTCAATATACTCAAATGACTTATTGATTTTTTCAAGTCCCGAAACGATATTTTCATCTTTCTCCCGAACTTTTGTTTTTGAGTCAAAATCCTTACAGAAAGACAATAGTATGTCGATTGAACGGGCGGCATAATAGAGCGGGCTCATAAACGTATGGTTTTGGCTTTCCTTTACCATATTTAATATCTCTTTTTCAATTTTAGAATGTAGAGGGTTATTCTCAGAAGTAATCAGCTTTACATCGCACAATTTAGAGCGTACGCAGTCAATCGTATCAAACGGGCTGAGGCTTGAAAGTTCGAAATTGATAAAGACCCCTCTGCCTTGGCCTATTTCATTTTTGAATTCGTGAATACAGCCACCCGGCAGGAAAAGAATATCTCTCTCTCGTAAAAAGTAGGCCGCTGAATCTGCCAAAACAGTAAAACTGTGCTTTAGCACATATATGATCTCTATCGCTGTGTGCCAATGTGCCGGATAGTTAAAGTCAATATCTTGATTCAGCAGTCTAAATGGAAACTTTTCTTCAAAAATTTCTTTCTCATGAAGCCCCTCTATTTTCATATAGCCACCTTCTCTTCAACTGCATGTTTAAGCCAGCATTTAGACCTAAAAATGTTGAAAGAAGTTATTTAATGATGCCAATTAAGATTATTATGATTTTCTCACAATAATCAACGGCAGATTCAATTCTGAAGCTTGCGGAATTCGGTTGGTGAACATCCCTTAACGCAGCGGAAAATTCGCTCAAAGGATGCGACGCTTCCAAAGCCCGCAGCGTATGCGGTTTCGGAAATTGAATACCCACAGGAGGTCAATAAATACTCGGCCTTTTTTACCCGGTATTCGTTGAGATATTGATGAAAACTGACCTCGGTAACTTCCTTGAAAAACCGGGAAAAATAACATTCGCTGTATCCTGCGGCGTTTGCTGCATCCTTCAGCCGAATATTTTCATTATAATGGTTATGTATAAATTCAATAGACTTTCTGATTTTTTCAAAAGCCAAGATTTTATCTTTTCCGCTCGCCTTAGTCTTGTTTAAATTCGAATTTTTGCAGAGCATGAAAATAATATCCATAAGTCTGGCGGTATAATACAGTTTACTCATTTCCGTCTCTGAATTATGCTCTGAAACTATTTTCAAAATCTCTTCTTTAACATTATCATAAACAGCACTTGACTCAGGAGTAATTTTCTGAATATCACTCAAAAGACTCTGGTCTAAACTATTCATTCCCAGTGAATTGAATTGTATAAGTTCAAAATTAATAAAAACGCGTTTTCCTGTCGGCGGTTCATCACAAAATTCGTGAATTTGCCCGCCCGGTATAAACAAAATGTCCCCTTCGTTTAAGTTATACGTTTGGGAATTGACTATCACGGAAAAACTATTTTTTACCACATAGATAAGCTCACAGGCGTTGTGCCAATGGGCAGGGTAAGTAAAATTTTGTTCATGATTGATTAAGAGCCGAAACGGAAATCTCGGCTCAAATAATTTCTTCTCATGAAGTCCCTCTATTATCATAATGTTCCTCTATATACAAATATAATTTCCTTTTAATATAACATATTACTAAAAGTTTGTAAACTTCGATGACTCGGTTTGTCCTTCCACACTTTATACAGATAGTATTAGTCCAAACCATCAGTCATCGCGTCGTTTGAATGGGTCGGAAAAATCCGACCTGTACCTATCAGAATATAATGTCAACCGTATCGGACTTTTTATCCAAAACAAATTGTTTCTTTTGTCCCATACATGAGATCTCATATTCACCCAAGAACCCAGTAAACGGGATAATGCCCGATTCGTCTGCCGCGGTATTTAAAGGCGGTGTCCACCATTCATCCTTTATAAGCTTTTTAAGTTCCTCATAAGCGGGCTTGATGGAACCGTCACTGCGGAGCAGACCGGACGGCGCGCCAAGCCATTGGCCGTCCTTAAAATCCCACCAAGTGATTGACTCAACCATAGGATGCGCAAACAATGTCTTATAATGCTGCACTACTTCCCTTGCCTGACGCTCTTCACCTTCCGGTGTAGTTGGCCAATCATCCGGCTGGTAATCATTAAGATCCTCAATTTCGGGCGGCATAAGATGGCCTGACACTATACTATTTTCTGTAAAGTGTAATGGCAGCTTAAAATGCGAAAAACGTTCCAGAACTTTGAGCGTTTTTTCGACACCCCAGTATCCTTGATGCATATGAGACTGGATTCCGATTGCGGATATAGGAATTCCGGCTTCCAGACAGCCATCTATTAAAATCTCATAGGCGGTCGTCGTGTTAAAGTCATTGATTATCAATGTTGCTGACGGATTGGCTCCGAACGCAGCGGCAAACATTTCTTTGACAGTGCGGATGCGCCCCAAATCTTTGCAGAGCCGGGTAATGCCATTGTCATACTTATCGAAGATAGGCATAATGACGACTTCGTTAATCACATCCCACTTGTCAATCAATCCCGCGAAATCCCTTACCTCTCTGCTTATTCGATTCAATTGCGCCGCCAGTATATCGTCGTTGCTCATGTCCAAAAGCCAAGGCGCGGTTTCAGTATGCCAGCAGAGCGGATGCCCTTTGACTGTGCATCCGTTAGATATCAGCCACCGGGCTGCTTTTTTTAACTCTTCAGTTGCCGGCTTTCCTTTTACCGGCTCAAACCTACCCCAATAAAATGGCAACGTAACGTAATTGAAAAGCTCGAAGAATTTTTCATATCTTGCTTCAGCTTTTTCTTGTTCTTCTTTGCTTAATTTCCCATTTGCCAACAGAACCGAATCAAATCCGGCACAGCCAAACAAAAATTGATGTTTTATCTGTGATATTTTTACCTCTGCACCGCGCAAAGGCGATCCGTCTTTTTTCTTCAGCCTAAGCTTTTTTGTGGCAATTCTGTGCTCATATTCTTTTTTTATCATTCGGATTTCCCCTTAGCATTAATTAGTGGTTTACTATATTTTAAACCATAAGTCCATAGAGCAAAAGTCCCGGTACAACTTTCGGCCGGGACTTCTACTCATTGGGTAAGTTTTTAGGGAGAATATTCAGCAAAAAGAATTATCACTTTATTTGTTTGAAGCAAGAAATGCATCAACCTGTGATTGCACATCGTCAATAATCTTCTGGAGTCCGGCAGTCTTTAGTTTTTCCCTATATATCTTTTCAACACTCGACAGTTCCTTGGCTCCAGATGCAATTCCTGCCCAATATTGAGAATTTACGTTTTGAACAGCGGCAATCTCGTTCTGTACCTTTGAAGTGTCGTAGTTGAAGCCAATCAGTTTTGAAACCTTGGCCTCCTTATTCCACTTATCCATCTTTTCCCATTTGTCGGGGCTCTCATTGCTCCACAGGTAATCGTTAAGCTGGTTGCCGCCCATAGCCCATGTGTAAATACCGCCGTAGGTATTTGTTTGGGCAGTAACGCCGTCCGGGAGCTTAATTTGATTATCAGAAACTTTTACATAGTTCTTGTTTTCGATACCAAAGGCAAGAAGGTTCTGTACCTTTGCATCCGGGTTAAATAGCTCGTTGATGAACTTCATGGCAGCTTCCGGATGTTTTGATGAGTGCGGAATGGAAAGCATGGAATTCGTAAGCTCTGCGGTTGTGACAGATTGCGGAATATCCGGATAGACAACACACTGATAGAATTCATACCCATAGGTATTGGCTTCTTCTTCAGCCTTGCCGGGCTTTAGCTGTTCCATCCACATAAAGGCCTTTTGCTGACGCTTGTAGTCATCTTTCTGACCCGATTGCGCTGTGCCAACGTCGGAATTATAATAACCTTTTTTATAGAATTCGCGGCTGACAGCTATTAAGTGTCTTACCCATTCGTCGTCGAGAATATTTACGATCTTGGTTGAATCGAAGCGAGGAATACCTACGGTTGAAACCTGGGCAAATTCACTTGAATATTTGTTAAACTCGAATTCTACAACGTTGTTTGAAGTATCTGCGAGGAACGGAACAATACCGGGTTCGTTGTCTTTGATAGTCTGTAAGAACGGTTCCAGATCCTCTGCCTTTTTCACGTTGGAGAAATCCATGTGATACTTATCTGCCAACTTCTTGTTGATTACAACGCCCCACTGGGACGCCATATCCTTGTTTGTCGGAATTGCATAGAGCTTTCCGGAAATTACCGGGCCTTTCAAATATTCAGGGTTAATGTACTTCTTGATATACTGGCCGTATTTTTCAAGAAGGTCATCCAGCGGCTGAAATGCGCCCTGTCCTACGAATGTCGAATAGTTGTTCCAACCGGCTGTAAACATTACATCAACCGGCTCACCACCAGAAAGGGCGAGCTTTGCCTTGTTCTGATAGCTGTCCCAATCATAGTAGACAAGCTTGACTTTGATATTATATCTTTTTTCCAGAATCTTGTTGACCTCATCCTGAACCGCCTGTTTACCGGTCAATTTAGCCGGTGCAAGGAACCATGCAGTGATTTCGGTCGTACCATTTGCGTTTGAGGATTTATTGCCGTTCGACGACGAGCAACCGGTGACAACACTCGCCGCCATGAATGCTGCCAGGCTCACGCCGAGCAAACGCTTAAAAGTTGTCATTTCGTTACTCCTTTCATTATTATGCTTTTATTTATACAAACACAATGACAGACCATTGCGTTTATATACAAATCAATTGAACTCAGCCTTTTACCGCACCGATTGTAAGACCTTTTACAAAATACCTCTGGAAAAACGGATACGCCAGAACAATCGGCCCGATGCTGAGAATGGCCATTGCCATACGCATAGTTTCGGTCGGAACGTTCACCGCGGAACCGACACCAGCGGCATTAACACTGTTAGAAGAAAGTGCCTCAAGTGAATTTAAAGCCTGATACAGTGAATACTGAAGATTAAAAAGCTTTGAATCTTGAATAAAGAGCATGCAGATATACCAGTCATTCCAATAGAAAAGTGCCTGAAACAAAGCAATAGTTGCAATCGCCGGCGTCGAAAGGGGAATGACGATACGGACGAACGTATAGAACTCTCCGGCACCGTCTACCTTGGCCGCATCAAGTATTTCATCTGGAAGCCCCTGCCTGAAAAAGGTCCGGATAATCAAGCAGTTAAAAGCGGATACAAAGCCCGGCATAATCAGGGCAAGCAGCGTATCATTTATGTGAAGGTAGCGCGTGTAGAGAATATACCAAGGCACAAGGCCTCCCTGAAACAGCATTGTAAAGAATATGATAAATGAAAAAACATTTCGATATTTAAAGCTCTTGCGCGAAATGGGGTAAGCATACATCATAGTCATTGCCGTGCTTATTGCTGTGCCGACAACCGTAGTAAATATCGTAACTTTATAAGCGTCAAGCAAACTGGCTGTATCTTTGAAAAGATACTCATAGGTTGCAAAGGATATCTTCTTTGGGAAAAATGTATACCCCTGCTCGATCAATATCCTCTCATCGGATATTGAAATCATAAAAATCAAAACAATCGGCAAAATACACAACAGCGTAACAATGATCAGAACTACATTAAAAACAATATTAATCGGCATTGAAATTGCATTGATTGGTTTTGATTTTTTATAAGTTCTAGCCGCTTCCATCGGTTCTTATCCTCCTTAGAATATCTTGTCTTCAGGACTGAGTTTGCCAATTATCCAGTTGGCGATTAGTACGACTACGAAGCCAACACAGGATTGATATAAGCCTGCTGCGGAGGACTGACCGATTGTACCTGTACCCAGCAGTCCGCGGTATACATATGTATCAATAGTGTTTGTCGTGTTAAAGAGGGAGCCCGAATTCATTGTGACCTGATAAAACAGCCCAAAGTCCGAGCGGAATATGTTTCCGAGATTCATAATAGTTAAGATAACAATTGTTGGTTTCAAAAACGGAAGTGTTATGTAGCAGAACTGTTTCCACTTGCTGCACCCATCGAGCAAAGCAGCCTCATAGTAGGTCTCGTCAATGCCCGTTATTGCAGCGAGATAAATTATGCTTCCGTAGCCTGCTGTTTTCCATAAGTTTACGAAGGTCAGGATAAAGGGCCAATATTTTTCTTCCTGATACCAGTCCGGCGGGGTAATGCCAAGATTGAGTAAATTTCTATTGATAAGCCCATTCTTTGGCTCAAGCAGCGCATAAACAAAATACGCGACCACAACCCAGGATAAAATATAGGGCAAAAGCATAGTCGACTGATAAAACTTCGCGGCAAAGCGGTTTCTTAACTCATTGAGCATAACAGCAAAGGCAATTGAAACAATAAGTCCAAGGAATATAAAAGCCAGATTATATAGAATCGTGTTGCGCGTAATAATCCACGCATCCGACGACATAAATAAAAACTTAAAATTCTCTAAACCAATCCAAGGGCTTTTAAACAGTCCATCGGTGTAATTGTAGTTTTTAAAGGCTACTATGAGGCCTGCCATAGGTAAGTAAAACTGGATTATAACATACACGAGAGGAAGAAGAAGCATAAAGAAAAGTGCTTTATTTGTTTTAAATTCCTTTAGAAAGGTATTCTTATTCTTTCGTTTTGGGCCGGGTTTATATCCCGTGTTCAAGTCGTAAACCTTTATTTCATTTTTGACTGCCACATCTGTGGATCCCATACGGTACAACTCCTTTTATTACTTTGATAAGTGAGTAGTGCAAAAATTGATAAAAATACTGCAGAAATTTACCTGGATATTTTATTAATTTAAAGTAAATATAAGTTAGTTTTCAAACATATTACATAAAGTTCGTATAAAATAGAGCAATATTATTAAGTAAAATTGTGGTATTTTGACAACAATTTTATTATAATTGATTTATCCTGTTATTCAATAAGATTTGCCGTTTATAGCAAGAATTGCTTAATTTTGCGCAAGACTATACTATATAATCCCAAATTAAGAGCATTATTTGTATTATTTCAAATGCATAATTGCTATATAGAAAAACACAAAAAAACGCACCTCAGGATAACCCTGAGGTGCGTTTTATAGCAATTTTTTATACTGGCCCAAACTATGAAATCTAAGTGTGGCCATGCTGCGCTATCAAGCCAGGCGGACACATTTGCCAGACGGTATTTTAACAGTTTCATCTTTCACACCAATCCATACATCCTTTGCAGATGGATTGAACACTACCGTCCGGTCTACACTAAACCGAAGGCCCTTGACCGCATTAATATAGTCGGCAATTTCGATATTTGTTGCATACCAAACATCATCTCTTCCGCCTACCATTTTGCAAAATTCCTCAATTAATCCCCAGTTTTTGTTTTTTTCAAATTCAAAACTGTGTCCCCAAACATACATAAGTCCATAAGACCAATAATGTTTGTCATCAATAAAACGTTTAGCAAGCTCAAGCAAATGTTCATCGTGGTGACAGGTGGCCTGCCAGCGCAAAAAGTCCGGATTTACAAAAAAACCTCTTGTCGTATTTACCGTCCGTGAATATTCAATTCCAAGCGCTGATAATACATTTACAAGTTCGTCGTTATAATTGCCGAACGGATATGAAAAGCCCCGAATCGGATAGCCGACAAGTGATTCCAACGCCCTTCGATCTTCCTGAATTTCCTGAATGACTATGTTCCGTGGAAGGGTTCTCAGATCCAAATGATGTTTACCGTGCGAGGCAACCTCGTGCCCTTTATACAATGCTGCAACTTCTTTAGATTTTATATATCCCTCTGTATCTAAATTACCTGAATTTAGGTGAAAAGTCCCTTTGATACCGTTGCGATTAAATATTTCAACAAGCCTATGATCGTAAATCTCTCCGTCGTCATAGCTCATGGTCAGAGCCTTTTTTCTGCCGTTTGGAAACACATTAAAACTAATTTGAACCAATTCAAGGCCTCCGTATTGCGGTTTTCGCATTTTGATTAGTAATTGCTCAATTACTTTTTTCATTATAGTATCTGTTGTGCTTTTATTACAACCGCAAGCCGTAAAGTTCGCAATTGTTGCAGAATATAACGCAAGATTTCATAAATTTATAAAAATAATCAAAGCATAAGATTTGCAGCCCTTCAAATTCATCGTGATTGCGACAAATATTCAAAAGGTTTATATAGGCAGTTCACTTTAAATTAGTACCACTGACCAGAAGCCGCGTTGACGTGTTTTACGCGCTGTCGCGTTATTCTCAAACACGGTAAACATATTGTATTCTCATTCAAAAGTTCTTTCAAAGTCTTTGTCATTGCCGTTAAAGACATCTAAATCAATAAACTTTTCTTGCCCGCTGTATCCTTTGAGCCTTCCCTTATCGGCATACTGCCAGAATGTCCAATTCTTAAAGTCCGGCTTAGTATAGACATTCCTGACCCAAACCATATAATCGCTGTACTCGTCATCATAGTATAGTATAAAAGATTTCTCCGTAAAATAGAGAACCGGCTTGACTTTATAATAGTTTTCAACTTTATTTAAATAACTGTTGAGAACTTTATGTACTTTCTGCTTTGAAGGGCTGTCCTTTTTATATTTGCCATACAGTTCGATATCAACAGCCGGCGGCAGCCCTGAGATTTCAGGCACGTTTTTAATAAAATTGTCCGCCTGTGTTGCTCCATCTGAATCAAAGCTCAAAAAGTGGTATGCCCCGATTTTCATATTTGTTTTATTTGCATTCTCCCAGTTTGATTTGAATTGCTTGTCTGTATATTTGCTGCCTTCGGTCGCTTTAATATAGGCAAATTTCAAGCCCTGATTTGAGATAGTGTCCCAATCAATTTTTCCCTGATATTCGGAAACATCTATGCCCCGAACGGGATAACCCTTCACATTAAAGCCGTTCAGCAGCAACAGCCCGTTATTGAATATCACATAGATTGCCACAACTAATATGAATATAATGGCAAATATAATAGCCAATCTGCTCTTCTTCAGCTTCAATATAATTACTTCCCCTGTTTTCGCCGGTTGCATGGACTAGGTAATGCGACTACATGAACGAAATAAGATATACTTGCCTACATTAGTTAAATATAGTTATATTATAGTACTAACCCACACACAGTTTCCACTGTGTGTGGGTTAATTTCGCAAAACTAAAATTACATGAGGTCTCGTCTTTAATAAATATGCTTGCTGACTACTTTTCCCGTGTTCACATGCTTAATCGGCCACCTATTTTATGTTATTCACTTCATCGAATGCTTTCAGCGCCTCCTCTACAGTAATTTTTCCTGTCTCATAATCTTTTTTACTTTTTTGAGATAACGCGTCTGCCTGCATGTCCTCTCGTATTCATATTTATATTCAGGTTTCACGTTGCCGTCATCATCAAGGTACTTTTTTCTGCAATTTCACAAACAGTAATATAACCGTCAATGTCTTTCCTGAATTTCTCATCCGCCGTAAGGTCTGCCTCAGGGTCTATTCCTAAACCCTTTTGCCGTTCATGAATTTCATTACATTTTTTAAAATCTTCTTCTGTAAAATCATAATTCTTGTATCTTTCCAAGCATGATTTTACATCTTTGTCGCCGTGACAAAGAAGAAAATATCCATAGAAACTACGATAATATTGACCAGCAGGCAACTTGTGTAGATTAATATGATAATTATACCATATTTAGTTACATATTTTCAATGTTTTTGCCATGATAATCGCCATACTCTTCCACTTCTACTTCAATCGAAATTTTTCTTCGGTTCAGTCCAGACTTAAACGCAATAATGGCCGGCAGATATCAATGTTGGAGCCATATAAAAAATTGAGGCGGCTGCCTTTAAAGGCAGCCGCCAATCAATTCAGCCGACGGTTAATATCTAGAAGGAGGCAACCGCAGACTGGATGTTTTCAATTCAATGCGTTAACTGCAGATTTCAGTTTTTCTATTTGTTCACTCGACAGGTTTAGCACATCGCTGTTGCTCATACCAGTTGAGCTGTCTTCAATCAGAATCATTTTTGTATCTGGCTTAGTAATAGTGTTGTGCCACAGAGACTTAGGAATATTATAAACCTTGTTGGGCTCCATTTTTACAGCCTTGAATGTGAGGCTGTCATCAGCGCCCTCTGCGTAAACCAATGTGCAACTGCCAGCCAGCAAAACAAACAGCTCGTCTGTTTCGTTGTGGCGTTCTACGCAATCGACGTTTGCGATA
Source organism: [Clostridium] cellulosi (assembly GCA_000953215.1). NCBI lineage: Bacteria > Bacillati > Bacillota > Clostridia > Eubacteriales > Oscillospiraceae > Ruminiclostridium > [Clostridium] cellulosi. The sequence continues at coordinate 1,985,869 of LM995447.1, forward strand.
TCGTTTGCAGGTTTATAATTTTTTATCCCAACAGTCCATTTTTCATTTTCATAGACTCTTGACATGCCTTCGCCTGTGAATTCATATGATTCGATGGCCATTATTCATCTATCCTTTCAGTGGGTAAAAATCAATACTTAAAAGAGTGATTTGCACTTCTCAACGATAGCGTTGGCGTCGATGCCAAACTTCGCGAAAAGCTCACTCGGGGTACCCGAACGTCCAAATGTGTCGTTTACGCCGACCATTGCAAATTTCGGGTTGACTTTACCCATCATTGCTTCAGCAACTGCGCTGCCAAGGCCGCCTGCGAGCAGGTGTTCCTCAGCGGTAACAATCCTTCCGCACTTTTCAGCGTAAGCAAACAGTGTATCTTTATCAAGTGGTTTAACTGTATGCATATTAAGCACTGCTGCGTCAATTCCTTGCTCTTTGAGCATATCAGCCGCTTTCAGCGCTTCATGTGCAACTAAGCCCATTGTAACAATGCAGACATCTTTGCCGTCACGCAGTACGTTGGCTTTTCCAATTTCAAAAGGCGTGTCCTCTGTGGTAATAGCGGGTATCGGAGGGCGTGCAATACGCAGATATACCGGGCCGTCGATTGCTGCCGCTGCTTTTACAGCCTTTTTAACCTCAATCCAGTCGCAAGGCACGATAACCGTCATGCCGGGGAGAATGCGCATGAGTGCAATGTCTTCCAAGCACTGGTGGCTTCCTCCGTCCTCGCCCACGCAAAGGCCAGAATGTGAAAGCGCGATCTTTACATTTGCTTTGGAATAGCAAATTGAGTTACGCACAATCTCATATGCCCTGCCCGCGCCAAACATTGCAAAAGTGCTGGCAAAAACGGTAAGCCCGCTCTGCGCCATACCGCAGGCAATGCCCATCAGGTTCTGCTCCGCGATTCCTACATTAAAGAATCTTTCAGGAAACTCAGAAGCAAAAATGTTTGTCATTGTCGCATGCGCAAGGTCTGCGTCAAGTACGACAACATTACCATTTTCACGGCCCAGCTCTACAAGAGCCTCACCATAAGCGTTTCTTTGTGCTTTAATTTCAGCCATTTTCACGTACCTCCAACTCTGCAAGCGCAGCCTTATAATCATCCGGGCCTATTGCTTTGCCATGCCATCCAAAATTGTTTTCCATAAACGAAACGCCTTTGCCCTTGACAGTCTGCGCGATGATACATTTTGGCTGACCTTTCACCGGCTCATTCAGCGCGGCCGTTATGGCGTCGAAATCGTGTCCGTCTATTTCAATGGTTTTGAAACCGAATGCTTCAAACTTAGCTTTAAGATCGCCCAGACTCATTACGTCATCGTTAGAGCCATCTATCTGCAGGCCGTTGTGGTCGATGATAATGGTAAGGTTATCGAGCTTGTAATGAGCGGCCGCCATGGAAGCTTCCCAGACAAGGCCTTCCTGGAGTTCGCCGTCGCCCAGAAGCGCATAAACGTTGTAATCTTTTTTGCGGTATTTGCCTGCAAGAGCCATTCCGACAGCGACAGATACGCCCTGTCCGAGGGATCCTGTGCACATATCTACACCGGGAGTTTTCTTCATATCAGGATGGCCCTGAAGATGGGAATGAATCTTACGCAGGTCATTCAGATCGGATTTCGGGAAATATCCTAAATCCGCAAGAATTGCATAAAGTGTCGGGGCTGCATGGCCTTTGCTCATGATGAAACGGTCACGGTCGTCCCATTTCGGATTCTTGGGGTCAATTCTCATCTTGTTGAAATAAAGAGCTGTGAGCAGCTCCACGCAAGACAGGGACCCGCCTGGATGTCCTGATTTTGACGCGTAAAGCATTTTAATAATGTCTTGACGAAATGTTTTGGCTTTTTCCTTCAGGCAGGAATTTTCCATTTTAAGTTTTCCTCCAATTTTAATAGTTGCATTATTAGAATAAATGTCTGTGTTTTATCCTTTGACAGCGCCTGCGGTCAATCCCTGAATCAGGCTCTTTTGGACAAACATAAACATAATGCAAATCGGTAAAATAGTAATAATACCACCTGCCGTTAAGAGACCCCAGTCAATATTGAATTCACCGACAAGGAGCTTAAGGAAAACCGGAATTGTTCGTGAGGTGTTGTTGGTAAACATAACCGCATAGGTGTATTCGTTCCATGCATTAATGAAGATGTAAACGCCAGTCGCGACAATGCCCGGAACGGCAATCGGTAAGATAATCCGTACAAAAGCCTTTGGCCGGTTGCAGCCGTCAACCATCGCCGCCTCTTCCAAGGCAGACGGCAGGTCGTTGAGGAAGCCGGTCAGCATCCAGACCGAGAACGGAATTGTAAATGTTGAATAAGCGAGAATCAGCGCACCTGGAGTATACAGGATATGCAGATTGCGCATGATTGCAAACAGCGGAACCAAAAGCAGAACGCTGGGGAACATATTGATCATCAGGAAGATGGTCAAAAACGCTTTCTTTCCCTTGAACCTGTAGCGGGAAAAAGCATAAGCTGCAAGCAGCGTTGTGCATAATGTCACCAGTGTAGTGCAAGCGGCTACCAAAAAGCTGTTACGCAGACAGATTAAGTAGTCTGACTGAGTAAACAATTTAATATAGTTGCTAAATGATACACTATGAGGCCAATATGTGAGCTGAAAGATTTCTTTCGGGGTTTTGATGGACGTTATTAGCGTCCAATAAAACGGGAAAAGCGTAAATATAAGAATTAAAGTGAGGGGTATAAAGAACAAAAATATTTTTGAGAGTACACTTTCTTTTTTCATTGCAGCACCCATCCAGTCTGACGCTACTCAGCGTCTTTAAAAAAGTTTTTCAGGTAGAAAAATTCGACAATCATCAATAACAGGGTTAGCATAATGGAAAGAGTCGAAGCTATGCCAAAATCGAGTGTACCGTACGCTTTCTTGAAAGCATAAACACTTAACGTATGGGTTGAATAGCCGGGGCCGCCACCAGTCATCGAGAAGATAACATCAATAGAATTTGCTACCCATATAATGCGAAGCATTGTTGTTACGAAGATTGTGTTTTTCATAGACGGAATCGTTATGTTAAACAGCTTGCGAATGCGGGAGCAACCGTCAACATCCGCAGCTTCGTACAATTCATTTGGAATTGCCTGTAAACCAGCCAAGAGCATAATTGCAAAGAAAGGTATACCCTGCCAGACTATCGTGACAATTACTGAAGGCAGAGCCGTACTTGGATTTGCCAGGAAGGGAATGAATTTATTTATTATTCCGAGTTTATGCAAAACGTCATTAATGACACCGTAATTGCCATCATACATCCAGCTCCACATCAAACCAATCAGGACGCCCGGTGTGACCCACGGAACAAGCACTGTAGCTCTTATAGCGCCTCTTGCGTGGAAGCTGGTGTTAAGAATAAGCGCAAGTATAAATCCGAAAATAAACTGAAAACCAACACCAAATACAACCCAGATTACCGTATTTAACAATGACTGATAAAACAGTGAATCGGTCAAAACGGTGATGTAATTTTTAAATCCGACAAATCCCCGCACTCCGGGAATCATCAGATTATAGTTTTGGAAGCTCATCCCTATTGAATTTAACACAGGATAAGCTACAACGAGCAGTACAAACAATACCGCCGGCATGATTAATAAATATGGGGCCCAATGGATTTTCTTCTTCATAACTAACCACGCAATCTTTTTTTTCAAGGGTGCCCGCAAGCCTTTGCAGGCACCCCTGAATTTAGGTTTTTTCTTATTGAATTCTGTTAGCAATCAAGCCTGACCCTTTAGCTGCGCATCAAGTTGTTTTACAGCTTCTTCTGCTGAAATCTTGCCCATTAGAGCCTGCTGCATAACTGGTGCCCAGACATTGTTGACCCAGTTTGCTGTTGTCGGCAGGATCGGGAAGATACCTGCATAAGACTGGCTTTCCATTGAGACTTTCATGAACTTGTTATCTTTAAATTCTGCAGCCTCGGCCACAGAGCTGACAACCGGCAGATTGCCTGTTGCAAGGTCCCATTTCTTAACCGCATCGGCTGAAGCAAGGTATTCAACCCATTTGATAGCTGCATCCTGATGCTTGGTTGATGCAATTACAACGTTCTCTGTGTCACCCATTGAAGTCCACTGTCCGCCGGGACCCTTCGGTACTGGGAACGCGTCTACATCATCGCCGTTTGCTTTGACCATGTCGACAGAGGAACCAATGTGATGGATAAACATAGCGATCTGGCCATTGTTAAACATTGTCTTGAGCTCAGCAAGGCCATCGTTTACAGCAGTCTTAGGCGCATAACCGTTCTTATAGAGATCAATGAATACCTGAGTACCTTTAACTGTTTCGGGACTATTGAGTATGACTTTGTTATTTTCGTCGGTAAATCTTCCGCCGTAAGCTTGGATGAAGCTGCCCCACGGTTCCTGACCGCCGGAAGCGCCGCGCAGGCCGAAACCATAAACTTTCTTGCCGTTTATAGTGGTGGTGCATTTCTTAATATCTTCAATGAACTCATCAAAAGTTTTCGGTACTGAATCGATTCCGACCGCTTTGAAATAGGAAGGCCTGTAGTAGACATAAAGCACCTGCCATGTCCACGGCATTGTGTAAATCTTTCCGCCGCCGGCTTCTTTCATCTTGTCCCAGAGCATAGGCAAGATTTCAGATTTTCCTTCCCATTTATCTACTGCATCGTCTAACGCGAGAAGGTAATTGTTTTGAGTGTAGGCAGGAGTCCATGTCAGCTTGAACGATGCTGTATCAGGTCCGCCTCCTCCGGCCAACGCAGTTGTCAGCGTGTTGCTGAAATCAGAATAAGCGTAGGTTTGCATTTTTACTGTAATGTTTGGATACTTGGAATGGAAATCATCTGCGATTTTGTTCATGGTTTGCATGTAATCTGCAGAGTCAACCCATAGCCAGTGTGTGATAGTAACCGGTGTATTATCGTTAGATGAGGCAGCATTATTCGATGAGGTCTTGCTGCCACAGCCAACGAAAGAACCGGCAACAATCACTGCTGCCAGAGCGGCAGATAATGCTCTTACGAACTTTACCATTACTCATTCTCCTTTCTAGATTTTTTATTCATTAAAATGTCATCGATGCTCTGCATAAGATGACATTTTAAAGCTTCCCTTGCGCCTTCAGCATCCCTGTTTTTTATTGCATTAAATACTTCTTCATGAAACTTTATTGCTTTCGCAAAACTATCCCGCGAATTAACTGTTTTCTCATAACCTGCTTTAATCGAATCATTGATAATCGGTATGATGCGGAAGATAACCTCGTTCTTTGTCGCTTCTGCGATGGCGTTGTGGAAGGCCATATCAACTTCTGTATGATTCTGATTGAGTTCAAGTACTTTATGTGCTTCATTTATATTATTTTGAAGTTTTATGAGATTATCCTCAGTAGCGCGCTCAGCAGCTAAAAAGGCTATATTGGGTTCAATCAACAGGCGTGTCTCCATCAGGTTTTCCAATACGCGGTTTGAGTCTATTAATCTCAGGCCAAGCGGGTCTTTCTGTAGTCCAGGTTTTTCAACTACAAAAGTGCCAATTCCCTTTTTTATTTCAATTACATTCTCAGCGATTAATATCTTTATAGCCTCACGTACGGAAGAACGGCCACATCCGAAAATCTTGCTCAGTTTAGATTCACTTGGAAGCACATCGCCTGGATTGTAATACCGTTCTGCAATTAAGGTCTTTATCCTCGCTGCAATTTCTTGAGGGTAATCAGATCTGTTAGCCCGTATACTACCTGTTAGAGTTTCAGATATCTTTTCAATGTCTTCTAACCCCATAAAAATTCCTTTCCGGCAAACGGTTTTCTATATGTATTTTTTAATTGCAAAATCACATATCCGACGTCTGATGTATAAATTAATATATTATTAATTTTAGTTAGTTTTACAAATCAGACGTCAGACGTCTGATTTGGTGATATAATTATATCATCAAATGATTCATAAAGTCAATACACTTTTTTAAATTTTTTTGTGTAATTTATCATCAAATCAATGCAAAACTTATCAACATAAGAATTCTTCTGCCCATTTGAAAATATCTTCGTGCAATTTTGCTGTTTGGCATAAATGTTTTTCCATACCAACGGGATAAACTCAATAAAAAGTTAAGCATTGAAATTTCTCATTGACTTATCTCATTAAGGCATATATACTCCATGTATATATATGCCTTCCGCGTAATAAGAAAAGGAGCATACTGAAAATGAATGCTATTAAATTCGGCTGCCAAACATATCCGTGGAAAATGAGTGCCAACAGATTTCGTGGCCAGATGCCCCACATAATAAAGCAGATCGCCAATGCAGGTTATCAGGGGCTTGAAGCTGAAATAGACATGCTCGGTGAGTATTTTTATAAGCCTGCCCAATTGAAAGAGCTTCTCTTTGAGAACAATATCACATTGTGCTCATTGGTACTGCACCAACCGTGGGAGCATGAGCAGGAAACCGAAGAGGAACATAGATTTTCCCTGCTGGCGATTGATTTTCTGAAGCACTTCCCTTTTGCCAAGCTTGTCGTTTCACATCACGCCGGCGACGTGGAAAGAGGCACCGGCAAGGAACTTCTGCAAAAGCGCCGAAACCTGATTTCCTGTATGAATTCCGTCTGCAATATCGCCGCCGAGGAGGGTATTGTAACCTGTTACCATCCCAACTCGTCTAAGAACTCGTTATTCAGAACCGCAGAGGATTACGAAGTGCTCTTTGATATGCTGGAAGGCACAGATATCGGTTACGCGCCGGATATCGGCCATATTGTCAACGGCGGCATGGACCCTCTCACCATTTTGAAAAAGAGCCGCCAGAAGATACGGCACGTCCACTTTAAAGACCGCACCGCACAATGCAAATGGGCCGTCATGGGTGAAGGCAATATAGACTTTGACCAAATTGTCAGCTATTTGAAAGCTACAGATTACCGCGGATGGATTGTCGTCGAGGATGAATCACCGAGAGCACAGCAAAACCCGGATGACGCAGTAAAGCGCGACGCGGAGTATATCCTAAAATATAAAGGCTGAGATGAAATCCGTCCCTGCCGTTCTCTTAATTGTTAATACAAAAAATAAACCCGGCTTGCCGTTTTATTAGCTTGCCGGGTTTTGTATCTCCGATTTGGTCTAAAATGTAAGTTTTCCATTCTTGAATGTCATTTTTGCCTCAAACTTGGTGCATCATTGCGCTTAATTTTGAAATATGCCCCAATTATATACTGCGACATCTTTATTATTTTCCTAATCCGAGACTGTGAGCTGCTACCCATACAATCCATTTTTCGCTCTAATTTTGCTATTCACATATTTGGGTTTCCTGTTGATTAATATTTTACAATAATTTTTTAAAAATGGCACAAAAATCGACTAAACGGGACAAAAAAAGGGGGGGTAAATGGGAGTAATATTTTGGAAAATCCGCTCACACATTGAAACTTTACGGCAGCACTCAAAATTTTAAATCTGCTGCTATTTTTTATTTGTTAAACTGTCTTACGTCCCCATTTAACACATAAAACAACATCCGCAGGGCCAGACGTCATCTGAACCTGCGGCTGAATATGCAAGACTTTAATTTCAAATAATAAACGCCTACAGCATAAACTATAGCCTATCCTTTAACAAATTTTCTTTTATTTTTAAATATGTAAAGTCCTGCTGCTTCAACTAACTTACCTAATGCAAATATCTTAACACCCGATATTAAGCACACTGATACTATAGTAAAAAATAGTTAAAACGCTATGCCCATAACTGGTGTTGAAGTTAACTATACCGAGAATTGTATATAATATAACTGGCACCACGGAAAATACATACATAATTTTTGGCAAAATGTGCGCTGGCCTATTACCTTTTTTCAAGTGTACTGGCCTATTAATTTTGTCCTCATTTGTATTTGTTGCCTTATCTGATCGGTCATTAAGACAATGTAAGCAAAAAGTTTCATTATCTTCTCCTGAAGCGTAAAAATCTCCTGAAAATATGGTTCTTCCGCAAACAGAACATTTAATTGATGGTTCGTCTACCTTCTTAAGAGAATTATTATAACATTCAAGACATAAAAAACCCAATCTTGTTTCGTACTTACTTTCATTTTTGCCGCATTTGCTGCATATCATATTTGTCACCTTCACTTATTTTATTGCAAGAAGAATAATTGAGGCCGAAACACGATACCCTCCTTCTTGATTCTTATATTTATTACCATTAAACTCCTTGGCAGTATCTGATTCAATACAAGAAATAGAAACCAAGAGGATTATTTAGCAGAATATTATTTTTTATTGTAGAAACTGGCGCTAAAAACAGATAAAATAAAACCCTTGATAAATGGCTCAATAGCCATCATCAAGGGATTTGATTATGGCGGAGAGAGAGGGATTCGAACCCTCGAGGGGTTTTAGGCCCCTACACGATTTCCAGTCGTGCCCCTTCGACCAGCTCGGACATCTCTCCAAAATTAACTTTGCGTCGGAACGCAAAAAGTATTATATCAAAAAAGTCTTTGAATTGCAATAGAAAATTCGATATTGCCGTTAAAATAAATATATCCTGACGCTGTTATGTACCTAAATTATATTCGCCAGTTACTGTTCCCTATTCAATGGCAGGGTGTTTTTAAATTTGCAGTATAAGCCATCAAACTCGGATATAACGCTACATAAAAGCTGTTTCCGCGATGCAACCTTGCCCGTCTCAAGCATAATGGAGGTTGCCTTATCTTTAATCTCATCCGGGAAATCATCTATAGTTTCATTCACGTTAATGCCTATACCAACAATTACATAATCGACCATATCCGTTTCACCGCTTGCCTGCGTCAGTATTCCGCACAGTTTTTTCCCATTAAGAAAAATGTCGTTAGGCCATTTAATTTCGACATTCTCTGCAAACTTCCTAATAGACGCAGCAACTGCCTCACAGGCAAGCCCGGTCACTAAAGGCACTTCGTTCATCCGAATACCAGGTCTTAAAATAACCGACATCCAGATCCCAAGCCTGTTTTGCGAGAACCATTTCCGTCCTATCCGCCCTCTTCCGTCCGACTGCTCTTCTGCTATAATTATCGTGCCCTCCTTTTCCCCGCACTCGGCAAGTTCCCGCGCCTTTTCACTTGTTGAGCCGAGCGTATCAAAATGAACAATACGCTGCCCTATAATTTTTGACTTCAATGTATCTTTTATCTCCTCATATGTTAAAACATCAGGGCAATGAACCAGCTTGTAACCGTTTTTTGACATAGATTCAATCTTATAGCCGTCATTTTCGAGCCGCTTTATATGTTTCCAGACTGCGGCCCTGGTAATGCCCAGTTTATTACTGATTTCCTGCCCCGAAACGAAGCTATCCCTATTTTCTTTGAGAATCTCAAGAATTTTCTCTTTCAAAAACGGTACCCTCCGTACTTATATTCAACAAAATTATATCACAAATTATTACTGCCAGTCTTGACATCGCGAGGCAAATATTATAAACTAATTGTAAACCTATTTTAATTTTTTAGTTTACAATTAAGGGGACAAATAATATGAACAGAACGAGAAATATGGTTTTAGCCGCATTGTTTACGGCACTTACGGCCGCCGGTGCTTTTATTAAAATTCCTGTCGGGCCTGTTCCCATATCGCTTCAGACGCTGTTCAGTATGCTGTCGGGCATTGTGCTGGGCCCCTATGTGGGCGCTCTTTCGCAGATTATTTATATAGGGCTCGGCCTTGCGGGTATCCCTGTTTTTACGTCCGGTGGCGGGCCGTCATACATATTTAACCCCAGTTTCGGATTTTTGCTGGGATTTATTCTGTCGGCCTTTATTTCGGGCAAGCTTTCGGACAAGGGCAAACGCAATTCATTTATCAAACTCTTTGTCGTCTGCCTGTTGAGTTCATTGTCAGTATACTGTATTGGCGTCCCGTATATGTATTTGGTTTTGAAATACTCAATGGGTATGGATATAACTATTCCGAATGCGATTGAAACGGGATGCCTTCTGTTTATTCCGGGGGATACAGCAAAATCTCTCATCGCAGCGGTAATCGGCAACAAGATAATTCCCTTGCTCAAAAAGGTTCAGCACGACAACTGATATCATATCCCTAATCGGCTTTTCGAACATTGCAGATTTCTGGGCTTAACTATTAAGTTTGAGTCGAATATTATTATATTAAGGTATCACTTGCAGACATATGTCCATAAAATATAAATAGGTAAATTTATAGAATTATTGACGTCGTTCTTGACTATTTCAGCTATAGAGTTAAAATTAAGATACAGCTAAGTCTTATTTTTAAGTTGCATTATTGAAAATGCGTTAATAAAACAAAGGAGCCCGCAATGAAAGTATTAATACTTACGACGTCGACAGGGCAAGGTCATAATGCGGCTGCAAGTGCTATCAGTGAAGGTCTCAACGCACTTGGCTGTGAAACAGAAATTTTAGATGTTCTAAGCGTTGGCAAAAGAAATATCTCACCTCATATTTCTTCACTTTACAGCAATATCGTCAATCATACTCCGCTGCTTTTCAGCGCCCTTTACAATATGGGAGCCGTTGTCAGCTCCAGCAAAAGGCATTCGCCTATTTACTATTTAAATTCACTTTACAGCAGCAGTCTTGAAAGAAAACTTAACGAATCAATGCCAGATGTGATTGTCTGTACGCATATATTCGGCGCGCAGGCTTTTACATATCTTTATAATAAGAATAGAATCCGAATTCCGTCTGTCGCAATAATGACTGATTACACCTGTTCCCCGTTTTGGGAGGAAACAAAGGCAGATAAATTTGTAATACCATCGCCCCTATTGATAGACGAGTTCGCAGAAAAAGGTATACCAAAAGAAAAAATCGTACCTATAGGTATTCCGGTCAGAACAAAGTATATACATAAGACAGAAAAAGCTGTGGCCAGAAAAAAACTGAATCTGCCGCTTGACAAAACAGTATTTTTTTGTATGGGCGGCAGCACTGGCTTTGGGAACATTAAAAAACTGTGCGTTGAACTTAAGAAGGTAAAACCAGATTGTATCATTACGGCGGTTTGCGGGCATAACGAAAAACTTTACAGAAAATTATGTGAATACCCGTCGGTCAAAGCCTATAACTTTTCTGATGATGTCGATATCCTTATGGACGCTGCCGACGTGGTGCTAACCAAGCCGGGAGGATTAACCATTTCCGAAGCAGCGTCGAAGCGTATTCCACTTATTCTTACTGCGCCTATTCCCGGAGCCGAAACAATGAACGCAGCGTTTTTTGAAAAATGCGGCATGGCAATATCAGTAAAAAATATCAAGGATGCTGCAGCGGCGGCCAAAAAAATCACAGAGGACGAAAATCTGTCAAATATGCTGATTTCTGCTCAGCAAAAATATATTTCAACAGATACGAGCAAACGAATAGCCGAACTTGTTGTTGAAACGGCAGGTCAGGCAGGGACATTTGGGGAGGAATAACTTTGTGCCGGTTAACACAGTGTATCATAATGACACTGGCGGCTTTTATAAGCGGTGCCGTTATGTACTCGTATTTGATTCCTCTGGTTCTGTTTCGTGTTAATATAGTAAAAATATCTGCCGACAAAAACCCGGGATGTTCAAATGTAATCCGGTCTGTCGGCCTTGTGACAGGTATTGTCTGCATGGTACTCGATGTACTTAAGGCCTTCTTACCTGTTTTTATCGCCGTTAAATTTATAGGACTGAGCGGATTCTATCTGGTTCCTGTCGCTGCGGCGCCAGTTCTCGGTCACGCCTTTTCACCAATGCTCAAGTTCAAGGGCGGCAAAGCAGTTTCAACTGCTTACGGAGTCTTGCTTGGTCTGCTGCCGCTCACAATTTTTGTTATCGTCCCTGCATTATTTATGGCATTTTTCAGATTTGTGGTTGTAATAAGGCCGGATTCTTACGGTGTTGCAGTCAGTATGGCGGGTGTGTCGGCTTTCGCCCTGATTTTTGTTCCGGAACTCTGGCTTAAGGCCATAGTAATTATCATTTCCGCCGTTATGATTTATAAACTGCTGAAACATCCGGATAAAGGAACCTTTTCAATCGGAACCTTACACCATATCGTAAAAATAGAAGACAAACGCCTTGTCTTTGTAAAATATGAAACATAAAATTTTGGATTCGGTTTAGTTATATGTTGCCCCCCTTTTCATTTTTTAAGCTCTATGTTGGTCTCTTTAACTATATAAAGAGGCCTTTTTTTTGTCTCCATATACGCTCGCGCCAAGTAGCCGCCCATTATGCCCATACACAAAAGCTGTATTCCGCTCAGCAGCAGTATAATACAAACCAGCGAAGGCCACCCGCTTGTAGGGTCGCCGAAAACAAGTGTCCTGACAAAGATAAAAATTATCATTATAATCGACAAAGCAAATAAAACAACGCCTACAACCGATGCAATAGCCAGAGGCGCCGTTGAAAAGGCTATAATGCTGTTGATTGAGTAAAGAAACAGTTTCCAGAATGACCATTTGCTCGTGCCTGCAACGCGTTCGACATTCTCGTATTCCAGCCACTTTGTCTCGAACCCAACCCAGCTGAAAATACCTTTGGCAAACCTGTTAAACTCCGTGACGGACAGTATAGAATCCACCATCTGCCGTTTCATTAATCTGAAATCCCTGCAGCCGTCCACAATTTCCGTTTCCGATATCTTGCTGATAAGCTTATAATAACAGCGGGCAAAAAAGCTGCGAATCGGCGGCTCTCCTTTTCTCGTAACGCGCCGTGCCGCAACACAGTCATAATAGCCTTCTTCCAATATGTCATACATTTGCTTGAGCAAGTAGGGCGGGTCCTGCAAATCAACATCCATTACGGCAGTATAATCTCCCCTACTCTCTTTAAGTCCGGCGAAAATGGCCGCCTCCTTGCCGAAATTTCTTGAGAAGATGACATATTTTACATGCTTGTCCTCGGACGCTATCTTTTTTATTTCCTTTGCTGAATTGTCCCGGCTTCCGTCACTTACAAATATTATCTCATAATCTGTGTTCGGGATTGAACGCAAACTTTTTACAACCTCGGCATAAAAGATAGGAATAGCCTGCTCTTCGTTATAGCAAGGCACCACAATAGAAATCAATTTGTCCATCAGTTATCTCCTGCTGCTAACCTCCGTTATTCAAGCATATATATTGCGGCTATTATTTCCATGATAATATTATGCCATGTTTATACAGTTCGTAAACAATTTGCGCTAATTGATGTGCTAATCTAAACCAGTATTATTGCAGCGAAAGCCTAAATAAACAATACATGGGGCTTTTCCTGCACTGGCAGTTGAAATTAGGCCAACAAAAAAGGGCCCGGCAAAAACCGAGCCCTTTTTAATATATTGGTTATCTTATTTTGAGCTAAACGGATTCTCAGAAGGATAGAGCATGCCTTTCGGCTGATTGAATGCAATATCCTTAATTCCGAGATAACGGAACAGGGTGAACAGTGCCTTTCCAACGTGGCTGAAGGCAACAGCGCCGTGGTGCGGATAGTTCTTCTCGACCAGAACATGGCGATAGAATCTGCCCATTTCTGGGATAGCGAAAATACCAATGCCGCCGAACGAACGTGTTGCTACAGGCAGAACCTCACCCTCAGCAACATAGGCTTTCAGCTCTCCGTCAGAGGTGCTCTGCAGGCGGAAGAATGTAATACCGCCGGGAATAATATCGCCTTCGAGTGTTCCGCGTGTAAAGTCTGGGGTCTGGCCGTTTTCAAGCAGCCTGTTCTGAATAAGCTGATACTTGATTTCGCCGTTTTTCAGCTTGCAGAACGGTGTGTTGCCGCAATGGAAGCCCATGAATGTATCGTTGAGCTTGTAGTCGTACTTGCCCTTGATATTCTCATTATAGAGATCCTGCGGAACTGAATTGTTGATATCGAGCAGGGTTACCGCGTCACAAGTCAGGCACGCGCCTATGTATTCACTTAACGCACCGTAAATATCAACTTCGCATGCGACCGGCATACCGCGGCTGGCAAGTCTTGAGTTTACATAGCAGGGTTCAAATCCGAACTCTTTCGGGAACGCCGGCCAGCACTTGTTAGCAAAGACAACATATTTGCGGGAGCCTTTGTTCTGCTCAGCCCAGTCAAGCAGTGTGAGTTCAAACTGAGCCATGCGCGGGAGCAAATCGGGATATTTATTGCCCTTTGTGCCAAGCTCTTTGGCCATGTCTTCAACGACGCCCGGGATACGCGGGTCATCCTTGTGTGCCCTATAGGCGACCATCAGGTCAAGCTCAGAGTTCTCCTGTACCTCTATGCCGAGATCATACAGCGGCTGGATAGGTGCGTTGCAGGCGAAGAAATCCTGCGGGCGCGGGCCAAAAGTAATGATCTTGAGATTCTTAATGCCGATAACAGCACGGGCGACAGGAATGAAATCTTTAATCATCTCGACGATATCATCGGAAGTGCCAACCGGATATTCCGGAATGATTGCCGGGATATGGCGGAGATGCAGGTTATATGAGCAGTTGAGCATGCCGCAGTATGCGTCGCCTCTGCCATTAAAGAGGTCATTGCCTGACTCTTCGGCAGCAGCCGCATACATTACAGGGCCGTCAAAGTATTTTGCAATAAGTGTTTCCGGCGTTTCAGGACCGAAGTTGCCGAGGAATACGACCAGAGCGTTGCAGCCTGCCGCCTTAACCTCTTCAAGCGCCTTCATTGCGTCTTTTTCATTTTCTACAGTGGTCTTTGCCTCGTAAATGTCGATTCCCTTTGATTTGCAGCTTTCCACAATGGCTTTTCTGCGTTTCTCAGACAGGGAAATGACAAAGCAGTCGCGGCTAACGGCCACAATTCCGAGTTTTACTTCTGGAATATTCTGAAACATGGTAATTCTCCCTTCGGTAAAGTTAATTTTCTATAATAATATAATAATAATATTTTAAAAGCAATGCCTTCTTAAGATTAAAACAACGTATGTCATTATTCTAATGTGATATTCTCACCCGTAAGGCCGACAAAAGCACCGTCATTCTGCAGTCCGGAATCCTTATGGGCGATAAGCCACTTATTTTTCGCAAATAAGAGTTTCGCCTCGCCTTCCTTTTTCGGCGCGTCTTCAAGATCTAAATTAGTGCCGCGCGGCAAGACAACGGCATTTCTGAAACCTTTGCCCTTATAGCTGCATGGCGCAAAGTGCAAAGTAGTTGCATACATTTCAAACATTGTGCCGGCCGGAACATGGAAAGCTTCAACCAGCGAAGTATCATAAGAGAATGTTTCGGGGTCCACATCCTGAAGAGAACCCAGCAAAAGAACCAAGTCGTCAGCAGCAATATTGATTTCTGAAGAACGGTGATATTCAAGCGCGTTTAGCTTGTGGTTTACGCCGTTGCAATAGCCCAGTTCAATCGGCATGCCGCCAAACACAGTCTTTTGAAGCTGTTCAAAAATGGGGAGCTTCTCCAGTTCAGGGTCAGAGGCCACATAAACTGTGCTGTCGCTCGGCATAGGCGTTTTCTTAAGCGCCTCAAACAGCTCCGTGCAGTCAAATCCGTCAATTACCCTTCCATACTTTCTGAAAGGCTTGTCATTAATGCTTTGGATTTTCATCATAAGCACGTTCCTTTCTGTATAAAATGGGGCTAAGCCCCCGGTAAATATTGAGCACAATAGGCAATTCTACCATTATTTGTATATTAGTGAGAACTTTAATAAAGGACATTTATAAAAGTTGTTGCAATTTAATGATATCATCATGTGCTTTTCCTGTCAATAATAATAAATACCAATAGAAAAGTATTTATTAAAAAAGTATGACGTGCTATACTAAAATTAATAACTTCATTTACCATAGCGAAAAATGACGAAGGGTGTATACTTTTGAACAATCTTCAGGTGAGAGACACAAACAAAAAGCGGGTTATTAATTATTTGTATAAAAACAATGCGGCAGCAAAGCAGGATATAATCAGCACCTTAGGGTTAAGTATGCCCACAGTCTCCCATATCCTAAAAGAGCTTTCTGACCGCGGCCTTGTTAAAAAGGTCGGGACGCTTCAGTCCTCCGGCGGTAGAAAGCCTGCCGCAATTTCATTGGTTTATGACGCAAAGCTGTCAGTTGGAGTTGAAATCAAAAGCAGACACCTTCTCTTTTCTGCGATAGACTTGGGCGAAAATATCTTATACAGCAAAAAAATCCGGTTTCCTTTTCATAATGACAATGACTATTACCGCATGTTCGCCGCAGAAATTGAAAAATTCATTGATGAAAGCGGCATTGACACCAACAAGCTTCTTGGGGTTGGCATTGCCGTCCCCGGAATTGTCAACATAAGAAATAATATTCTGGAATATAGCCCAACATTAAATGTGACAAATCTCCCGCTTGAAACCTTGGCAAAATTCATCCCCTACACAGTGATGTCGGGGAACGAGGCGAACTTAGCAGGCTTTTCTGAAGTATGGAAGATGGACAATATTGAGGACGCCGTTTTTCTTTCAATAAACAAAGGTGTCGGCGGCGCAATCTTTATCGGCAATAAGCTTTACTACGGCAAAGACGGCCGCTCGGGCGAATTTGGGCATATGACCATTGTCAAAGACGGGCAGGTTTGTTCATGCGGCAAAAGGGGCTGTCTGGAGGCATATTGTTCATCAAAGGTTCTGATTGAGCCTGATTATGATGACATCGACGAGTTTTTTGCTGATTTAGAGGCGAATAATGAAAATTGCCAGAAAAAATGGCATACATACCTTGATTACCTTGCAACTGGCATCAATAATATTTACACACAATTCAATTCAAATATTATCATCGGCGGAGAAGTCAGTACATATCTGAAAAAATACTGCGAGACGCTGCAACAGATGATTATTTCGCGCAGCACATTTGAAACCAACGCCGATTACCTCCATTTCAGCCAGTTCGGCGACCATGCCAGTTCTGTGGGCGCGGCGCTTCTTCTGGTGGATGAATTCCTGAGCGAATAAGAAAATATTGTTGAGCCGCCCCACTTTTAAAAGGGCGCAAAAATAGGGGCTGTACCAAAACGCTGAGATAATCGGCGTCAGGTACAGCCCCTTTATTATTGCTCTTTAGTTTTTCATGGGCCAGTACGGGGATGACAGAGCCGCGTGATTCTTTCTTGTATTCCGCTTTCACTTTCTTTTGTGAAAAGGACAACCAGATAATCGCCGGGTAAAATTTTCGTGCTTCCCTGGGGCACCAGCTCTCTTGTGCCACGCCTCAATCCAACAATCAGGGTACCCTGGGGCCAATTAATATCACAAACCATCTTCCCCGCTATATCACATCCGTACTCAACCGGAATTTCCATAAGCCCGCCTTTTTGCTGAATGGGCAAGGAATCCCTGTTCTTTTCGACATACCGCTCCAACAATGATTCATAAATAGGGTCAATTTTCAGCAAGTCGGACAGCAGCAAGGCAATAAACGAGCAAGCCGCAACCGGAAGCATATGTACAAGCGAACCGGCCATCTCCGCGGTAAGGAGGATACTCGTGATCGGCGCTTTTACAGATGACGAAAGCGCCCCGGCCATGGCGCAGACCGCAAAATCAGGAACGTATTGCACAGGCAGGCCAAAACGCACCGCAATCAAACCAAGCAGGCTCCCCGAAAGCGCCCCGACAGACAAAATCGGCATAAAAATGCCGCCCGGAACGCCGCTCCCGAAGCTGGTGCTGGTAAACAGCAGTTTGACGACAAGTAAAATAGCAATCAGTGCGATACCGCTTTTCGCGCTCTCGGCAAATTTAATAAGCCCCTGCCCGCCCCCGATGGTCAGCGGCAAAAACATACCGCACGGCAGTGCAATCAGCAGCGCGATACAAGGTCTCACAAAAGCAGGCAGTTTATTATACAGGGTTTGAAAGCCCAGCAAAGACTTTGTTATCAATGAACCTACAAGTCCGGAGACAATGCCAAGCGGAATCAGCCAAAAGTAAAGCGTAATTGGCAGTTGTGGAAGCGTAGTAAAACTCAAAACTGGTTTTAAGCCAAAAAAATGCTTTGACACGATGTCAGCCGATAAAGATGCCGCGGTGGCAGAAACAAGTATAAGCGGTGAAAAACTGCGGTGAACCTCTTCCAGCGCAAAAACCATGCCTGATAGCGGCGCATTAAATGCAGCAGCCAAGCCCGCCGCGGCGCCGCCGGTAATCAGGTAGTTTTCTTCAAGCCGGTTCTTCTTGCTCGTCACTTTTGAGACAATTTGCCCGCCGGAAGCCCCAATCTGTATTGACGGGCCCTCGCGTCCGAGTGAAAGCCCAAAAAACCCGCAAAGTATTCCGCCGACAAACCGGACAACAAGAATTGTGTACCACTTCATTTTCAGTCCGAAAAGCACGACGCCCTCAGTCTGCGGAATTCCGCTGCCGGACGCCATCGGCTCCAGTTTTACTAACCAGCTCAGAAAAAGCCCTGCCGCGGCGATACATATAACCCAGACAAAAATCCAAACGGGATGAAATCTTAAGAACTTGTAGATGTTGGTGGCGGTTACGGTGCCATACTCAATGCCCATACGATAAAATACAGCCAGCAAGCCTGCTACCAAACCGCAGAGAATCCCCTTTAATGCAAGGCTCCATTTCAACTTATTAAATCCGGAAAGCAATTTATATATCTTAGTTTTGGCCGTTTCCAAAGCAGAACCCCCAACCTGACGTTATGTGCAACTATACCTCTTAAAGCAGTAAGTCCAAAAATGCGCAAAATATCTTCACAGCAAAACTTATGCTCTTCTGCTCTTAGCTGCGCCACTGCAATATATACAATAAAGGATGACGATCCTATCTTTACTATATCAGGAGTTCCCGGATTTAGCTAAATTTTCTACAACCGCTAATATTCATGTTATCTAAGAGACAGTAAACACTACGACAAGAATTGTTGATAAAATGTTATGCAGGAGATTTATTTTCAATCAAAAAGTGCCGCAATCCTTGACGGAATGCGGCACTACATTTATGGTTGCGGGAGAAGGATTCGAACCCTCACAAACAGAGTCAGAGTCTGTCGTGCTACCCTTACACAATCCCGCATCAGACAGCAGTACTTATTATACCACATAATAATCTAATGTCAATACTCAGACTGATATTTTTCGCAGAAAAATTCACACCATAAAATGCCAGCCCGAAACGCATTTCCGGGCTGGCATTCTTGCTATTTCGATGGCGTTCCACTGCTCAGTGTTTCATTTGTAAAACTCGATACTTTATAAATGTTTTCGCTTTCTTTTTCGCAGGTGAAACTTACCTTGTCACCCTCTTTTGTCAGTGCAAGCTGATTGCTTACGTCATATGCCGCGGTAAACAGCAGCCCGGATTTTTCGGTGAGTGTGAATTTATATACGGTCGAGCCATTCTGGGATTCGGCAGCAAAACGTGAAATTGTACCCTTGACAGTCTGCTTTAACGATTTGGTTTCCTCCAAATTTCCGCTTGAATTCTCCCTTATTTTGTGGTTGAAATCATCAAGCGCTGCGGTTATTGTTTCGCCTGTCCCGACTGTCGTATAATCTTTAACAGATACAAAAGCATATTGTTTAATGAGCCCCGCATTGTCTTTAAGCGTCATACAATACGTCGGCTCGCCGTTTACATTGGTGATAATCGGATAGGATGCAGTATATTTCAAATGCTGCACCTTTCCCTCGGCAGACTTCTGTGCCGCATATTCGGTAGCGCCGCCAATCTCATAAAGGTAGGGCTTTTTGGTCACCATATCCACCATAACAAAGCCGACCGCGCTTTCGTCCTCCCCAACGCTTGTAATACCGGTAAACAGATAGCATCGCCCGTTGTTATATACGATAATACTGCCGTCGGAAGTCTCAAACTTATCCTTGTTTGAAAAGTTCCAAACGCCGTGGATATACTCACCGCGGTTATTGAGCTGTCTCATAATAAAGCTCTGCGGCTGCACACGGTCAACCCAGTCAGGCATATTTGATATTGAGTATCTCCTGGTCTTGCCCGTTTGGGCGTCAATTATAAGTGCGCCAGTTGCCTCCGGCATGGAAAATCCGAGAAGGTTTTTATATGTTGTCACTACCCAGTAAGGCCTGCCGGTGTCGTCAAGTTCAAAGGAATAATCGGTAAGGCCGGTAAAAAGCCCGCCGTCGAGCCTTGCGTGCCGTTCTAATTTGTCAAACAGATAGGCCCGCGGCTGATATTTGATTTTATAGTTTTCCTTATATGAAACGTCCCGGGGGTCCGTTGCGGAAACCACTATATACCCCGGTGTGCCTGACATACTGGATAACCATTTAAAGAAGCCGGAGTGTTCAAGCGGAACCACCCAGACAAGTTTGCCGTTTACTCTCTGGATTGTAGGCGTACCCAGCGTCACCTGACTGCCGAGTGCAGGTTTCTCACCCAGCTTTTTGTCCGCGAGTTTATATGCCAAATCAGCATCAACTATCGGAAGCTGGGATACGTCCAGCGGCTGTAAATCTGACGTGAATTTTCTTGATTCCGGCTGCGGCATCTGGTCGCGATAACGGGAAGGATGGAAAAAAGGTATCGAGAAGATATTGACGGCCACTAATATTATCCAAGGCGCCACCGCCACTATAATCAATATCAGATTGGATTTTTTAAATGAAAAAAACGTCCCTTTTATATATGAGCCTGAAAGTTTAGAAGCCCCTCCGTAGGCAAAAATTGCAATCACTATTGATGCAATGACAATGCCCCAGAAAACAAGGCCATCGCTGTAAAGCGGGTTTAGGTTAGGCGCTGCGAAAAAAATAATGGCAGCATAAAAAAGCACAAATGCAACAATGGTTATAATTTTCGATTTCTTCATACTAACCTCCCGTTTAAAACAGCATTTGAGATAAAGCTGTAAAGAAGATATCCGAATTTTGCATTACGAAATGCCTGTTGGCTTTAAACGTGTATATTATAACATCGCTGAACTTAGCAGTAAATAATTAGTTCAATTTGCCTGCGGCAGTATATTGCAAAAGGTCAGGTTCGTAAATTGCATAAAAAAAACCGCTTAGATTGGTTACACTAAGAGCGGCTGTAAATAAAAACGGACTATATTTTATATGAACAAATTAAAGAGCCATGTAACACCGGCCCCAAGCAAAATCGTTGCAGGAATGGTTATAAACCATGTAGCGATTATGTTGAATGCAACCGACCAGTTAACGGCTGTAATGCGTTTTGAAGCGCCTACGCCCATTATAGCTGTTGAAATTACATGCGTGGTGCTGACAGGAGCACCTAATGCCGTCATAACCTGTATAACAGCGGCGGCTGATGTTTCTGCTGCAAAACCGCCTATTGGATGGAGCCTTATCATATTCATGCCGACGGTCTTTATTATTCTCCAACCGCCAAGCGACGTACCGAGCGCCATAGATAAAGCGCAGATAAGCTTGACTTCAAACGGAACGCCGTCGGAAACGCTGATTATACCATTGCTGACAAGCGCCATGGTAATCACGCCCATCGTCTTCTGTGCATCATTGCTGCCGTGGGAATATGCCATCAAAGCAGCCGAGAGAATCTGCAGCTTAGAAAAATATTTATTTACGGTGCGCTGTGAGAATGGTCTCAGGATAATGAAGAGAAAGCGCATGAATATAAAACCTATGACAAGGCCGATAAGCGGTGAAGTAAACAGCGGGACAATAACCTTATCCCAGATATTCACCCAGCAAACCACTTTGATACTTCCGGAAGAAACTATGGCAGCACCAATAAGGCTTCCGATAAGCGCATGTGAAGAACTGCTTGGCAAGGCGAGATACCATGTTATAAGGTTCCATACAATAGCTCCGAACAAGGCAGCCGCTATTACATGCTGGTCAAGAGATTCGTTCACTATGCCTGACGAAATCGTTTCGGCAACCTTAACACTGACAAGCGCGCCAACAAAATTAAGTGTTGCCGACATAAGTATCGCTGCCCTCGGTGTCAATACCCTGGTTGACACCGACGTTGCTATTGAATTAGCGGTATCGTGAAAACCATTTATAAAATCAAATGCAAGAGCAAGGACTATAACCAGCACAAGCATGAAACTAGACATTCTTTGAAACAATCCCTTCAATCATGTTGGCTATCGATTCACAGGTATCCAAAGTAGATTCCATGCTTTCAATGATTTCTTTCCATTTGATGATCTCAACAGGGTTCTGTTCCTTCGCGAATAATTCCTGAATTATTCTGTTGTAAGTCTCGTCGCCCTGATTCTCGATGTTATTTACCTCTATGATTTTGGGCTGCAGGGTTTTGCTTGTCTTCATTACCTTGAGCTCGCCAACAACTTCTGCAAGAACCCTTGTGCACTGCGTAACAAGCCTTGCCATTTCGACAGTCTGCGGCCTGATACGGGTTATCATAAATAGTTTCAATGCCTGTGCCGTGGCTTCAATATTGTCAATTATGTCATCCAGAGTCTTGGCTATCAGGAAAATGTCCTCACGGTCAATCGGTGTTATAAACGAACGGTTTAGATGCTCAATAATATCGTGAATTGTCCTGTCGCAGCTGTGTTCCAGCTTTTCAATTGCACCTATCTTTTCATCGATATCATTGTAGTTTGTAAAAAGATTCTGCAATATTTCAGCAGCCTTGCAGGTATCGTCCATTACAACTGAAAATAGGTCAAAGAAAATTAGGTCCTTTTTGGTCGTCTTAAACATTGCTACCTCCATTGCGATTCAGACGCATGAGCTGCCCTTCCGGATAAAATTAATCCATCAGCTGCGAGGACTCGCAGTTTAACAAGCAGGCAGTAAAAACGTCCTCAAAATCCTTAAAAATCTAAACTTAATGCTGATTTTTACACGTTTTTTTATAACTGCCAATCCAATAATTAAGTATATGTTTTTTGTCGCGTAGTGTCAATGGTTTATCTGCTATCTATTTTTCATTTTGTTATTCTGATAATACGCGATAACCTCCAACAAAATTTTTTATTGAAATAAGCAATAATATACGGTATTTTATTCCATAAACAACAATGTAAATTATTTTATTAAGATTTATTGTTTTATTCAGAAAAAATCTTTTTGATACCTAAAAAAAATAAGTGCACCATAAAGTGAATAATACAGACTTATTATTCACTGACAGTGCACCTAACATTTCATTTATTAACATATTCTTCAAGACATTTACCGCTGCTCATAATCTTCTTCGCGTCGCTCACGCCGACAAAACGATAGTGCCACGGTTCATACTCATATTTTGTGATATTCTCCTTATCCTTCGGATATCTGAGGATGAAACCGTAATTTGCGCAATTTTTATACAGCCATTTAAAGGCCGCGGTTTTATCAAAATCTTCGGTAAGCTCGCTGTGTTTGCTGTACCAGTCGCTGGTTATGATATCCGCGGCAAGGCCGGTCTGATGTTCACTCGTTCCCGGAGGCGCAACAGATAGCGCAGTATGGGCTTCCGCCTCCGCCTGCGTTTCGCCTTTAGCCAAAAAGGCCTTGACATGCCTGTCAAAATTAGCTTTCTGATATTGGTATGTCCTGTATCCGGAAATAATATTTACATCATAACCTGCTTTTCTCGCGTCGTTGATGAAATTCTCAAGATAAGACGCTGCGCGGGAATCGAACCGCCTGTCCTTGTCGGCAGAGGAATAATATTTCGCCGGGATGGTTGTCAAATTCGGGACATAATTTGCCGGCAGTTTATTGTCCTTGTTGACAAGCATAAGAAGGCTGCCGATAGTTGCCTTCCCAAAGTTAGTTTTATCTTTTCCTTCGTCAGAGGGCTTCTGCGAATTTCCCTGCGATGAAGATGAGCCTGATGAGGGTTGCTGCGATGATACCGGAGAAGACGAGTCTGATGAGGGTGCCTGCGATGATATCGAAGAAGACGAGTCTGATGAGGGTGCCTGCGATGATATTTGGGAGGACGATGAGCCTGATGAGACCGCTTGTGCAAGAACATCCCGCTGTGAAGAAGACGCTTTGCCCGCATGGTTCTGTATGGCAAAAGCGGCAACTCCAGCTACAACAATAACAGCCGCACCTATTATGAAAACACTTTTTCTGATTCTTCTGTGCCTACGCATCGCAATTTTACCTTTCAAATTACTTTAATTCTTTCTTACCCATTTATTATGGAAGAAAATATAATAAATTGTTTATATATCCTTATAGTGCCAGTATGATACACAACGTCCTTGCGCCTTTTTGAAAGTCAGTAATCTGCACTCTCACTAAACTGTATCCTACAAATGACACCTAAAAAATTGTAACATAATAATTATGTTGCTGCAACCGCTTTATGCAAATTCCAGAATCCGCTGAAAACCAATTTCTAATGCCCGTTTATACTTAATAATAACCATTTATCAGATTTTCGGCAACGCACAAACTATTTTTATATTTATCTATAATAAATTATACAATATATAACATTGACAAATCGACATTTTGAGTGTATTAAACGTATTATTTTAGTAATTTCAAATAATTTTGTATAATCATATCAAAATGATTAAATTAGTTGATTATTTGCCAAAATGATAGTAATATGGTATTGGTCGGAATTTCGAATTATGTAGATTGTTAATTTTGAAACTAATAGGTCGTCCTATAAAATCCATATTTAAATAGCTGAAAACGCCTTCCGGCCCTATGCATGATTTGACTTGGCGTCTTCACACATAGTTTAGGGAGTTGTTAATATGCGAAAAACCAAAATTGTTTGTACTCTCGGTCCTTCTACGGATGATGAAAATGTAGTTCGCGAAATGATGCTCAGCGGCATGAACATTGCTCGCTTTAATTTTTCACATCAGACATATGCAGACCATAAAAGACGCGTGGATATGCTAAAAAAGCTGAGAAAGGAAATGGATTTGCCGATTGCCTTCCTGCTTGACACGAAAGGCCCTGAAATCAGGCTTGGAACTTTCCAGAACAAGAGCGTCGTCTTGAAGGAAGGTCAGACTTTCACTCTTACCACTAAGGAAATCGAAGGTACAGACAGCATAGTCAGCGTATCCTTCAAAGGCCTTCCTGGGGATGTCAAACCCGGCAATCACATTCTGATTGACGACGGGCTCATTGATATGGTAGTCGAGAATGTTAAAAATACAGATATCATCTGCAAAGTGCTCAACGGCGGAAAAGTTTCCAACAACAAAGGCGTAAACATTCCCGGCGCCCACCTTTCGCTCCCGTTCCTCAGTGAGAAGGACAAAAACGACCTTTTGTTCGGAATAGAGAATGGCTTTGATTTTATCGCGGCGTCATTTACAAGGACGGCTTCCGATATCATTGAAATCAGAAAGATTCTCGAAGAAAACGGCGGAAGCAGTATCCGCATTATTGCTAAAATAGAAAATTCCGAAGGCGTAGATAACATAGACTCAATACTAAAAGTTGCCGACGGCATTATGGTCGCCCGCGGCGATATGGGCGTTGAGATTCCCTTTGAAGAGATCCCGCGTCTGCAGAAAATGCTTATAAAAAAGGCATACAATGCCGGCAAGCTTGTTATCACAGCTACTCAGATGCTTGACTCAATGACTGTAAATCCGCGCCCAACCAGAGCCGAGGTTACAGACGTGGCCAACGCTATTTACGACGGTACAAGTGCAATCATGCTTTCAGGCGAAACCGCTGCCGGCAAACATCCTGTCGAGGCAGTAAAGACGATGTCCCGTATCGCGGAGCGTACTGAAGCCAACATAGATTATGTAAAGAGATTGGCACAGCGCCAGCCCGAGGAAAATCCGAGCGTCACCAACGCTATTTCACACGCAACCTGCACAACTGCCCATGACCTCGGCGCAGCTGCAATCCTGACTGTAACAAAGTCTGGACAGACCGCCCGCTTTATCTCAAAGTTTCGCCCCGCCTGCCCGATTATCGGCTGTACCCCTGACGAACAGGTTTATCGTCAGCTCAATATGTCATGGGGCGTTGTTCCTGTAATGACAAAAGAGATGCAAAATACTGACGCTCTGTTTGAGCATGCTGTCAACAGTGCCGTCGCCAAGGGCCTTCTCCATGATGGGGATTTGATTGTTATAACAGCCGGTATTCCGCTCGGCGTCTCCGGCACAACCAACCTTCTTAAGGTCCAGATTGTCGGCGATGCTCTTGTCTCCGGCCATGGTATTGTTCATTCAACAGTCTGCGGCAACCTCTGCGTCTGCAAAACTGAAGAGGAAGCCCTGAAAAATTTTAACGATGGCGACATCCTCGTTATTCCGCAGACTTCAAACAATATTATGCCTATCATCAAAAAGTGCTCGGGCATCATAGCGGAAGCTGACGGCTCAGCATCACACGCTGCCGTTGTTGGTTTGACACTTGACCTCCCAGTCATTGTCGGCGCCAAGAACGCAACCAAGATTCTTAAGAGCGGCACCACCGTTATCCTCGATGGCACAAGAGGAATCGTATTTAACTGCGAAAAGAAAAAGAAACCTGTCACATAATTTTAAACTTAATATTAAAAATTATAGTGTCGGCCCGCGGAAATTCCGCGGGCCGATTTTTTTATACCGCATAAAATCAATTATATTAAACAGTTTTAAATAGTTAGACATAATACACCGCCATAACCATTAAAATCTCCTTTATGCCCTTATTTCTACATATTTCCTATCATTAGTCAAATTTGGACTCCAAATAAATGTAATTTTGTAGAGTAAAAACTACAAAAATAATATAATTTAACGGCTGAAAAATATGTATTACGTTGTCCGAAAATCAGGCCTTTATATTTCACTTCTATACAACAATTAAGCTATTCACTATACAAAGAACTACCTCACCCAATATCAAAACAGCCGCCAGAAAACCGGCGGCTGTTTTGTATTATAATATTGCGCAACTGCGGCGAATAGTTCGATACCCGCTGTCCGCAAAAGATGGCTTCACTCTGTTAATATCCATCCGACGTATATATACACTTTAATTTCGGCCCTTGTGTTATGCAGCAGTCGGGCTTACCCCTCTCTTACCTATCGGTTCAAAGCTTCCTTAGATTCTATTACTTTTTATCTTCTGTCGTTCATATATCAATGAAATATTTATTCTCATATATGAAATTACAATTTTAACGATTGGTTCTGCCGCCATCTATTAATGGATCCTCTCATAGTGTTTGCCTGCTCATATGCCTTAGGTGTGGTTTATGCAACAAAAAAAGCTGTTCCCCGTTTGGGGAACAGCTTTGAAACCTGATGTTACAGTTTGTTGATCGCAAGTGAAATAAAGTTGATTATGAACAGGACCCCGGCGCCATACATAATCGGGTGAACCTCTTTAGCCTTACCCTTAACAATTTTAATCAGGATATAAGTAATAAAGCCGAGGGAAATACCGGTTGTAATGCTGTAAGCGAACGGCATGAAAGCAACTGTGATAAATGCAACGGCAGCATCCTCGAAGTTGTTCCAGTCGATATCAGATATAGCAGAAATCATGAGGATACCAACAACAATCAGTGCCGGAGCAGTAGCCGCACTCGGAACGATGCTGATTACCGGTGAAAATACGAGGCAGATAGCGAAGAGAATCGCGGTAACGACTGATGTAAGTCCTGTACGTCCGCCTTCAGCGATACCGGCTGAGCTTTCAACGAATGTTGTTGTGTTGGAAGTACCAACAAAAGCACCTGTAATTGTTGCGCTCAGGTCAGCAAAAAGGGCACGGTCAAGGCGGGATTTTACGCCTTTGCTTGTCATAAGAAGTTTTTCATCTTCTGCATCGAAAATGCCCGTACGGCGGCCAGTTCCGATGAATGTTCCCAGAGCGTCAAATATATCCGTAAGAACAAATCCTATAATAGCTGTAAGAGCAAGCAAGACTTTGTTGTGGTTTTCAAAAAGCCCAACAAAATCCATCTTGAATGCTGTGTCTTGAACAGAGGCAATTGATTTGCCGATTGCTGCAGGAGAAATCGAGATAGTTCCAAAGAAGTCAGACGCTGTTTTAATATTCTCTCCAAGCGACGGGAAGAATATATGCGGATCAACGCCGCAGGCAATCTCGATCATGCAGAGAATCGTAGTCGAAATGATACCGATGAGTATTGAACCTTTAACTTTGAGAGCCATCAGTATGAGAATAATTGCAACTCCGATAAGTGCAAGCTGAACGGAGGGATTTGAGAAGTTTACAAGAGCCGGTACTGCTGAAGCGTCAGCAATAACCGTTTTTGAAGGAAGCAGTGCATATTTGCCGGGATCGGAAGTAAATTTCAGAAGTCCGGCGTCTTTAATACCTATATAGGCAACAAATAATCCGATACCACCACCGACAGCACTTTGTAAGATAGGCGGCATGGCTCGGATTATGAGTTTGCGAAGACCAGTTACTGTAATTATAATATTTACGATACCGCAGATGAGCACCATTGCAAGGCCTTCCTGCCAGGTGAATCCCATAACACCACATACAGTATAGGTAAAGAACGCATTAAGTCCCATACCTGGGGCCAGAGCATATGGTACGTTTGCAAAAAACGCCATAACAAGCGTACCCACAACTGATGCTATGATTGTCGCAACGAAAATACCCTGCGGATTAAACGGGTTGTCTTGAGTTCCCGCATTTTGCAGTATACTCGGGTTGACAAAAATGATGTATGCCATAGTAAAGAATGTCGTAATTCCCGCTAATACTTCTGTGCGGACATTTGTGCCGTACTGTTTTAGCTTAAACAGCTTTTCCATTTGTTCTCCTCCATTTTTTTCTTTCTCCTGAATACATTTCCGTTCCCGACGTATGCGTGGGTCTTTTAGCCAAAACTAATTACAAGTAATTGGCTAAAAAATTGAAAAACGTATTTTTATTATATGTGAACAGATTTTAAAAATCAAGCTGATAATAATACTTTTTGCAATAATGACGTCGAAATATTGCATTTTTGGATTTATGAACAAAAAATAAAACCGGATATCAATCCGGTTTTATATATTCTAAAACAACGGCCTTAGTACAAGATTCCGTAGGAAAATCAGCAGGAGTATGAATGTAAATAAGATACTTACGCAGATATAGATATATTTGGTTTTTCCGGTTGGTAACTTTCCGCCCCAAAGCACAACCCATACACATACGACAGCAAACGAAATAAGGTAAATGATGATTCTTGCGGAAATCGCCGCTTCTTTGCTTACTTCCATTACCTTTCTGCTTATCGGCGAATAGATTATATTTACAGCCGGAACAATCAAAAGCGGCAGTACACTGCCCGCCCAAACCTTCTTATGGCTGCGAATAAACATATATGCGGCAATGCCAAGCATTATTATTATAGCCCAGCATTCAATCAAAGTTTCTTTTTCAGCGGACAATTCTACTACCTCCAAAAATATGCTGCGCTTTTCACATGTAAATAAAAAGGCAAAATTTTTGCTTATGGCTATTAGGAGCTTATACGGCTTCTGAATATATTTTTATCCTATTAGAGGTAATCAAAGCTGTTAAAATTTAATACCCCGTTTTTAGTATAAGTTATAATGGTTAATTAATCAAGAATCAAGTTTCAAATTTGCAAACTGAAAAAATAAAACGTCTACAGCATAAAAAGCCATAGACGTATCCCCTGGAGCGGGTGATGGGAATCGAACCCACATAGCCAGCTTGGGAAGCTGGTATTCTACCACTGAATTACACCCGCAAATTATATCTCGGAACACTCCGGTATTATACCATACGATATATAAAAAATCAAGCAGTAAATAATATGGTATACCATGTCTCTACGCCGCGGCATACACACCCCTGTTAGGGGTCAAGAGTGTGTACGGCCGTGCCGCGGCATAGCAACAAGGTGTGGATAAAGTTAACCGCTTTAGATGTCAACATATAATCCACTTAAATTAACTATTTTTATTATAACATAATTAAAAGTACAATGTCACTAAGCTATTTCAATTTTTTCCCTTTTTATATGTTTTCATATATTCACGTGTAATTAAGCAGCCTATTTTGTATATTTTCCAACAGAGATACTATAAAAACAACAAATAGTGGCCGGCTAAAGCCGGCCACTTTACATAATTTTCGGTTATCATTTCAATGAACTAAAGTCATAAACGCCCTTCGGATTATACAGGATATAGCTTTGTATGCCCGCATTGTTCAAAGCGGTTATTTCCGCCCTGATATCGTCGGCGGTATATTGTTTATAAGTCCCGTTTTTAGTTTTTGTGTTAGTATAGGCCTGGATTATAGGCACTGTTGTGGAAAGCCTTGAATTGTTATTTTCTTTAATGTACTGTGCCAGCGTATTAACAGTATCGCCCGGCGTCAAATCAGGATTCTTAATTGCCGCCGCGCCTACCTGAATACCGGGATCCAGCAGTGACGGGCAGAAATTCGGGCTTATATAATCGCCAGAAAGTGCGAATATGTTCTGTGACCATCCTATGTTCTGCTTTGCCTGACCGACAGCCGCAGCGCCTGTTGTTATTACTGTCAGCTTGCCGCCGGCGGCATTGACCTGCTGTTTGAGCGTTGCAAGATAGTTTGAAATGACCTGCTCCTTTGAAGTCATTTCACCGAAATAACCAGTCTTGTCCGGATTGCCCTTTGTCGGGAATGTAACCGCATCAATAAATATCTGCTTGTAGCCCAAAGACACAGCTTCAGTCGCGAGGGATGTAATATATTGCTGTGCCTGAGGTGAATTCGGGTTCAGCCAGCGGTTGCCTGAAGGGTCAATCCAGTTCATGCTATGGTTTTTATAGTACATAACACCAGTACCGCGCAAAACTTTAGGCGCGACCGGGTCTTCAAATGCACAAATACGCGCCGCTGGGGTAATTCCGGCATCAGACAGTGCCTTTGCCGCGGCAGAAGCGTCCGGCGCCCCGCTGGCAACAGTATTTTTAGCTTCGCTTACCTTTGAAGCGTAATTTACTATGCCGTCCTCAGCCTTAAGGTCAATAACAGCAAGATTAATACCCGCACTTTTTGCCTGCGCGATAAATTCATTAAGCTCGGCTGTATTTGAAAGATAACTCTTAGGCAAATACGCTCCGCGAATTGCCGCCGTATTTACTTCTGTAGAAGAGCTTGTCTCTGATGAAGATGAAGATGATGTCGGCTTTGCCGCTGAGCTTGATGATTCAGACGACGATGCAGGCGCGGGCTTAAAATTACCGGAGAAAAGTTGTATGAGCGGGTCTGAAATACTATAACCTACAAAAATTAAGGCTGCAAGAAGTATTATGGTTACAACTACTTTTAATGCTCCCGGCCCACGCCGCCTGCGCGACCTGAAAATTCTACTATAATGACTTCTTCTCCTCGTTCTTCGCATTTAAACTTTCCTCCGAAATTTTGTCATCTAACTACATGCCAGTCTTTTGTATAATACTATGCTGCATTTGCATCTGCTATGATATTGAAATACCTGCAAATCCCATAAACCCAAGGGATATTATGCCGGTTGTTATCAGAGCAATCGGCAGCCCCTTAAACACAGTCGGGGGCGAGCTGAAGCTTATGCGTTCGAGGGCATTTTTGATAATAAACATCGCGAGCAGGTATCCTAATCCCGCACAGAATCCATAGAATGCTGCGCCGAAAAATCCCCTCATATTGACTTCAATATTTAGAAAAACAAGGCCTAAAACCGCGCAGTTAAACGCTGAAGCGGTAAAAAGCTTGTGCAGTGAATTCGATTTTTCAGGCAAAAACTTTGAGACGATAAGTTCCGCCAAGGCTTCAAGCGCCGCTATAATAATTATAAACACAATCGGCGACAGCCATGCAAGCGAATTCGGCCTTAACAGAAAACTGTTGATAAGCCAGGCGAATACCGACGATAATGTCGTCGCGACGGTGATGCAGCCTCCGAAAAGGGTCATTGAAGCAGGAGTTTTGAGCGCTTTGAAGAAGCTGCCTTCGCACAACATATATACAATGACCAGGTTCTGGACAAAAATTGCTGAAACGGCTATAGCAGCGAACTGTGTCGGATTCATAACATATCGTCCCCCTTGCCCTCATTGTAATTAAATATCTTTCTAAAAAGCGCGGCAAACACTGCAAGAAGTATGAAAGCACCGGCAGGATACGCCGCTAATTTGAATTTTGCCTCCGAAATATAAGGCAGGGGCCTGTCATAAAGGGTTCCATTTGCGATAATCTCACGCAGTACCGAGATGATTATCGCGGCAAAGGCAAAACCAAGTCCGTTGAAGAAAGCGTCAAGCGCCGTTTTGGGAACGACATACTTTTTGCCGAAATGCTGTTTTTCACATAATGCAAGGGCGGAAACAGCAATAAGCGGCAGGTATATGCTGCAGTTTGAGGCAATCGACGGTGAAAAGTAGTGTGCGATTGCATACAGCGGGGTTATCACGACGCCCGCCGCCAAAAATGAAACGGCCGGACGGTACCGGTTTGGTATGAACCTGTAAATAGGTATCAGCAAAAGATTCAATAATACCACAGTCAATATCATAACGCATGACAGTAAAATACCGTTTTTTAACGATACCGCCGCGCCAAGCAGCGGCACGGCCGCAACAATCTTTATAAATACCGGGTTTAAATCAAGCAGCCGCTTTTTCAGATTCAAAAGCTGGTTTTCTTTTTCCAGTTCTTCGGCTGGCGCATTTTCAGCCTTTTTTGCTTTATTAAGCTCGGCAGGTGCACCTGTCTCCTGCTTTTCAGCCTTCTCCGCCTTTTCAGGTTTCGGTGCTTTATGCCTCTTGAAATTGAAGTTTTTTAACGATGCGAAAAATTTATTCCCAGCCAGTTTAAAGCCAGCACGTTCAGTATTCTCTTTTTCCGTTTGGGCTGAATTTGGATTTGCCGGCGCAGACGCTTCCTGAGCCTTGACATCCTCAGTTGCAGCAGCCGCTTTGACTGCTTTTTCTTCCGCCGGCTCAACCGCCGTTTTAGCTGCCTTTTGTTCGTTCGTTGGAGCGGCAGCCACTTGAGCCGCCTTTCTTTTGGCAGGAACGGCCGCGGCCTTATTTGTCTCTTTCATCGCCGGAGCGGCAGTCATTTTAGCATTTTTTTCTTTTTTACGTGCGGCAGGCGCAGCCTTTTTATTTGAGGCTGCCTTCTTTTTATTCTTGCTCATATGCAATCCTGCCTCCTTTTGATTTCAGCTTCCAGCCAAGCCGGTCAAGGGCCAGCACAAACGGATTCATAATCAGCAGCGCGAAAAACGCGCCCTCTGGATATATGCCGAAATAGCGTATGAATACGGTAATCAGCCCTAAGAAGAATCCGTAAAGCAAACGCCCCAGTGTCGTTACAGGGCTTGTAACCGGGTCGGTTGCCATGAAAACCGCCACAAACGCAAGGGAGCCGGATGTCAGTTCAAAAACAACGGAATCCAGCCTGCCGGACGGGCATCTCGGAAACAGGAGCGCCAAAACTGCCACTGTCCCAAGATATGCAAGCGGTATTTTCCAACTGATAATGCGCCTGTAGAGCAAAACCAGCCCGGCGATAATTATTACAAGTATGGCGGATGTGCCGAAGTTGCCGGGGGTGTATCCGACGAGCATTTCAAAGGGCCTGTTATCAGGCAGTGTGCCGTTTTTAAGCGCTGTAAGCACCGGAACACCGGTTTCAAACTCGACAGGGGTGGCAAAAGGCGAAAACTTTGCAGTCGCCTGCGGGAATGTGGACATGGTTCCTGGCCATGTTACGGTGAGAAGGCAGATTGCCGCCGCTGCAGGATTAAAAATGTTGTTGCCGAGCCCGCCGAAAAGCTGCTTTACAACAACTATGGCAAAAAACGCGCCGATTATGGGAAACCAGATGGGAGCGGTCACAGGCATGCAGAAAGCGATTATCATGCCTGTAACAACTGCCGACATATCACCTATACTGCGCTTCTTGCCAAGTATGCGCCTGTAAAGATACTCAAAAATAATACAGCTCAATACCGAAACGGCGGTGAGAGTCAGCGCACGCAGCCCGGTATAATATATCGCAACAATAAGCAAAAACAGAAGCGGCAGTATCGTGTCACCCATTGTAACTTTGATATCGTCACCATGCCTGATGTGCGGCGACGATGCTGCAAACAGTCTCAAAAGCCAGTTCCTCCGTATCTTACGCCGGATGCGGCCGAAGCCTCAAATCGCGGCTTTTTTAATATTTTTTATAAGTTCGACAATCGGCATCCTGCCGGGGCAGATGTATGCGCATGAGCCGCATTCAATGCACTCGTCTATATTAAGCCCCTTTAATGCCTCGAAATCAGCTTTTACGGCCCGCATCGCAATATAATTGGGCAGAAGTCCCTGCGGACAGACGCTGACGCATTTGCCGCAGTTGATACATATGGATTTTGTATTTCTTCTCTGCGCGGCTTTAAGCGCAAGGACCGCCCCCACCGATTTTGTAATCGGCACATCAAGGCTTTGTATCGCTACCCCGCGCATTGGGCTTCCCAGCACCACCCTGTCAGGGTCAAAACTCAGCCCGCAGTAGTTCAAAATATCGGAAATTTTAGTGCCGATTGGCACCTCAATGTTCTGGGGATTGGTTACCGCGTCCCCAGCAACCGTAATAATGCGTGTAATCTGCGGTACGCCGTCATTTACTGCCCTTTGAACATTTACGCAGTCCTGCGGATAAACAAAGCACACCTCCGGCCGTTTGCCGCCTTTTTTCATCTGGGCTTCAATCTCATGGGCAAAAAGCGCCCTCATCAGGAACTGCTCATCGCCGTTAGGATATTTTGGGGGAATGTGCGCGATTGTCAGTTCAATGTCGATAAGATGTGCGGCTTCCGCCATGCCCCGCGAGACCTCTTCAGGGATATCATCGCTTACTGCGAGCACAGCTTTTTTTGCGCCAACGCATTTCATAATCAGCTCAAGCCCAGCCACTGTTACGTCCGGCAGCTCGTCCATAATCTTTTGCGAACTGCAGATATAAGGCTCGACTTCGACCGCGTTTATAATGACCGTATTGACCTTACGCTCCCTAAAACGGCGGAGCTTTTCCCAATATGGCTTGCTGAAATCATTCGACGATACAATGCCGGCAGATTTTACCCTTGCTATTATCCCCTCGGCGCTGTCTGTACGGCTTTGCACCGCCTTATAGGGCATATCACACCTGTCGTTGCTAATAACCGCCATCATGGATTTCCCGCCGACAGGATGATTATATTCTACAATTGATTCGACAGTGCCTGAGACCGGCGAATGTAAACTGCATGAAAGGCCGTGCGACCCATCTGCTATCGGCTGGCCCTTTAAAACACGGCTGCCCCTCCCCACCAGTAGCGAAGGTGTCTCACCTTTGCACTGTTTAAGAGGAAGATATACCCTTGCAGGAGCTTTAAGCTCCGCAATCGGGCGCTCTGCTGCCGTAGTTTTATTTAGTTCGAGCCACAGACCGCCTCTCGGCCTTTTCAGCATCATAAAAAACCCCCATTTATTTCGCAGTGACCGGGCAGACCAACGAAAGTTCCCGCCCGGTCACTTCGCACATCCCAGATACCTTAAATTTTGGCTGCAAAGGACAGCCTTCCAGACGACAATAATATGGATTTATCGACTTTACTTCCAAAAGTAGCACAGTGACTTTTGCCGCTGGATTCATTATAATGTAATAGCGGATATATTTTTGCCGGTCTTATGATAAACCTAATGGATATATTACAGCACGGTTTTTAAAGTTATGTTTAATGGCCGTACTGTCAGCATAAGCGGCACAGTCTTAGACAGTTGTATAAAAATATGGACGGACAAACAGGTTTTACTCCACAAAGCTTTCATAAGGAGGCACGGAATGAACATTCAAAAAGTAGGCCCAGACAGGCTGCGCATCCAGCTAGACCCCAAGGACCTTGACAAATATGACCTTGACTATTACTCGATAAGCAAAGAAAGCCCTGGAACAAGGCGCCTTTTGAAAGAGATCCTTTCCGAAGCGCAAAAAAACGGCTTCAGCACACAGCGCTGCAAGCTCCTGCTGGAAGTACTTCCAGGCAAAAACAGCGGGTGTGTTATCTATATCACAAAGTCACATTGTGAAGCGATGGAGCAGCACATAAATTCAAACAGCTTCCGGAGAAAAGGCAGTTACGTCTTTAGCTGCGAAAGCCTTGAGGACGCAATCAGTGCAATCGGCCATTTCGCGGATTTTCCTGATTTGCCGATACAGAGCAGCGCCCTTTATTGCTTCAATAATAAGTACTACCTTATTTTCTCGCCGGTTATATTAGGGCTTGACCGCGACAGGCTTGCCGCACTTCTGGCGGCCCTTTCGGAATACGGAAGCGCTGAAAACTGCTCATCTGTTTATGAGGCTATGTTAGAAGAACATGGCACAGTAATCATCAAAACCCGCGCAATAGAAAACTTTATTCGCTATTTTCATTATTAATTACTTTTTATGCCCCCAGAAGAGGGGCATTTTTTTATATCCTGCCGCTCTCGGCGCCCGCCCTGAGCTGCGAGATTGCATCGGCTATGCTCTCAGCCTTAAAAACGGCGCTGCCCGCGACAAAAACATTTGCTCCGGCTTTAGAAATGCGCGAGATATTATGCGGGGTTATACCGCCGTCCACCTCTATGTCGGTTTCAAGGCCAAGGGACACGCATTTATTCCTCAGTTCCGATATCTTAGGAATTGTGTGCTCAATCAACTTTTGACCGCCAAAACCAGGTTCGACTGTCATTATGAGCACCATATCGAGCTTTTCAAGGTATGGGTAAAGGACGTCAACATTCGTGTTCGGCTTTACTGAGACCGAAGCCTTAACGCCCTTAGCATGAATCCTATCTATAATCCAGTCAAGCTTGTCAGTTGCTTCAAAATGAACTGTTATTATATCAGCACCACTGTCGATAAAATCATCAATATATCGTTCTGGCCTGTCAATCATAAGATGAACGTCGAGCGGGATGTTTGAATAAGGCTTTATAGAACGGACAACCGGCGCGCCGATGGTTATGTTCGGGACAAAGCATCCGTCCATAACATCAACATGGACAAGGTCGGCTCCGCCGCTGCAAACACGCCTGCACTCGTTTCCAAGACAGGCAAAATTAGCAGATAGAATAGACGGAGAAATTTTAATTTTCATAAAAATCCTACTTTTTTATTAGATTCTGCCTCTTCAATTTTAAACCAATAGGTAAAAAAGGTCAATAAATTTTATTATGATTTTAGCGGCCTGCCAAATTCTGTGCCACAAGCCTGTCAACAGCATAAAATATATCAGGGTGGAAAAATCCGCAGGTGTGGCGCGCCGGCGGTAGGTCCAGCGGCCTGCCCTCAGAATTACCGGCGCATTTCTCGCCGTGGAAGCCCACCCGCTTATAATAGATGAGCTGTCTTACAATGGCGCAAGCCGCTGCAGGACAGCTCTTTTTCTCTAATAAGCCATAAAAATGCTCAAAAATTTTTAGACTCTGCGACATTATAATATATATTTTACCGTTATTACAGCGTTTTGACAATATCTTTGCCTATAAACTATAAAGTATGCAATATTTTGTGATAGAATAATAATGATAAATATTCTCGAATGGCATTACTAATTTGAAGGTGCAATAACAATGCTAAATAACAATACAACAGTGCCGACTTATGATGTCGTTATAGCAGGCACAGGAGTGTCGGGTCTTTACGCCGCTTTGAATGTTGACCCGTCGCTTTCCATTCTTATTGTTTCAAAACGTGAACTCGAACTGAGCAACAGCGCCCTCGCCCAAGGCGGGATAGCTGCCGTTCTCGACCGGGATAAGGACAGCCGCGAAAAGCATATCCGCGACACATTGATTGCCGGAGGCTATAAAAACAAACTTGAGGCTGTTGAGGTCCTTGTCGATGAAGGGCCGCGGGATGTCCGCAGGTTAATTGAACTGGGCGTTGATTTCGACCGCGATTCCCTCGGCCGTCTTCACATGACGCTGGAGGGTGGGCATTCGATAAACCGCATCGTCCACCACAAGGACACAACCGGACTTGAAGTGGTTCAAAAACTCGCCGCCCATGTAAAGAATAAAAATAACATCACCGTCATGGAAAACGCGGCCATAATGAAAATGGACAAGATAGACGGCGGCTTTTGCTTAGGTATTCTGAAAGACGGCGGCTTATTAAATGTCTGTTCCCGGTATGCTATTCTTGCAACCGGCGGCATCGGGCGTGTTTACAAATACACTACGAATTCAAAAATTGCGACAGGCGATGGCATTGTTTTGGCTCATAGGCTTGGCGCTAAGGTAAGCGGCCTCAGCCTTATCCAGTTCCACCCCACCGCCTTTGCGGCGCGGGAAGAACGCGAACGGTTCCTTATCTCGGAGTCAGTCCGCGGAGAAGGAGCTTATCTGCTCAATTGCCGCGGGGAGCGGTTTATGCCGTCATACGATGAGCGAGGGGAGCTTGCCCCGAGGGACGTTGTCTCCCGCTGCATTATGGAAGAATCAAAGAGAACAGGCAGCGAGGACTTTTACCTCGATATTACCGCGCAGGACCCGGAATTCGTGAAGAAGCGCTTCCCCAGTATCTATTCAAAATGTCTTGCCGAGGGCATTGACATAACAAAGGACAGGATACCTGTATTCCCCTGCCAGCACTACCTGATGGGCGGCATTGACGTCGATACCTATTCCCGCACCTCTGTCGGCAGGCTTTATGCTGTTGGGGAATGTTCACGCACCGGCGTTCACGGCAACAACCGCTTAGCCAGCAATTCACTGCTTGAGGCGCTTGTTTTCTCTCGCCGCGCAGCACTGGACATTTCAGAAAGGGTCCGCAACGAGGAGAATACCTTAAGGCCACGGGCGCTGTTTGAAATGAAAAAGGGCAAACCCCTTCCGACAGGCATACGCAGTGAGGTTCGCTCCATCGTTCAATCGAGCTTTTTTGTCAACCCTAATTTCGACGCAGCTAAAAAAGGGCTTGCCCGCGTCTGCGAGCTTGACGATATGCTTGAGCACACCGAATTTGAATATAGTCTTGACTTATTGGAAGCAAAAAGCCTTGTAAAGATTGCAAAGCTTATATTAACGGAGGTAACAGATGAGTCTTTCCAACTTTAGTATCGACGAAATAATCATAAGGGCACTTAAAGAGGATATAAACTACGTCGACGTCACAACCGACTACCTTATCCCCGAGGAGCAGGAATCGACCGCCGCTTTTTTTTCCAAGGCAAACGGTATACTCTGCGGAATTGATGTCGCTTTGCGCACATTTAAGCTGCTTGACGGGGATATGTCATTCGAGATACTCAAACACGACGGCGATATTCTTGAAAAATCCGATGTAATAGCCCGCATCCATGGCAAGACCCGCGCCCTCTTAAAAGGCGAGCGCACCGCCCTCAACATTTTGCAGCACATGTCCGGCATTGCGACGGCGACAAACGCCGCTGTCAGAGAGATTGCAGGTACAAAAGCCTCTATCGCCGACACCCGCAAGACCCTGCCGGGGCTGCGCATGCTTGAAAAGTATGCCGTCGCAGTCGGAGGAGGACGCAATCACCGCTTTAACCTGTCAGACGCCGCGATGATAAAAGACAACCACATCGACGCGACCGGCTCAATCACAAAGGCTGTGGAGACCCTGCGTTCGAAGATTGGCCACACCATAAAAATCGAGGTAGAGACGCGCAATCTCGATGAAGTAAAGGAAGCCTTAGCTTCCGGCGCGGACATCATTATGCTTGACAACATGGACAACGACACAATGAAAAAAGCCGTCGAAATAATAGGCGGCAAGGCCCTTGTTGAAGCCTCTGGTGGGATTACGGCGGGCAATCTTAAGAGCGTCGCCGAAACCGGAGTTGACATTATCTCCGTCGGGGCGCTGACCCACTCCGTCAAGGCGTTCGACATATCTATGAAGATAATTTAAGTTGCTTTTTCGCACATATTAAAAACAGGCAAGTCTTAAGTGGCGCTGCACATTGAGACTTGCCTGTTTTTCTTTTTATTATTTTATTCCCTGCGTTAACCAGTTTTCCGCGCGAGCCGCAAAGGTGCTTGCGCCCTTTGTAAAAGTCAGATTATTGCAATAAAAAACAACAGGCGGGTATTGAGGAGGAATTTCTAATACCCGCCTGCGTTATTATCTATAACTAAATAATTACGCTTCTTCTATATTCGCCAGCGTCTTGAAGTCGTTCTGGAGGGACTTGTAAAGCTGGTTATAAAGCACATGGTACTTGAGGTACAGTTCTGTGCGTTTTGCGTCAGGCTTCTGGACTTTGTCAGTCTTGATAACTGCCTCGCATGCCTCCTGTACTGAAGAATATGCACCTGCGCCGACACCTGCCAGCAGGGCGACACCGAGTGCCGGGCCTTCTTTCTGGGCAACTGTCATAACCTCGCAGCCGAACATATCGCTGAGCATTTCACGCCACAGCGGACTGCTTCCGCCGCCGCCGCAGGCCATCATCTGATTGATTTCAATGCCCATTTCGCGCAGAATCATTACGCAGTCGAGCAGTGAGTGGCTGACGCCTTCGAGAACCGCACGGATAAGATGTGCCCTTGTGTGCATAGCGGACAGGCCGAAGAATACACCGCGGCAATCCGGATCAAGGTGAGGTGTGCGCTCGCCCATGATATACGGGAGATACAAAAGGCGGTCGCAGCCGGGTTTAATCTTAGCGGCCTCCATATCGGTCAGATAGTATACATTCTTGCCTTCCCGCTTTGCCTGCTCAATTTCGGCGTGGCAGAAGTTATCTCTGAACCATTTAAGCGAAAGTCCTGCGCCGAGAGTAACGCCCATCGTCAGCCATTCGCCGGGAACAGCGCTGCAGAACGAGTGGACTCTGCCCTTCGGGTCAATGCGAACCTTTGATGAATGGGCATAAACAACGCCTGATGTACCGATTGTGGCAAAGGCGAGTTTGTCTTTTACAACACCAGTACCGACAGCCGCAGCCGCATTATCGCCGGCGCCGCCGACAACAATTGTGCCCTCCGCGAGGCCTGTTGCCTCGGCCGCTTGCCGATGAACCTTACCGGTAACCTCCGGAGACTCATACATCTTACCGAGCATTGATTTATCTATCTGAAGTTTTGTGAGCACTTCATCAGACCAGCAGCGGTTCGGAATATCGAGAAGCTGCATGCCAGAAGCATCGGAAACCTCTGTCGCATATTCGCCGGTCAGCATAAAGCGGATATAGTCTTTCGGCAGAAGAATCTTGCGGCATTTTTCATAGTTTTCAGGTTCGTTTTCACGCACCCAAAGTATTTTTGAAGCGGTAAAACCGGTAAGCGCCGGGTTCGCTGTTATATCTATAAGCTTTTTACGTCCTATAATCTCCGTAATTTCTTCGCACTGTGCAGCAGTCCTCTGGTCGCACCAAAGGATAGCATTGCGGATGACCTTGTTGTCTTTGTCAAGCATTACAAGCCCGTGCATTTGGCCTGAAAGGCCTACGCCGCCAATTTCTTTTGGATCAGCGCCACTCTTTTTCAAAACTTCCTTGATAGTGGAACATACGGCCTTCCACCAATCCTCTGGATCCTGCTCCGCCCAGCCGTTATGGGGCTGATACATCGGATACTCGCCGGTTGCTGAAGCCATTACATTGCCGGCAAGGTCAAATAATACGGTTTTTGTTCCAGAAGTGCCTATGTCAATGCCCAGGACGTATTTCATAGCTGCTTACCCCTTTTTCGTAATTTATATATTGATAATTTTAAATGTATGACAATACAGAATTGCGCTGTCCACAAAGTTACTTATGAATAACACTTTAATAAAACTATTTTTAATTAGTTTCATAATACCATAATTAAAAATTGATGTCAACAAAAGTGCCAAAGTAGGTAAAAATATGATGTATCGGTCAAAATTTTAGTTGTTCCTATTATTTGTTTCAGAAAGCATTTAATTCATTGCAATGAAACATTGTGTTGGTTTTTGGTTGTGTTTATGATAAACTTCTGTTTAGAAGGGAGATACATAAATGAAAATAATATCTTGGAATGTAAATGGCCTCCGCGCCTGTATGAATAAAGGATTCGCGGATTTTTTAGCTGACTCTGGCGCTGATGTTTTTTGCGTTCAGGAAACAAAAATGAAACCTGAACAGGCAGATTTTTGTTTCAAAGATTTTATATGCTATTGGAACAGCGCAGAGAAAAAAGGTTATTCCGGAACAGCCGTTTTCACCAAAATAGAACCTGTTTCCGTATCCTACGACATAGGCAATAATGAGCACACCGGCGAAGGGCGCGCCATAACCCTCGATTTCGATACATTTTATCTTGTAAACGTCTATGCCCCGAATTCACAAAACGAGCTAAAAAGGCTCGACTATCGCATGAAATGGGAAGATGCGTTCCGCGATTATGTAATGGAGCTTGATAAGGAAAAGCCGGTCATAATCTGCGGCGACATGAACGTAGCCCACACTGAGATAGACCTAAAAAATCCTAAGGCCAACGAGAGAAATGCGGGTTTTACTAAAGAAGAGCGCGAAAAATTAAGCGTTCTTCTTGATTCCGGATTTGTCGATACCTTCCGGTATTTTTATCCGGACAAGAAGGGCGCTTATACCTGGTGGTCATATAGATTCCGCGCGCGGGAACGCGACGCGGGCTGGCGCATTGACTATTTTCTGGCGTCGGAACGCCTTATGAAACACATAAAAGACAGCGTTATTTACAAAGATGTAATGGGAAGCGACCATTGCCCCATAGGCCTTGAGACGGACCTATAATTACGCCCTTATATCAAGCCTCGCTTTTGACGTGTCTTTGTCCTGTTTCTCAAGCTGCGCTTTTATGACTTCTTTCTCTTCCCGCTGCCTCTTTTCTATTTTGTCTTTGACTTGTTTTTCAGTGCGCTTGTGGCGTATCTCAGTCTCAATGCTGTCCCGGCGGGCACGCAGCCTGTCTGTTGCAATTTCTTTTGTTTTTCTGCCGAGCTTGCTTTTGTTTATTATATCAATCGCACCGTTTATTTCGCCTTTCTTTTCATTGAGTACCTGAATCTGAGAATTTGCGTCAGACGGCGCCGGATAATCGGAAATCGGTATGATACTATTCACATCAGCACCTCCCACATTTTCCTTCTTTAATTTTATATCGGCAGGCCGCAGTTCCAAATTATCTTTGTCAGGAGGATTTTTTATGTTTACGGAAGATTATATTATCCGTATGATTGAGCAGATGGGTGAATTCTTAAGAGAGGTTTTAAAACTTGAATTGGAAAATAAATTTGAGGAAGCTCATGAGGAGATAGACAAGGCGATGAAGAAACTCGGTATTTCACCCCTGCTCGTGCGGACACTGCCGCCCGGCGAGCTTATGCGCTTTGTAACACGCCCTGGCGGTGAAAATGAAGACCGCTGTATTCTCCTCGCCAAACTCCTGTCGGCTGACGCACATATCTATAAGACAGAGGGAAAGAACAGCACCGCTCACGAACTCTATAAAACAGCACTTGAGATTTTAAATGGCGTATCCGGAAAAGTCGAGGGCGAGAAACTTAAAAAGGTGCAAAAAGATATCGAGGAACTGCTTATCAGTGGCAATGCTGATAATCTGTCATTTTAAAACGTAACGGATTCAAAATTAGATCGCGATGAAATTCAAATAAGCCAGCCATAAATTGAGGATTAACTTTCTGAATACTATGCTCATAGAGCTTTGCTAAGTCAAAATTCTTTTCATAAAAGTAATAGTAAGCATGTAAGACTCTTATATCCTCTATTGTATGACTTTTTTTCAATTGTTCTATTTTTTTAATATCATATGTATCAAGAGCATCATTAGCAATCAGTTTAAGATAAAGGTCCTCATAGTATAACCGATTTTTCTGAGATTTTCCAAATACTGCATCACTTTTTCTAAGAGCATTAAGGACAGCTTTAGCCTTACTTATATCGTTTTTATCCAAACAGCAATAATAATATGTAATAGCGGGGCTAAAACTATAAATATTTAAAACTGATAAATCAAACTTCTTAAAATCAATCTCACCAGGTCGTCGCCCGTTTAAAAGTTGACAATAAATATCAAGTTGAATATTCATTGTTTCCAATAAATCTTTATTTGATAGTAACAAACAACAATTCAAAGTATCACTAATAGTTGAGTTTCTAATACATGGAATTGCATTAACTAAAAAAACATAATATCCTGCAATAATAAATATATACAAAGGAACCAGATGCGCAGTAATGACTTTTTTATGTACTAATACAAGTAAAAAGGAGGATACGGCCAAATTTAATATACATCCTCCCAAGTTATATAGTAAACAATGAGCACGGTTACCCTCATCTTTTGTCTTCATTATGCACTGACCATTTTGCTCAAATTTTCCGCCCGATATAACTTTAGTATTACCGTCGTTTATTATCCTCAGATTCCCGATCCTTACCGATATAAGTTCATATCCGCAAACAAGCCCAAATAAAAGATGCCCAGCTTCATGGATCATAGACTGCAGAATAATAAAAATGTAGAAAAATAGTGTAATAATTACGAGATATAAAATAAAACTAAAAGATTTTGTTGTTTGCGCAATACGTATGTACTTAGACACTGAAACATAATAGCCGTAAACAATTAATAGAATACCGAGTATAGAAGCTACATAACCCAATTTTATAAATTTTTGCATAACCGCATCGGATCCCTTCTTTCGAATAATATACAACTAAGAGTATAAAAGATTATTGTAATACAAATTGTTATAACTATATAGATTTGATTTATAGCAGAGCCTGTTAACATTTGTTTCAATATCTGACTTACGTAGTAAGACGGTATAATCTTCATGACAGGATCCAACGCTGTAGATGTATTTAGTGACGAAATAAGCATCGTTGGCAGAGTCAGCAACAGCACTACAATAATAGATGAGCCGGTATCCGTAAGCAAGAAGCCGAAGAAATAACCAATTGAACTGATACATAAAATCAATAAAATCGAAATTGGCAAATAATATAGATGGAGCGTATAATTTGTGATTCCTACTATTCGAGTGATTCCAAATAAAATGACTGATGCTAATAAGCATTGTATTACAACAGCAATTTGC
This sequence comes from [Clostridium] cellulosi, assembly GCA_000953215.1. Taxonomy (NCBI): domain Bacteria; kingdom Bacillati; phylum Bacillota; class Clostridia; order Eubacteriales; family Oscillospiraceae; genus Ruminiclostridium; species [Clostridium] cellulosi. The sequence goes on from LM995447.1 coordinate 2,030,831, forward strand.
TTAGCAAAAAGAATTTCTAATTTAGTTCGTGGAATCTTATACAGATAAAATAAAGTGCTTGACGTCTTCTCTTGTTGAATTTGAGACATAGCTTGATTTAAAGGGGTAAAAACAAATATCCATATTACCCCTATCAGCAACATTGTGTTGAGATTATTTGACTCCGCAGAGGCTCGTCCAACATTTTGCGCTTGAGATATGGAGTATACTTGTTTTGAATTTAGTTCATTTACTAACGAAGGATATTTTTTTATTAAATCATCGGAAATTAGTCTCTGCAATGAATATGTGATATATTTCACCGCAATTTGCGAATCTTGTCTCGCTTCATCATAATATAATTTTACATATTTCTGATTTTGTACTTCAACAATTGCACTGCATTTTCCAACCTGTACGTCTTTAATTGCTTTTTCAAGGTCTCTACTTGAATTAAAACTAAAACTAACCCCTTTTTCATTATTTATGTTCGCAGGCAGTAATGTTTGCATATTACCTGAATCGTCTATAACAGTAACAGATAATTTGGTAACAGATGTTTGAGACATAATCAAATTTACAAGTACCGCAAGGACTGGAATGATAAGAGTTAAAAAATAAGATTGCCAGTTTTTAAATATTACTAAGTTTTCCTTCTTTATCAGGTGCCACATATAATCACCTTAATTTTCATTGATTTTGAAGTACAGATCATCAAGAGACGGCTTGTAATCTCTCACAGAGATAATTCTGGCATAATCGGGCAAACTGCTGAAAATTAAATGGCTGTCCTTTACATCAATATTAAGAGAACATATGTTATCGCCTTTTTCAAAAAATTTTATAGACTGTGACGCATTTAACTTTTGAAGATGATTTTTTAGTATCTGAAATTGGGAACAATAGATATCTATTTCCAAAATTCTATTAGGAAAATACTGATACATAAGTTTATCAAGATAATCATCGATTACTATTTTGCCTTTTTTTAAAACAACGAGCCTTTTGATGATTGTTTCCAATTCAAGTAATTCATGTGATGATATAAGCAATTGAATATTGTCATTACTTATTTCCTTAATTAAATGTATAAAATCATTTCTTGACTCCGGATCCAGACCAGAAAAAGGCTCATCTAAAAAAAGAACTTTTGGATTATTGATTATGCTAATCGCAAGAAGCACCCTTTTCAACATGCCTGTAGACAATTCTGAAATTTTTTTATTAGCGAATCCTTTTAGGCTGAGACTTTCCATCAAATAATCAATTCTTGTTTTTGACACTTTATACATGCCTTTGAAGAAGTCAATACATTCCTTTACAGTAAGCAGTTGATAAAGATGCAACCTATCAGTAAATAATCCCGTACAAAGCCGTATGTAATCCCTGTTTTTCGATAAACTAAAATTATCAATGAAGATATCACCGCTTGTAGGTTTGGAAAGCCCATTTGCTATCATAAATAATGTAGTTTTCCCCGCTCCATTATGGCCAATAATTCCTGTAATGTTATTATCATTTATGGAGAAAGATACATTGTTTAGGGCATAGGACGTTCCATATTTTTTGCTGATATTACGAACTTCTATCATGTCCCAGCCTCCAAAGAATTAATTTTTTCGCTAAATTCAACATAAATATTTCTGATATCTTCTCTTTTGAGATAATGGGTTGATAAAATAACTTTCATTAAAGAATAATCTTCCCAATTATCAGAATGAATAATTATATTGTATTTGCTCGCATTCTCATATAACTCAGTACCGGGCAGTGGGGTATTTGGTGATATCGCAACACGTGCGTTATAATCTACTATTATATGTTTAATATATTCAAGCGTTTTTTGCAACGTCTCCTTTGTATCCATATGATTACCAATAATAAAAGAGCATAGGGGTTGGATTCCATATTTATGTAATAACGACAAGGCTTTTTCGACATTTTCAAACCGAATATGCTTATTCAATGAATCGATAATGTGTTGGTTTGCACTTTCTACACCTACATGTATAGCGAAACAACCGGCCTTTTTCATTAAAGCAATACATTCTTCATCTAAAACATCGATTCTTGATTCACACTTCCAAGGTATAACATTCATTTTAGAACTAATCATGTATTTACAAAATAGCTTCAAGCGTTTTCTGTTTACTGTAAACGTATCATCATATATTGCCAGATATGAACGTAATAAGCTATCATCAAATAAAATCTGTTTGGAAAGATAAAAAACTTCGGAAAAAACAGATTCTGCACTCCTAATTCTATATTTTTTACCGGACATAGCACGTGATGAGCAATAAATACAGTCACCAGGACACCCTCTACTCGTAACAATCGCTAATGGTGTCATATATTCACTTAGTTTTAAGCTTAACAAATCAGGAAATGGAAGTGAATCAAGATTATTTATGAATTCTCGATTCTCATTTACTATAATTTTATTGTCTTTATCTCTGTAAGCAATGCCAGGTACATTCTTGGGTTCCAGATTGACCTTTAAATATTCTAATAATTCTATAATTGTAGCTTCGCCTTCGTGTAAAACCACATAATCAAAACCATTATCCAATGCTTCTTTGGGACGGAAAGTAACATGCACACCGCCTGCAATGATAATAATATCCATTATCTTCTTTATATATTTAACAATTTTATAAGTAACAAGAATTGATTCGGTATATGTTGCGCTTATTCCAATTATGTCTGGTTTAAATTCATTAAGAACTCTTAGCAATTCTTTTGGAGTACAACATTCAACCAACATATCAACAATTTTTACTTGGTAACCATGAAATTTCAGCATTGATGATAAAGAAGCGACCCCTAAAGGAGCTGTCCCGATTTTGTTTTTTAGGTCTTTCTTCCAGCTTTTGTCTGTTGAGGGGACAATTAATAATACATTTTTTATTTTCATATTTTCACTTCCGATCTTTTAAACTATTTGCAGTAGAGATCAATGTCATATTCATCCACTTTAATATTCTTTTCCTACAACTGTCACAGTTCGGGTCACATTTATTCAGATCCCCTTTTATGTAATACGCCATCGCCCTACATCCGCCACCGCATATCATCCTTAATGAGCAACCGTTACATTTCTCAATTTTATCCACTGTGAGTTGGTTAAACTTCTCCCTTGTTCGGACAATTATATCCCCAAAATTTTCGTTAAAAATATTACCTTGTATAAACTCATCGAATATTAATGCACTACAAGGATAAACATTTCCATCGCTATCAAGCGCTAATTCATTAATCCCAAGCCCACAATTTGGGCTATGGGTATTTTGACTTGCAATATGAGCATAATCCCCGGCAACAGCACAAGTAAAATCGATCCCTAAATCTTTCTTATTAAAACCAGCCTTGTAAAGAATAGAAAATTCGTCGTACATTTTATCGACCGATGACCAAAATGATTCCTCGTTGAAATTTAAATAATCATCGACTTGCATACGGCCATCGGGCTTTAAATGATTTACGTAAAGCCCCATACTTCCTGTGTTAGCAGCATAACGCAGCATCATTGGTAAATCCTGCACAGTTGATGGGTATTTCATACCTTCTGTATATGGGGTACACGCATAATAAAAATTTTTATAACCGTTCCTTTTAAGTTGATTTACAAATGAACTTATTTTTGCAAGAGAGCCTTTCCCTCTTGTTACTGAATTTTTTTCTTCATCAAAAGAATCAAGCGAAATTTGGATTGAATCAAAAAATGAGCACATTTTATCGATTACGGTATCTTTCAGCATAGTTGTTCCATTTGTGACTAATGAGAACTTTGCCTTGGACTTAAAAACAGATAGTTGATCTAACATTTCCTCAAAATCTGTCCTAATCGTAGGTTCACCACCAGTAAGGACAATTTCTCCAAAGCCCTGCTCAATAGCCACAGAAATCGCATTATATAAATCAGCAACCGATAGCAAATTTTTTCGCTTACTTATATGATTAGCATCTTTAAAACAATATGGACAGTTTAAATTACATGAATTTGTTATATGGATAGTTAATTGACGATTAAATCCATTGTTTTCGCCTTTCTTATTATAGGCTGTATTATACTTTGAAATTTCGCGTTTGATATTATCTAAACATAAAGCAACATCTTGTTGAATGATGTCTTTTGGGATGCCATAATGTGAAGATAACAACCGGACGATTTCTTTTTCATTTTTGCCTTCAACATATAATTTAAAAATATTGAGTGCAGTTGAATTCAGTATCATCCAAAAGCCCGTATCAGGATTTATAACTGCAGTATTCAATTCATCGGTCTTTACGAAATCATAATTGTTACTCATCATTTTTCATCTCCAATTGGTACAGATATTATTCTTTTTGTACTCTCGCATGGGGACCATACACATATTTGATTTTTTTGATCTGTATTAACTAAATACCCAACTTTCCCATCAATTTCCGGTGTAGCTTTTAATATCCCAGCGAAGGCAACGCCATTAACAAGCTCAATAATTACTCTTTTTCCTAATAACTCATTGTTGTTCATATATCCCATTCATCCCCTGCATAATTTAAAATTCCTAATTTCAGGCAATAATCTATAAAGCCCTTAACATATTCAGCGGGAATATTTAAATCATCCGCTTTTTCAATAATTTCTTGCGAGGTGAGACCTCCATCAAGTAATTGCCATATAGTGGATTGTGTTTTATTTAAGATGAGATGCAAACTATTGTTTTCAATAAAAACAAGTCCATCTTTTGTTTTCCAAAACTCGGTGGCTCTTATTAATCTTCTATTCCCCATAACCATCACAACTTTTCAAAATAAATAGGGAAGAGAACTATTTACATTTAAATCCTAGTTATGTGGCAACTGTTGCTACAACAACTGCCGGTGGGCAATAAACTGCAACAGCAACAAGTACCCCACCGCCAACAATGACAATAGTAGCAAATCCTGTAGAACAATTCTGCCCAACAACACATTTATTTGTGTCATTGGAAATATCAGGTGAAGGGCCGGCAACTACAGGAGAAATGTATACTTCACTGCTCATTTTTATCACTCCTTAATTTCGTGCCTTGAAACTAAATTTATGTAAAAGTTCTCTTCCCTTTTACATTAAAAATACGATTTAAATGTAATATTACCAACTATCTATCAGTTCTATGTTTCCTGAATAAAATTTTATTCCTTTAGCATCGGTTAAATTTAAAATGCGGAAGTTTAAATATTATTCACCATCTTATTCTATATTTTAACACAACTTTCCCTCATTGTCCATATTATTTTAGCCAAATGTTTGTATTTTCGACACTTTGGGGTGTAACAGCCTTATAGGGATATTACTCATTCAATTCCGAAACTTAATTAAATTTGTCTTTTAAGATTTCTTTAAGTAAGAGGTTATGTAGTTAGATTTTCTTTGAACTTTACTCAAATCCTCTATTCAAAATCAATCACAGGATTTTTCCCATGAAAGTCATCTTAAAAACTCATAAAGCATGGCCGAAAACATCCGCGAGGGCAAATTCACCATCCGATTATAAAAAGGTTCCCCCTTTCCGGTCCCGACCGGAAAGGGGGAATATCTATAAGCATAGGAGAAAGAGAAATGAAAAAGTATGTTTATATTATAGTGCCAAATTATTAAAATTTTATTAACCAGCCGTTAACCATCGGAAAATGTTTGCTTTATTATTATATTTAGTATAATTGGCTGCATTTCAAACATATTAATTAAATCTAATCAGAAACTAATTTTGGTTATCCGTAATAACAACTTATTCATCAGAAAATATATAAAGCTTTGACACTGGTCTGCTAAAAAGATATGATTTTCTGCCTAGTGAGTACTTTATGCATATTCATTATAACCTTGTTTTACAGCCGCCTTATCTTCCGGGTCATCCAAAGCATGATGAATTACAAGACTTACTCCATCACCGCCGGCTAATAAAATATTTAATGAAAATAAATAATGCCCGGTAAATCCATAATTGTAATTACCAAACCATTCACTGGTCTTAACGGATGTAGTCCATCTTTGTACTGCATTCCATTTTTTGTTCCAAGGTTTATAGCCTGATACGGATTTATAATCCCAAGCTCCACCTTCCCTAACTTTAGAAACCCACCAACCAACTGTAGTTGAATAAGCAGTAGGTGGAAACATAAATGCTGATAAACTATTATAAAGAGCAGCTAGTGTTTCGTGATTTTGACAAGCAGTATCAAAGGCATACAGGGTAGGTAATGTAGATGAACTAGAAGTAAGAGTAAGCATAGCAGAAGTGAGCGGATTAGCACTTAATGATGATGTAAAAGAATAATTAATGTGCTGTTGTGGATCAAATTTGTTATCGCTTAAAATACCATTTTGCTGCAATTCTTTATCTCTGTTATAAATAGTTTTTGTAATTTCATCCCTTGGCAAAGCTTTAAATTCAAAATTTTTGTTTACCGACACTATACCCAATTTAATAATATCATTTATTTCATTCACACTTTGAAGATATTTTTGAAATGTATTTTTATCTTTAGCTATTATGTATGCTTTTTTGTTAATCGATACGGTTCCGTCAGAATTTAAGTTTATTAATCTCTGTCTTAAAACAATTTTGTGAAATTCTTTAAGTTGATATATATCCTCTTTGGTATATTCACTAATGTAAGTTTGAGTTACCTGCGGTCTGAAATATGTGATGGCGGTACTTTTGCTGATGCAATTGTACACAATAATACTGAACTTATCACAACTCCGGAAATAAATTTAGCTATCCTACTCATTTACAATCCCTCCAAACTTTGATATTATATATTTTATTATATATTTCCTAAAAAATCAAATTTCGGGGATGGTGCTTTATATGAAATACTTTGCAAGGTTGAATCTCATGGCGCTTTTATATGGCTTTGCCCTATTTGCGCAGACCGAGCTGATGGTAAATGCATATCGTTTGGAGAGAATAACACATTGGTTTAGTTTCGCTATAAACGGGATAGCGGTTTTAATCTTATTTGTCCTCTTTACGATCGCACTATGCGTTTTAACAAAGAAGTATCTGGACAAAAGAAAGATGAGATACATACTGTTGATCCTTTGGCTGCCTTATTATGTAATCTTAACATTTTTATTCTCTTGCCTATTCCCTATGACCAATCGGGCAGATGAGCCTTCTCCTGTATTAGGCCTTATATTGATTGGCATATGGATTGCCTACCCTCTCTATATTGCGGTTATCAATTTGATATTTCCGCGGAAGTCGATACCGCAGTAAATATAAAGTTATACTGGCTCCGGCTTTGTATCAAAAAACCCAGTGATTTAACATCACTGGGTTTTTTGTTTATTCTTTATATACTGGCGGTATTTCGAGGAACTTTATATCCGGATTGTTATTTTCGATTCGGTTCATTATCCACTGGTTTGCAAACAAAACAACCTGCCGCTGATACTGGTCGGTGACGAGCATAGCATCGCCTGTAAATCCAAGCTGGTCGGGCGTCAGATTTCCCGGCTCGGTCCATCTGGCATAGGTAAAGGGAAGCCTTTCTATTATAATATTGACGCCGTACTCATTCTTAAGGCGGTACTCAAGCACCTCGAGCTGCAGGACACCGACAACGCCGACTATCAGTGTTTCATATGCGGCGTCAGGCCGTTTGAAAAGCTGTATGGCTCCCTCCTGCGAGATTTGCTCCATGCCTTTCAAAAACTGTTTGCGCTTCATTGCATCCTTAATGGATACATTCGCAAAATGCTCGGCCGGGAACATTGGTATTCCTTCAAAATTGAAGTTGAGCTTTGGTGAACAGAGCGTGTCGCCGATTTTGAAAATGCCCGGGTCGAATAGCCCGATTATATCTCCCGCATATGCCTCTTCAACCGCGTTTCTGTCCTGCGCCAGAAACTGCTGGGGCTGTGAAAGCTTGATTGTCTTGCCTGTCCGCATCTGTTTTACCATCATATCTTTCTCAAATTTGCCGGAACAGATGCGCATAAACGCGATACGGTCGCGGTGGGCAGGGTTCATGTTCGCCTGTATTTTGAAAATAAAACCTGAGAACTCGTCGCTGTCCGGCGCTATTTCGCCGATATCTGATTTATGGGCGCTCGGCGGCGGAGCCAATCTTAAGAAATCCTCAAGGAAGGGCTGTACCCCGAAATTGGTCATGGCACTGCCGAAATAAAGCGGGGTCAGCTCACCGCGTTTTACCTTTTCAAGATCGAACGGGTCACCCGCCATGTCGAGCAGCTCAATATCCTCGCAGAGCTTGTCATAGAGCTTGTCTCCGATAACTTCTCGGAAATGCTCGTCGCCCACACTGCCGACCTCGGAAGCGACTATGTTCTGGCCATGCCCGGAGTTTTCAAAAAGCTCAATTTGGGCCTTGCTCCGGTTATAAACGCCCTTAAAATCTACGCCGTTGCCTATCGGCCAGTTCATCGGGCATGACCTTATGCCGAGGGTATTCTCTATTTCCTCCATCAGTTCAAACGGGTCTTTGCAGAAACGGTCCATTTTGTTGATGAAGGTAAAAATCGGTATACCCCTCATGCGGCAGACATGGAAGAGCTTGATTGTCTGCGCCTCGACGCCTTTTGCGCCGTCGATAAGCATGACGGCGCTGTCCGCCGCCACGAGCGTGCGGTATGTGTCCTCACTGAAGTCCTGATGTCCAGGGGTATCCAAGATATTTATGTGAAAACCTTCATATTCAAACTGCATAACGCTCGACGTGACGGAAATACCTCTTTGCTTCTCAATTTCCATCCAGTCAGAAACCGCGTGTTTCTGAGCCTTGCGCCCTTTGACCGCGCCCGCGAGCCTTATCGCTCCCCCGTAAAGCAGGAGCTTTTCGGTAAGCGTTGTTTTTCCCGCGTCAGGGTGAGATATGATGGCAAAAGTCCTTCTGCGATTAATTTCGTTTAGTAACGTGTTATCACTTGACACTAACATCAACCTTTATATGATTTAATGATTTTTTCACCGTTTTATAATTATAGCGTTTTTCAGCAGAAATCTCCACTATTATTTTCTGATATGCAGAAATCGCAGCACAAATCCTGTATCATTGCCGTAATCCCTGCATTATTTTGCGCAATCCCATGATTTCTTATTTTGCAGGTTTCCCGAAAAGCAAGAAAATTGATACACTTTTGTAACTATTTTATTAATTTACTTGATAGGCAGCTTAATTTATGATAAAATTTTAGTTAAAACACTAAAGAATTTTCTTTATTTTAATAATTTCATTAATATAAAGGATATTTATAAAATTAGATACCGGAGGGCCAGGCAGGCAGCCTGAAATAGAATGAAGAGCAAATTAGTAGTTACTATGGCTTTTTCAATGCTATTTACATATATAACAGCAAGCAGCGGTGCAGCCTTGATTTCAAAGGCTGCTGACCCCGCATCAGACCCGTCCGCCCCGCAGATAACCGCCGAAGCCGCAATTGTCGCCGACGCGGATACGGGTTATATTTACTACAACAAAAATATGCACCAAAAAATGTATCCTGCCAGTATAACAAAGATACTGACAGGGCTGGTCGCGGTTGAAAACGGGCACGACAGCGACATTATAACGATTAACGGGAACATAGGCGAGGGAATGCCCAGCGACGCGGCACGCATCTACCTCGAGGACGGCGAAGTGATAACGCAGGAAGAAGCGCTTTATACCATGTTCCTCGCCTCGGCAAATGACTCTGCGAATGCGCTTGCCCTGCACATCGGGGGCACAATAGAGAAATTCGTAAATATGATGAATGAGCGCGCAAAGGAACTCGGCGCGGTTGACAGTCATTTCTCTAACCCCAGCGGGCTTCCCGACAAAAACAACGTGACAAGTGCATATGACATGGCCATTATCACAAAAAAGGCCCTTCAAGAGCCAGCCCTTATGAAATATTTCGGCGCAAAAAGCTATACTATGCCGGCTACAAATAAGCGTGAGCCTATCGCGTTTTCAACATTGCACAAAATGATGAAAAACACGATTTACAAATATGAAGGGACAATCGCGGGAAAAACCGGCTGGGAAACCATGTCCGGCCACACGCTGGTAACGGCAGCAAAACGAAACGGGCGAACGCTTATCTGCGTTGTTTTAAAAAGCAGCAACGGCAATACGGTCTATAAAGACACACGGGCACTTCTTGATTACGCGTTTGCAAAAGAAATCGACACTTCTTCAGCCCAATATCTGGCCTCACCTCTAAAAAAAGTGCAGGCGGAAACCACATCGAATCCAATTAAAAATGTTCCACCTCCGTCGTCCGTCAAGCTGAATGCTGGCCAAAAGGATAAGGATATGGCTGGACCGGCAATTGTTCTTATATGCTCCGTTTGCCTTTTTATTCTGCTTATCTCCTTTGGGCGAAAAACAATTGCCATCAGAAAGAGATAAGAATAAATATTTAGCCAAAAAAAGCGGCCGATTAATTCGGCCGTAATTTTTTTTAAATTTTTTTGAAAAAAGTATTGACAAGGACGAAAAGATGGTATATATTATAACCATACCAAAATAGTATATTTCCTCAAAGACATTTTCCAATTGGCCGATGATTGATGGCTTTAATTTGCGGCTGTAATCTGCGAGGTTTTAAAGCCAGAATTCGTTCGGCAACCCTTAAAGGATGATTTGATAATGAGAATAACTCAAGAAGGAGATTATGCTCTCAGAGTTGTCCTTTATCTTTACAGATATGGAATGGGCAAACGAATTGAGGCCAAAGCAATATCCAGCCATGAAAATGTGCCTCAGAGGTTTCTTTTAAAACTGCTGAGGAAACTTGCAGCCGCGGGCATAATCGAGTCTTATAAAGGATACGGTGGTGGTTACGCTATTACAAGGCCACCTGAAACAGTAAGTATCCTGGATGTATTGGAGGCCATTGAAGGCCCAGTGATAATCAACAAGTGCCTTGGGGACGAATCCGCATGCAATGCTGGAAGGGCAAAAACTTGTCAAATGCACAAGGCGCTTGAATCTGTTCAAAATAAGCTGATTAAAGAGTTGTCAGCAATAAATTTTAAAAAATTGCTAAATCAAAATTTTAAGTAGTCAAAAATTTGAATATATTAAAATAATTAAAGTTTGGAGGTAATAGGTATGAAAAAATGGGTATGTCCAGTATGTGGTTATGTTTATGAAGGCGAGAATCCGCCGGAGAAGTGCCCTCAGTGCGGAGCACCTGGTGAGAAATTCACCGAAAAGAAAGAGGATGCGATGGAGTGGGCCGATGAACACAAAATCGGTGTCGCAAAGGGCATTGATCCTCAGGTTATCGAAGGCTTAAAGGCTAACTTCACTGGTGAATGCTCTGAAGTAGGTATGTACCTCGCAATGTCCCGTCAGGCTGACAGAGAGGGATATCCTGAAGTTGCTGAGGCTTATAAGAGAATCGCCTTTGAAGAGGCTGAACATGCGGCAAAGTTTGCTGAGCTCTTGGGCGAAGTAGTACTGCCGGATACAAAGAAGAACCTCGAAATGAGAGTCGAAGCTGAATACGGTGCCTGCAAAGGCAAAAAGGACCTTGCAACTCTTGCCAAGAAGCTCGGCTATGACGCCATCCATGACACCGTACATGAGATGTGCAAAGACGAGGCAAGGCATGGCAAAGCGTTCAAGGGCCTCCTCGACAGATATTTTAAGTAATAAAACCTATAGCAGCAATTATACTGCAAGTTTAACAGTTTTCGGTTTATACCGAAAGCTGTTTTTATTTTCATTCTTTGCGCTTATTTTATATGCTTGCCAATAGTAATAAAACAAACTGCCTGCCCCATCAGATACCGGCACTTAGGTGCTTACATATTGGGTCAGCGCATAAGTAGTTGGTATACTCCTCCCGTCAAAGCTGCCGGAGATAAGGTATACTTCGCTGTGAATGGCTCTCTTGTCTATTATGACAGTGACAGTTGAGCTGTCTTTTTCCAGCGGAATGAACATATAGCTTTGCATTCCATTTGAAAGAGTGGTAACAACCATCAGCTTTGCGTTTTTAAGCCGGTAAGACAATAACTCGCGGTTGACCGTGACATTGAATGCCTTTGCTGTCCCGGTTGACGTATATTTAGCGTCCGCTTTGACAGTGTAGTTTATCGACGGCGATTTTAGTTTGACGGCGAAAATATATGAGCCTGATTTGAATGCCGTAAAAGACACCGTTTTGTTGTCAAGGTCAAACACCGCTCCCACGTTTTGAAGTTTACCTGCAGCGGCATCGTAATAATAAACGACCGGTGTCCCCTGCTCCAAATACTTTTTTTCTTTGCTGCTGAATGAAATGACCGCTCCTGCGTTTATCTGGCTGCCGACTACAGCGGTTCCGCCCTCAATTGTTATATCTGTTCCGCATATTGCCGAGCAATCATCATCTGTGAGTTCCGACGCCGCATTCAGAATATCTTGCTGTGTTTCTCGGCTTACAACGAGCAAATTTCCTGTTCCCTTATAGCTTTTCAGTGTTTTGGCCGATATTATGACTGAATCCTTGCCCAGTAAAAATTCAAAATTATCGCTGTCGTCAACGAGTTCCAAATAGTCTGGCACCTGGGCTATGTACCTGTCCCCGCCGCTCTTTGAGTTCACCGTCACCTTTGTCTTATACCCGCGAAAGATGTTAAGCGTATATGTTTTCGTGGAACCGTCAACAGATGTCACTGTTATGGTTATAACATTGATGCCGGGCGACAGGCTGACGTGCCCGGTAGTTGTCCCGCTTATTTTCACCTTTGCCTGAGCACTGTCAGGCACAGCGTTTATATAAACATTTGAAACACTGTTGTCAACTTTGGCAGAATAGGTTGTTACATCGCTGGAAAACGCCGGCGAAAGCTCAGCGCCAACTACAGTAAGTTCTTTTAAACCGGACGGGGCCTCAACGCTTCGGGTTACGTCGAGATTATAGGTTTTCGACCTGCCGTCTTCCATTGAAACAGTTATTTGTATGTGATTGGGCCCTACCGACAGCGGCAGCGTATAATTTGTCCCGTCTTGAACACGCTCACCGTTTATAGTGATGATTTGAGTATTGTCCCGCGCTGTTGGTGTAATTATAAGATTATTTACGCTGTAGTCGACTCTTGCGGTATAATTCTGTGTACGCGTGGAGAAGGCGGGGTTTAACGTACCGTCGCTTATAAGAAGCGATGAAAGGCCCGGTGAGTCTGCAGCTTTTCGGTTTATGGTAAGCGTATAATTGTTCACTATACCGCTTTGTGATATCACCGTTATTACCGCCGTATTGTCACCGACAAAAAGCGGCATGCGGTATTTTTCTCCGCTTTCGACTAACAAGCCGTTTATCAAGATTTTATCTGATTCAATCTCATCAAAAGGCGTTAATTCAATTACAGAAATGTCGCTGTCAACATTTGCAGAATATGAGGTCTGTAACGATGAAAATGAGGGGCTTAATTTGCCGGCACTGATTTCAAGATCTTGAAGAGTCCCCGATTCCGGCATCTTTCTATTAATTATCAGGATATATGTTGTTGAAGCGCCGGTTTCATTTGCTGCCGTAATCCAAATAATATTTTCGCCGTAATCGAGGTCGATGGTATAGCCGCTGCCGCTTTGAACGATGTTGTTGTTTATTGTAATAACTTTTGTGCCGATATTCCCTGTTGGCGTTATGTCAACCGTCTTTATTTTGCTTTCAACTATCGCCGTATAAATAGTTTTATTAGGTGAAAAAGAGGGGCTTAACGTCCCAACGCTCAGTTTCAATCCGGACAGTGCCGGAGGCGGCATTTCTTCTCGCACGACATTGAGAACATAAGTTCTTGTACTGCAGTCAGCCGCAAATAGTGTGATAGCTATGACATTATTGCCTATTGACAGCGGAACACTTACAGTGCTGCCGTTTTCCACCAAGGTATTATTTATTGATATGCAGTCCACTACTTCATTAGCTATCGGAGTAACCTGCAAATTATCAATAATGTACGGTACGGTTACTGAATAGCAGGTGACATCTGGGTTGAATTCCGGATCGAGACTGCCAGCGCTTAGAGTCAGCCCTTTAAGTGCGGGAAGATTTTGTGTGTTAAACACAAGTCTTATTGTATAATGTCTCTGAGCACTGCCGGCGGTCACATTAATATATAGCGCGTCATCGTATTCGTCCATTGAAATTGTGCACGGGTATCCGCTCTTGCAGGAAACGCCATTAATTTCAATGACGGCATTCTGAGATACTGCGAACGCTATTATCGTTATGTTTTCCCGCTTGTCTAAATATAGGGTATAATTTGTTTCCTCGGTGTTAAATTCAGGGCTCAGACTGCCGCAGTCAATATAGATTTGTGTAAGATCCGCATCCTTTAATTTGGTCTGATCGTTAAGTGCCATTGAATCGCTCAGACCGCAATAAAATAAGAACAAAAGTACTGAAACAAACAGTATTCGTTCAAGCTTATTCATCGGATACAAACCTCTGAAAATATAATTTGCAGACAACTTTAAGTCTGCCTGCTTGTTCGCTCATTTCACCAGACCTTGAAGTACCCATCATACGATACTGCCGGATTCGGTAGAGGCCACATCCTTCTCATTCCTTCTGAGCACCGCAAGACTGCTTGTTGAAAGTCTGTTCCCATGCCGAAATTAAGCTCTAAACATCTGCTCAGATTATAGACTCTCTGCTATATAATGGGCGGCAGGCAACCCCTACCGCCGCATAAGAGAACATCATTCGCATTGGTTTAAAATGTAATTACATCATATAAAACTACAAGTAAATTATAGACAATTTTTCTTATTTAGTCAACGAAATTAGTAGAATTTTTATTTATTTTGTCATATTATGTCGAATGAATGGCTGATTTTGAGTTTTCAATTAGTTCCCCGCAATATAAATCACCCCATATGCTAAGAAACAAAAACGGCCGGCGGTTATTTAAAACCGCCGGCCGCTGTATAATCCTATTTTAACAATTATCCAATACCCCTACCCGAATCTTTTCGGCAACAGAAATTGCCTTATCCCGATGTTTTTAAATCATTCTTAATCTGTGTTGTCGAAATCTCCGGTGTACGTGGCAAATATATTACTTCGCATTTATCCTTTAAATAATCAAATTTCCCGGCCCAATCATCGCCCATTACAAATATATCTATTTTATATTCTATAATATCCCTTTCTTTCTGTTCCCAACATGTTTCAGGTATCACAAGATCGACGTAACGTATTGCCTCAAGCAAGCTTTTTCGTTTTTCATATGAGAAATAGCTCTTTTTATGTTTTTCTTTCCAATTGAACTCATCAGTCGATAAAGCGACTATCAGATAGTCACCCAGTTTTTTTGCGTTTTTAAGAAGATTGATATGACCGTAATGCAGCAAATCAAAAGTGCCATATGTAATCACACGTTTCATTTCCATCATTCTTTCGTCATATATTATATCCCATTTTCTTTTTTCAGCTCTTCCAGAAGCAAATTACATACCCTTTCGCCGATATGCCCGTCTGCCGACGGCATATCCTCCTGCATTATTTTCAGCCTTTGCGCCTTCGTCGCATCAATCCCATGGGCAATACGGTCTACAAATGCAGCGATTTCTTGCGTACTTGTAGCCTGCTCCAAACAATCAATCCGAATCATATAGTCGATAAACCTTTTCTCTTTTGCCTCCTGCTCTTTCCTTAACCACAGAATCGGTTTTTCTGTCAGCATATATTGGGCCATAATAGAGCTAAAATCAGTGATAAGCGCATCGGAACATTGGAACGCAAGATTATAGGATTTATTCTTGTCAATAACCATGTTATCCGACTTTTTCACAGCTTCTTTAAGCCCATCCCAGAAAGGCTTATACTGCGGATAATACAGTTTGAAAATAGTCTCCGTCATCGGATGCGGCCGCCAAATCAGCGCAATATCGTTCCTGCTGGAAAATAGTTCAATGATCGCTTTTCCATACTCCAAAAGGGTAGACCAATCTGAGTCAATTCTATAGTGATTGTTCCAAAGAAATACCTTTCTGTTTTTAAGTTTGCTTTTCCAATCATCAGGCAAATTGGGCTTCTCTTTTAATTCATTAATATTGTCCCACTTGGGCAAACCAGTTACAAGCACATTCTCGCCGTGCTTCGGCGAATACTTTATATGTAAATCCTTCATCTTTTGGGATTGTGCAATTATTCTCCAAGCATACTGTACGACAGGCATCAAACAATGGGCTTGAATACTTTCCTCGTCAACTACTCTTTCCGTATAGTACGGCAGATACACTAATCTGGCATATTTCGCAATATTCACGGGCCAGAATTGGGGCAAGGTCACGCTTTCATATGGGTTGCTGATAAAAACCAAGTCAGGGTTGTCTTTCGATATATCATATTGTTTATAAGGAATGTGCTTAATACCTAATGGTGTAAGGTAATCCTCATATATTACATCTGTCTTGACCGTCCCGCCAAGATTTACTGCGCGGTATATCGGTTCCAAGACTACTGCCACATCGCAGTCTTTTCTGTTTTTAAAAGCGTCGTAAACACTGCTCATGGAATCCCATTTTTGTCCCAATTCAGCAAAGAAAACGACGCGATAGGTTATATCTATGGCGCCTTTATAAAGTTTCTTGAATTCAATAATATTTTCAATAAGCTTAGAAACCTCTTCGCGATTGAGTCCCTTCCCCTCTGTCCCAAGAAGGTCGGTACATTGCTTTTTGATAATTTTAAGTAGGTCAAATATGTTTTTATTACGTACAGATTCCTTGTTGCTTTGCAAGGTTTTTTCAAGCCTGTCAATCACTTGAACGCAATTGGCCAACAATTGATAGCAAATTGGCCCGCCATCGCTTTTTTGGATATATTCGGCAGCCTCCTGCAATGTGTTGCACATGTTATAAAGGTATACATAGAGCGAATAACGCATTTCTTTTCTCACTTTCTTTTTTAGAATTACTTTTGACGGCAGGTATATGACCTATATCCTTTAGTACAAAGCATGATAAATACGTTTGTATTATGTTTATCGTCACAAATCACGAAAACATTAGGCCACCGCTACCGGACAACATTTCAAAGCCCAAGCTCCTTCACCAGCATCTTCCCAAGCTTTTTAGCGCCATAATCATTGAGATGGTTTCGATAGTATGAGGTAACAGGGGGAACATACAAAAGTATTTTCACGCCACGGCGGTCCATATCTTCCAAAAAGCCAGCAAATAGCTTGCGGTTTTCCTCTACGGTTGCAGAATACTTAAAGAACTTATTATGGCTTGCCGCACGTTTCTGAGCACACTCACGGTTTGTTACAACATCAGATGTAAGAACTCTATATATTGCTTCTCCATTACCGGACAGTGCCCTATAGGATTTATCAATGAGTGAAACCGCAATTACAGTTTCTTTTTTGCCAATACCCACTATTAGGACTCCTTTTTTGTTGGATTACTGCGGTATCACAATTGTTTCATGTTTTTTAATGCACTTTATAAGCTGCTCGCAACTTGTAATGAATTGCTCATGTTGAACCGAATACATGAGCGGATAACGTATTTGCTCCTTTCAATTTGTTATTCAGTCAAGGAGTTCTTCGGCCGTTTTTTCTTTAATATAAAATGTATTTTCTATAATATAAATCGTTTACTTTAGGTTTATCGTCATAAGTCAAGAAAATCTTAAGGCGGCACATATAAACCCAGAAGCAAAGACCCGCAGGCAAGAAGTCTTCAAAAAATTATAACTTAATTCCGGTAGCCCTGCTTGATAACTTTCAAAAAACGATTAATGTGTCAATTTGCGCTTCTGCTGAGGCATTTATTGATTAAAAAGTGAAAGCCGCAGCCTTTGATAGGCTGCGGCTTTTTGATGGTGGACACATCGGGACTCGAACCCAAGACCTCTTGCGTGTGAAGCAAGCGCTCTAACCAGCTGAGCTATGCGTCCTTATGAAAAAGCCCCTGCTTAAAACAGGGGACTTGAACTATGGTGACCCGGAGGGGAGTCGAACCCCTGTTACAGCCGTGAAAGGGCCGTGTCTTGACCACTTGACCACCGGGCCATTTTTTTACCCCTGAATTCATCACTTTTCAAAAGAAAGTCTCCCGGCCCGACTTAGGGTCGGGAGATTTCTGTGGTAGCGGCGGTCGGAGTCGAACCAACGACACTGCGGGTATGAACCGCATGCTCTAGCCAACTGAGCTACGCCGCCATGTGATGCCGCCTGGGGCGATGTTTATTATATACTATTATCAATGGTCTTGTCAATAGTTATTTTTCAAAAAGCATTAAATAATATGTATGAAATCTATTCCACCCATATTCACCCCGGCAGCGGCGGGCTTTCCGGGCTGCCGGCAGTGACAGGGATACTACTAATATAATTACGGATTAATTGAATAGTTCGGTGCTTCTTTTGTGATATAGATATCATGAGGATGGCTTTCTTTGAGGCCTGCGCCGGTAATCTGGACGAATCTGCTGTTCTGGTGGAGCTCCTCAATAGTGTGGCAGCCGCAGTAACCCATACCGGCTTGGATACCGCCGATCAACTGGAATATTGTATCAGATACCGGCCCTTTGTAAGGCACTCTTCCTTCTACGCCTTCCGGAACGAGCTTCTTTTGGTCCTCCTGGAAGTATCTGTCCTTGCTGCCGTTATCCATAGCGCCAAGGCTGCCCATACCGCGATAGACCTTAAAGCGGCGGCCCTGATAAATTTCGCTTTCACCGGGCGCTTCTTCGCAACCAGCGAGCAGCGAACCGATCATTACTGTATCTGCGCCGGCTGCAAGGGCCTTTACGATATCACCGGAATACTTGATACCGCCGTCGCCGATTACAGGAACGTCGTATTTTGCGGCGACGCATGCGCAGTCATAGATTGCTGTAATCTGAGGAACACCGATACCTGCGACAATACGCGTGGTGCAGATAGAGCCCGGTCCCATACCGACCTTTACCGCGTCCGCACCGGCTTCAATGAGGTCACGGGCGCCTTCTGCCGTTGCGACGTTGCCGGCAATCAACTGAGCATCCGGGAACTTCGACTTTATCTTCTCGACACATTCTAAGATACCTTTTGAATGGCCGTGTGCACTGTCAAGAACAAGTACGTCAACCTGAGCGTCAAGCAAAGCCTCTGCACGCTCCAGAACGTCCTTCGTCACGCCGATAGCCGCTCCGCAGAGGAGCCTGCCGCTGGCGTCACGGGCTGAATTCGGATACTGGACAGACTTCTCAATATCCTTTATAGTGATAAGGCCTTTGAGCTCTCCGTTATCGTCAACAATGAGCAGCTTTTCAATCTTATGCTTCATAAGTATGGACTTTGCCTGCTCCAATGTCGTCCCGACAGGTGCAGTCACAAGGTTTTCTTTGGTCATTACATCTTTTATTTTTATGTTGTAATCGGTGATAAAACGGAGGTCGCGGTTGGTGATGATACCTACGAGCTTCTTGCCCTCACATATAGGAACGCCCGAAATACGGTACTTGCTCATCAAAGCATTTGCGTCGTAAACATAATGTTCCGGCGACAAATAGAAAGGATTGACAATTACGCCGTTTTCCGAACGTTTGACCTTATCCACTTCATCCACTTGTTTTTCTATCGACATATTCTTATGGATTATGCCGATTCCGCCCTCTCTGGCCATTGCGATAGCCATTTTGGATTCGGTTACGGTATCCATGGCTGACGAAATGATTGGGATATTAAGCGATATTTTTTTGGTAAGCCTTGTTTTGACCTTAATTTGGCGCGGGATTATATCCGATTTTGCAGGAATAAGCAAAACATCATCAAAAGTAAGCCCCTTCTTCCCAAATTTCTCTTCGTAATTTGTGTTAATCAAAAAAAGCACTCCTTTCAGATTAATAAAAACTCAAAATACAGAACCGGCGGGAATACTTTGCCGCCAACGTAACCTGAAACCGGATAAATCTCCGCTGCTGACCAGCGGCGGCTGCCGAACTAAACGTATCGCAGTAGGCCTTTTAAAACTTTAAAACAGTTCGGTCACCGTCTTCCAGAGCATTCAGGCACTTTCATGTAGATAAACAGGATTATACGAAAACCGTTTGCCTAATACTAAAAACAGCCCTACTCACTGCCTTCGTATTAGTTCAGTCCAAATTATATAAAACGTCCCGCGAAATGTTTTGTAATCAAAACCGTTCACAGGACTGCCGCAAAAACGATAAAACAGCAAAATCGGCTGTTCCCAAGGCGCAATTTTTTTGATAAGAGCCGCAAAATCTGTATTTTTATTATTGTAACCTTTTATTTTCTATTTTTCAATAAGAATACACAACCAAAATCAAAGCTGCTTTTTAAAAATTTTATCCTAAATTGTCAATTGGGCCGCATTATATCCCCCGTTGCGAATCAAAAACTGTCGAACAAGGTATCAATTACCATGTAAAAAGCCCCATCGTGTGGGGAATATTTTTATATGGAGGTTTGATTTTATGAAAATGACAAAAAAAGAATACGATGCCATGACAAAGGTAAAATCGCCTAAATCTAATTTAGTTAAAGATATGATTTGGGCGTTTCTTGTGGGCGGGCTTATCTGCACAATCGGGCAGGCGCTCTTAAACATGTATAAAGCCTTTGGGCTCGACAAGGTAAACGCGTCGTCTTCTGTGTCGATAACGCTTGTTTTCGTAGGAGCGCTGCTTACCGGCCTCAAAGTATATGACAATATTGCAAAGCACGCGGGGGCAGGTACGCTGGTTCCTATAACGGGTTTTGCTAACTCCATTGTTTCTCCGGCTTTGGAATTCAAAAGTGAAGGCTTTATTCTCGGCATGAGTGCGAAAATGTTCACAATAGCCGGACCGGTACTTGTGTTTGGAATATCGGCCTCAATAATATACGGACTTATTCTCTGGATATTCAGATTGTTTTAATTCTCGGGGGTGGTTTTTTGGCTTCAAGAGTCGGAAGATATACGATAAAACTTGAAAGCTGTCCCGCAGTAAAAGGATATGCCGGGGTAGCCGGCAAAAAGGAGGGGGAAGGACCGCTCGCCGAGGCTTTTGATTATATTTATGAAGACGACACCTGCGGCGAAAAAACATGGGAAAAAGCTGAAAGCCGCATGCAAAAGGATACGCTTACAAGGGCGCTGGTTAAAGCAAACATAACGCCGACAACCGTTGACATGGTTTTCGCGGGTGATTTGCTTAACCAGTGCATAGGGTCAAACTACGGTCTGCGGGAGTTCGGTATCCCCTTTATCGGGCTTTTCGGCGCTTGTTCCACTATGGCGGAATCAATAGCACTCGCTTCCCTTGCGGTCGACACAGGCTGCGCAAATGTGGCAGCGGCCATTACCTCCTCCCATTTCTGCGCAGCAGAACGCCAGTTCCGTTACCCGCTCGAATACGGCGGCCAGCGGACTCCAACCGCACAATGGACGGTAACCGGAAGCGGTGCCGCTATTATTGCTAAGGAGGGCGATGGGCCCTTTATCAAAGAAGTAACCTTCGGCAAGATAGTAGACATGGGTATAAAAGACATGAACAACATGGGCGCGGCTATGGCGCCCGCAGCGGCTGAAACAATTAAATCGTATTTTGACGATACGGGCTTGGATCCTGACAGTTTCGACCTAATCATTACTGGAGACCTCGGATTTATCGGCTCCCGCCTCACTTCTGAATTGCTCGAAAAGGAAAATATAAAGCTCAAAAACTTTACCGACTGCGGAATTCTCATCTATGACAGAAAGGCTCAGGACGTTCATGCGGGCGGTTCAGGCTGCGGCTGCTCTGCCCTCGTGATGTGCACACATATTTTTAACAATATGCGCGCCGGTAATTTTAAAGAAGTGCTGTTTGTCGGAACGGGAGCGTTGATGAGCCCTACAAGCGTCCAGCAGGGTGAATCCATCCCCTCAATTGCTCATCTTGTTCATATTTCTTCTACAAAATAGGTTCGCCGCCGATGCGGCAAGGAGGCGTTTATTACTATGGACTATATAAAAGCATTTATTGTCGGCGGCCTTTTTTGCGTCGTCGGACAAATACTGATAGATAAAACCAAAATGACGCCCGCCCGCATTCTTGTATGTTTCGTTACTGCCGGTGTATTGCTGACCGCTCTCGGTATCTATGAACCCATCGTAAACTTCGCCGGTGCAGGTGCAACTGTCCCACTGACCGGTTTCGGCTATGCGCTGGCAAAAGGCGTCGAAAAGGGTGTGCGTGAGCAGGGTCTGCTCGGGGCTTTCACAGGCGGTGTTATGGGGACAGCCGGCGGTATAGCCGCTGCGGTATTTTTCGGATATGTCATCTCACTTATATTCAAGCCCGGCGACAAAACCTGACCGGCTATGCGAAGAAAATCCGCGGCTGCCTGCGTGCAAACCTGCGAAAATTTTGCACGCGGGCTTGTCCCAAGCCCATCGGCTATGCGCCTGCCCTTGCGTTCAAATATCATATAGAATTAAAATTTGCAAATTTATATTTTTACGCCTGCAGCCTCCACTAATATATCTGTTAAAACTATTACGGCTGCGCTGCACATATTATATTAAATGAATAATTTGGCAATATCTTTCTTGTTATAATTCCTACAAAAATGGTACATATTTATTGTAATAACAATAATCCCATGTTATAATATATATAAAGTATCTAAAAGAAACAATATTATGGTTCTTCCGTATTAGTCCGTCATGATTTGCTAAATTTTGCAGGTGGTGATTTGTTTGGCAGAATGTTCGATTCTAGATATACCTATAGCCGCCGCCTGTTTTGTAAAAATTCCTTCCGGATTAGATTATGTATTTACAGTATGTAATGACGCCTTTTCTACACTTATTGGCGAAGACATTACTGGCAAAACATTTTCTTGCTCACCGGAGAAATTCAGGCCACTGTTCAAAGATATTGCTGAAAAAGCAGAAAAGGGTATAAAACATTTTAAATACTCAAAGAACGGTATCCCAAAATACGACGTGCAGCTAAAATTCAGAAATGATGATTATGTAGTTTGTATTACAAGCCTCAACTTTTATTCAAACCTGATAAATTACTATCTAAGAAAGGCTCTGGTCTCCGTCCCGATTGGTCTAATTTCGGTCAACGGCATGGGAAAGATAAATTACATGAATCCCGCCGCTTATAATTTGTTAGGTTGCTCACGCGACAAAATAGGACAACCGTTCAAAAATGTCGTAAAGCTTTTTAACGAAAAAACCTTGTCTGGCGTTGAGCTTGGGCCGACAGACGAGCCGGTGTCATATAAAAACGGACTTTTGCTTCAAAACTACACTGGGAAATTTTTAAATATATCCCTCGACATAACTCCTATTGAAAACAACAGTGGTTTTATAGCCCTCATAAACGATCTCAGCGAGCAGCACCGCCGCGAGGAGGAAATCATCTATCTAATCTATCACGACAAGCTAACAGGTCTTTATAACCGCACCTATTTTGAACAAAAATTAAATGAATACAACAAAGAGCGGTATCTGCCTGTATCAATTTTGATGGGTGACGTAAATGGGCTGAAAATGACAAATGACATTTTTGGCCACCGCCAAGGCGATGAAATCCTTGTTTCTATCGCAAATATTTTATCAATTGCCTGCCGTGACGAAGATATCGTAGCGCGTTACGGCGGCGATGAATTCGTAATTCTCATGCCGAACACTACATCTGATGAAGCGGCAAAAGTCTGCAATAATATACTTCATCTTTGCGAAAACAGACAGGACAGCAAAAACATGGTGAGCATATCCCTCGGATATGCAACAAAAACCTCTGCCTTAGAAAATCTGAGCGATACGCTTAAAGTTGCTGAAAATTATATGTACCGTCACAAGCTCCTCGAAAGCCGGAGTAATAGAAGCTCCGTTATTTCCTCACTCAAAAAAATGCTGTTCGAGAAGAGTTTTGAAACAGAAGAACATGCGATGCGCCTTAGCGTATTAAGTGTCCAAATCGGCAAAATGATGGGGCTTTCTCAGAATGAGCTAAATGACCTTGAGCTTTTTTCAATGCTCCATGATATCGGGAAAATCGGTATAAAAGACCAAGTGCTGTTAAAGCCGGGCAACCTGACTGAAGAGGAATGGATTGAAATGCGCAGGCACTGTGAAATTGGCTACCGCATAGCGCGGTCCACTCCTGAGCTTGCACATATTGCTGACTATATACTGACCCATCACGAAAGATGGGACGGCAAAGGATATCCACAGGGGCTCGCCGGCAAACAGATTCCGCTTCTGTCTAGGATTCTCGCCGTTGCGGATTCATACGACGCTATGGTCAACGACAGGTATTACCGCAAAGCTCTCAGTCAGGAAACTGCAATAAACGAAATCAAAAAAGGGTCTGGAACGCAGTTCGACCCTGAAATAGTAGAGATATTTTTAAAGGTTTTGGGAAATACAACAAAAAAAGAAACAGCATAAAGATGCTGTTTCTTTTTTTATTTCAAATGCCGAAAAGCTCAGTTGGCGTCAGTATTTTTAAATGATAATCTGAAAATATCTGAACCTCTTTATTCTCCGCCGCAAAAGCAAAAAGGAATTCCCCTTGTTCCCTTAATATTACCTTGAAGCCGCTAAAATTTTTGAAATTTACAAAAACGTATTCTTCCCGCCCGACTTCGCTTATTTCAAGTGCACTGAACATAGAAAAACCATATCCGAAAAGCTTGCTCATGGCCTCTTTTGCCGTCCAGAATGCGCTTGCCGTAAATTCCCGGCGGAAACCCAGCGATACCGAATTGAACAGCAATTTCTCACGCTCATTTAAGAATTTATATATCACTTCAGTATTATGATAATCCATCCGCTGCACATCGACAGCCGCCCTTAGTTTTTCTTTGTTTGAAACTATAGCTGCGGCAAGGCCGCTGTCATGCGTTATGCTGACAAAGCAGCTACCGTCGTCTAAAAAGGGAGAACCTCGGCTGTCACTTCTCACAGGGAACATATTATAAGATATATCCCTGCCGGTCAGTTTTTTATAGGCGGCTTTGGCGCAAATCCTGCCGTACAGAAACTCTTGTTTTCGTTTTTCAGCCGCTTTTGAAATGCGGCTGAGTTCGCTGTCGTGCAGGTATTTTTTTAGGATTCCGTCATCAAATGGCATATCCCTGAAGTCGACGCTGACAAACTCAAACGCGCTGCTCAATTTGCCTTCCCCGCCCTTTATCTTATTTTACGTTTATTATAATACAAATCAGGTAATCCCGCTAACGCAGAGAACACCCTTGTCCTTCATAGAATATTATGTATAAAAAGGGGGTCTGTCAATGCGGGACATCCTTCCGATATTACTTCTCTCGTATCTGTGCAGCGGTGGCAGCCGCTGTGGCTGCCGTGGTTTTTGCAATGATTTTGGGTTCCTAAACTGCTGCAGTAATTTTTTCAACTGCTGTAACAATTGCTGCCACCCTTGTGCCAGCTATCGCTGTAATATACACGGCTGTCCAAGTTTTTGTAACCCTTGTGGCTGCGGTCCATATCACAATATATACAGATTGGGCAGATACTGGTGATATTTCGCGCCCCCTGCTTTCAGCAGGGGGCGCCAGTTTTGTCTCTGATACTCAGCAATATTTTTTCGCCGCTATTTTGATTTTCTCACAACAGCGGCTGTTATTTTTTCTTTGCGTTTAACCTTCTTTAGCAGGTTTTAACACGGCAATCAGCATCCGCACGCGCTGAGTTTTATCAACAGATTGTCCGGCGCAGGTTTAAAACTCCAGCAATTTATTCTTTCATTTTAAATATATTCCTGCACAGCTTCATTTAGTACCCTTTATTAGCTTAAAGCTGTCTTTTTTATCGGTGATTTTAAAATTATCCACATCCAAAAGGCTGCGAAGTGTATTTATAGCGGCGCTCTTTACGCGGCTGACCTTTCGCTGGGTCAAACCAAGTTCGTTTGCTGTCTGCTCCTGAGTCATGTCGCGGAAAAACAGCGCTTCTACTACCTTATGCTGAAGCGGTTTCAGCTTTGAAAAGGCCTGTTCGAGCATAATCTTATCATCAAGCGCTAAGTGAAACGGTTTTTGTCTCTGGAGTTCGGCCGCAATAGCCAACTCCCCCTCCTCCGCTTCGTCAATACTCTCTGACCAATCTTCGCAGCGGCTGCAGGCAGTCTCATGGCGGACATAATGGCGTATTTCACTGATGACGCAGGCACAGGCCCATGTTGAAAAAGATGTGCCATGGGATGGGTCGAACGTACGCACCGCCTTAATCAGCCCAACTACACCCGTCTGATACAAGTCGTCGCTGTCGAGTCCGCCGCCGTATATTTTTGAATAATGCCGTATAATGCCTTCACCCCCGTCGATTATTAAATCGAGGGTGGCTTGGTTTTCTTTGTATTTACGGTAAGCGGTGTTAATATTGACAACCATTGTCACCATCTCACATTACTGTGTAATATTTGCCGTGTATTGAACCGAAGAATTCCCCGTACCTTCGTTTTCTATCTTTCCATTCATTAAATACACCTTAGAGGTCAGCGTGTAGTATTTGGTCTTGCCGTTTTTCGACTTCACGCACATTGATATGGCCAGCAAATTATCTTTCTCTTTTGAAAATTTGAAATCGACAGCATAGCCTTTGAATCCGCCTGCCAAAAAAACGTCGTTGCCCATATGTATCCCGTCGGCTGACTTGTCATAATATATGCCGTTTCCGCTCTCAATATCCGAGATTGTGACTGTGTCTGCATATCTAAGCGTATCTGTAATCTTCTGCATTGTCATAACGC
The DNA here is from genome assembly GCA_000953215.1 of [Clostridium] cellulosi. NCBI lineage: Bacteria > Bacillati > Bacillota > Clostridia > Eubacteriales > Oscillospiraceae > Ruminiclostridium > [Clostridium] cellulosi. The sequence goes on from LM995447.1 coordinate 2,057,511, forward strand.
ATAAATTCTGCGCCTGCACATTATTTCCGTCCGAATCAAAGGATTTATACATAATGACTACTATCGTGACGATTGAGCCCATGATAATGGCCGCTATGCTTATTGTCACCGTCAGCTCTATCAGTGTCAGGCCTTTGCTATTCTTCCTTAATGCCCGGAGGGCTGATTTGAGTTTCACAGTATTACCCCCGTCAGTCCGGTACAAACTCATAGTATTTGACACCGCCGTCCACGCCGGAAACATATGAACCGGAAACGTCATATCTGTTGCCGCCAAAGGTTATTGTCAGATGTCCCGTAGTTGAAGAAGCCGGGCTCTGCGAACCTTCTGCTTTATTCTCCTCAATCTGTCCGGCAGCAGCCATGGCATGGCTTGTCCTTTCGCGCGTCGTTTTGATGGCAGTGGTTGCGACTGCCATAATTGTCACAAGCATAATTGACAATATTGCGAGAAGCGCAGTGCTCACTATGACTTCGATGAGCGTGAGACCGCTGTTGCGATTTAACTTCGTTTTCATCAAACCCGCCCCCGCACTAACTCCATGATTCAATCTGCCACGGATCAGTCCCTTGTGCTTTTCCGCTTAGCACTGACAATGGGGTGCCGTCAAGGTTCATCTCTACAAACTTAAGTTTTAGATTGGAATCAATATAGGCCCTATTCGCTACAATGCTTCCTGCGACAGCGTAACCGGTTTGGACACCGTTATCGCTGACACCGCCGCTCATATCTATGCTTCCGTCAGGCATGTAAATTACCCCATCAATCTCTGCTGACTGGAGCTCCAGCCTGGTTCCTGAACCGCCTATAACAAATATCTTCGGCTCCTCATTCTTATCATACATACGGATAACAGGTAAACCGCCTGTGAGTGTCAGTGTCGTTCCGTTCCCCTCTAAATATATGTATAGGTGGTTGGGGCCTTTTACATAGAATTGCCTGTTCATAAGCGTTGTGCTTCTATTTACTAAAAGATATATGTCGCCGTCACTGGTATCAATTATGACCGGCCGATTGGCGTCGGAATAATTGTCGCAGGAGACGATAGTGCCGCTTTTGTTGATAAGCGCAGTCGAATGGGTGATCATTATAGGATTTGCATGCACTTCAGCCGATACTTTATCCGGTAGGTTCGTATCCGCTTTTGCTGATGTAAAAGGCATATCAAAAGAGAGATCCGGTTTCTTAACCGAAGACGGCGCGAAAAATGAGAGATTATTGTTTGCGGTCTCAGCATAGCCTTTATAATACAACGTACCTCTTATCTGCCTGCTTTCGCCGGCGAAAAAGACATTGCCGAGGCAATAAGCATCGCCGCCGATATAATGCCCCGCCATTGAAAGATCGCCACTGACATAAGCGTTTTTTTCAATGCGTGCACCGTTTGAAACATTAAGGTTGCCGCCGACATAAACATTCCCGTCTACCACAGTGCCGCTCGAAATATTCAAAGGCCCAGGATATACAATATCACCAGTTATATTGGCAGTACCTATAAACAAACCTTGTGACCCAGTTATATAGATGATGTTGTGCAGCGGGCTTAAAGTGGGGGTATCTTCAGGTGCAGCCAGATTGACATTGACAGTGCCCACCGCCGTATGGGAAGCACCGTAGGCAGGATAATAACCCCTCCCAGTTACTTTGAGTTTTTTCCCAGATTTGCGGAGCGTAATCTCATAATTCCCGCCGCCGCTCATTGTCCCCATCTCAGAGGTATAGTCCTTGTCATCCTGCAGTGAAGCAACATACTCTCTAAAAGAAGCGTCGTTTTTATCGTTCAGTTTTGCTATCACGGCATCCACTGCCGAGCGGGCAGTGAAATATGCCTGCTGGGCATTCAGGTTCTTCTCGGAAACAATGTTTGCTGTAAGCAGTAAAGTAATAAGGGCGGCTGCCAGTATTGACGCCACGGCGGACATAACGGCAACCATAATTAGCGTGCTGCCGCTGTTATGGCGTTTCATGCAAAACCCTCCTTATCTTTACACTCCGCAAAAACTAACTTCAACCAAGATTTAACACAAAACCGTCTATGTAGAAAATATATTTGCTTCTCACATAATGTCCTGCTGTCCTGACGGAGCGGGCAGCTCCCATTTGAAAGTATCGTCGTCCGTTAATTTTTCCGCTCCATAACATTCAAGCTTTATATTAATTGTCAGATTATCTTCTTTCCCAGAGAAATCAAAGGAATTTACGACTATATATTTCTTTGTGTCCTTTATCGCATCCAGAAAGTATTTTACGTTTTGATAGCTGCCAGCAGCAGTCAACTTAACGGTCACCATCTCAGCGTCGTTTGATTGCTCTGACGATGACTTAGACGGCTTTGAAGATGAGGCATTAGCGTTGGCAATTTGGGACGGTGTTGCAGTGCCTTTTGCAATTTCGGCATAGGTTTTGAGATTATATTCTATTTCGCTTGAAGTAGAAGAGTTGTCAGTCTTGCCCCCGCCGTCTTTAGAAAGGGGAACGCCGGGATTTGCGGCCACTGGATCCGATATCTCGACAGAATTTACAGTAAGGCCGCTGCCTTTCGCGATGTTTACAAGCCATACGTTAAGGGATGGTTTGTCAATCGGGGGCAGAAGCGGTGAGGCCACAGCATTTGTTTCGTCATACTCATTTTTGAGTTGTTCCTCAATGCCCTTTGCGTCGGCCTGCTGAATTTTTACCGTATTTACATCCATACTGGATTCTGCCAATTTAGCGGCATTGATGGTATACTCGTCCGCCGCAGGCAAAATCAGAAACTTAAATCCTAATAGGACTATCGCTGTAATGGCCGCTGTCAAAATTAAGATCTTTTCTCTCCTGCTCAGGTTAATATTCATTTCTCTGAGTCCCCTTTGAGAGATATCATGACGGAAAAAGTAAAGCGGCTGTTTTCATTAGACTTAAAAATCTTGGAATAGTTCACGCTGCTGAATCTGCCGCTTTCTTCAAGCGCATGTGCAAACTTCGCTGCGGACAGGCTGTCATTGGAGGAACACTGTATCGTAAGAGTACCCTCGCTATAGCTCATGGCATCTGCTGATGTATCTTCGGGCAGCTTAGACGCTATGAAGGCCAGCAGTTCCGAGTCGGGTTGTGGCAAAGAGTCAAAACCTTCTGAAACGCGCTGCGCTGCCTGCTTATATGAACTTATAGCCGATAACTTTGTTTTTGCATTTTGAATTTGTTTTTTGAATTCTAAAATTTCGCTGCTTTTAAGATAACTTTGATTTGCATTATCCGCAGATACTGCCCTTAAGTTTAATATCTTTATACCGCCGAAAACAGCAAGTACCACGGCAAGGCTTGCGACAAGGAGAATAACTGCAACTTTATTGAAAGTTCTCGACTCACCCTCAGACTGTGGCATGCGGTAAACCGAAAAGAAATTAATGTCTCTTCGCATTTTTTCCTCCTATTTGAGCCTTATCAAGGCACCCATGGCGTTAAGATATTTATAAAGCATTCTATTATCGTTGATTTTTACCTTGGAAATACTTTTGACAACTTCCGCCGGGCAGGTGATGTTTTGGGCGATACACATATCAATCCCTTTTATTCCAGCAAGCCCGCCATAAAGATATACGCAGGAAACAGGCATGGTTGAGTCCCTCATCAGCTGGAACTGAATCATCTTTTGCAGTTCATCTGCAATCCGGCCTGTGTACTGCCTTACCGCCTCTGCGAGAATGGTGTCACGCTCAAGCATCTGCGGAGTGACGTCAAGCAGCCCGTATGAAATGCCTCCGGCGTTCTGATTAATGCTGTTTTCCGCCCCATTGTCAAACTCTGTTTCCATATTGCTTACGTCGTTTTGCCTTCCATAGCCAAGGCTGTCGGCAATCATCAGAAATTCACTCGCCGACACCGGTGCAATCCGGGAAAATGCGCGCTCATCACCGTTAAAAAGGTGTATCTCAATATAATCGCGTTCAATTTCCGCAAAAAGGGTGGACCGCCCCTTCAATTCTCTTCCGTTTACGCAAGCACCTCTAAGCAGCTTCTGAATGGAGTTGGGATGAATATCAAGCGCCGACGGCCTCAGCCGTGCACTTCTAAACATGGAATGAAAGCTCTCAACTGTTTCCCTTTCGACTGCGTAGGCCCATACTTCTACAGGAGCTGTCTTGCTCTGGGGAGGGGTTATATATGTATAATCAAATAAATATTCGGAAGGGTCGCCGACCGCTTGGGACATCTGATTCCTCACCATACCTGCAATTTCAGAGCGTTTCCCGGGAGGCAGGGTAAGTCTTTTTGAAATAGCCCCGCTGCTTATAAATGTGGCTACAGCAGACATTACCTTAAAGCTGTGAGCGCTCATCAGCCTGCTTATTTTTGCCTTTAGGGCAGATTGGTTTTTGATAACGCCGTCTTCTACCGTCCCTTCAGGCAGTACGATTTCGTAGCAGTTATTTACCTCGACACTGCCCGGCGTAGCGCTGCCTTCGGCGATATATACACTGTCTCCGTTCACATCTATGGCTATGAGCATATACATCTCCCCGCTTTCGCTGTCATTCCGAACCGAATTTACGAGCCACCGACGGTATTGTATAGTGTAAAAACAGGAAGAATTATCGAAATTATAATGAACCCTACAATAACAGCCAGAAATATAATCATAATTGGTTCTATCAGCGATATCAGCTTTTGTATGGCGGCGGCTGATTCCTCGTCATAAAATGCTGATGTCTTTTTTAAAATCTCATCAAGATTTCCGCTCTCTTCACCAACTCCCAGCATTGAGGCGAGCATCGGCGGAAAAACTTCGACCTTTTTGACCGCCTTGGAAAGTGATACGCCGCGTCTGACTTCATTCTCTACTTCGTGTACCTGATCCTCTATATATTTGTTTCCGATAACAGTGCTGACAATTTCCAGAGACTGGACAATCGGCATGCCGCTGCTGAAAAGCGACGCGAGTGTGCGGGCAAAACGCGACGCAGATATGATACACAGAAGTTTGCCGGCAACCGGCATCCTTACCTTTAGCTTGTCCCACCACAGCCGGCCGCTGTCGGTTTTTAATATGTAATGCACCGCTAAAACTATTCCGGCAATGACTAATAAAATTATGTACCAATGCCTTATAATTCCGTTGCTTATAGCAATCAGAATTTTTGTCGGAATAGGCAAATTGCCGCCAAGTTCAGCAAATAAATTTGAGAACCGCGGCAAAATGAAAGTAAGCATAAATATCAGGACTACAATTATCATTATTGAAAGTATTAATGGATAAATGAGTGCCTGTGTTACCTTGTTTTTCATCTGGCTGTCTTTTTCATACTGGTCAGCCATGCGTTCCATTACACTGTCAAGCGAACCGTCTGCTTCTCCGGATTCAACCATGCTTAAAAAAAGTGGAGGGAATGTGCCATTTTGTGCTTTCATCGCCTTTGAAAGTGAGTCGCCTTTCTGAACCGCCTCATATACACCGAGAATAACCGATTTCAAATGTTTTGTGTGGGTCTGCTTATAAAGTACGTCCAGACATTTTATTACGGTAAGGCCGGAACTGAGCATCGTGGCAAACTGGCGTGAAAAGATAGCCAGCTCTTTTAACTTTAGTTTCTTTTTGGAAAGATTTATATCTTTTGACGACCCTCCGGCTTCCCGAACAGAAACACAAAATTGATTGCGCTCACTCAGAATGTGGTAAAATGCATCAAGGTTTTCAGCTTCAATTGTTCCGGTGTAGCGTTTTCCGCTCATATCTTTTGATTTAAATTGGTATTTAGGCACAAGCACTCACTTCCTTCCAGAGGCTTCAAGCACAAAATCCCAATTCGCTTTATGCTAAAAAAACCCATCACATTGTAAAATGCGACGGGTCAAGATTTGCAAAATTATGTCAAGATAGTAATGTTTTGATATTGTTTTAAAATTTAAATAAATATCGTTTATTTTTGTTTACACTTTATAGTATAATCATTTGCAATATTATGTCAACAGTTTTCCTACAATTGATAATTTTTTCATATATGCCTTATCTCTGTAAATTTTCGTCGAAATAAAACTTTTAACTTGACTTTTGTCATTTGCAGTAACAAAAGGCGGCAGATAACTGTAGTTTATCTGCCGCCTGTAATATTTTACAAACTGCCGTTTATGTTTTTTACTTATATGATGTAATTTGTCCATGCCGTCATTACATATTTTTGACTGTAATGTAAATAAGAGCGGAGGCATGGTTATGAAGGTAATTATAGTAAAAAAGAAGTCGCTTATAGCGGGAGCTCTTATTATCTGTTTTGCCATAGTCTTCATTGCGGCGGTCACAAGACTTATACCAGCGGCCGCTGAAGCGGTGGCAGCACAGTCCAGAAAACTCCCCATCTACAGTGTTGACAAAAATGAAAAAGTGGTAAGCCTCACCTTCGACGCGGCGTGGGGTAATGAGGATACGCAAACACTTATTGATATCCTAAATAAGTACAAGGTACACGCTACCTTCTTCGTTGTGGGCCAATGGGTGGATAAATACCCCGAGTCTGTAAAAGCGCTGTCAGACGCCGGCAACGAGGTTATGAACCATTCCAATACCCATCCCCATATGCCGAACCTGTCGCGCGCCGAAATGATTAATCAGATCAATGCATGCGATGAAAAGATTGAAAAAATCACCGGAAAACGCCCCATCTTATTCAGGGCGCCCTTCGGTGACTATAACAACGCGCTCATTGAAACAGTGAGCGAAATTAACCACTATTGTATACAATGGGACGTGGACAGCTTGGACTGGCGTGGTTATGACGCAGAGACTATCAAAAACCGCGTACTTAAAAATGTCCGTCCCGGTTCAATTGTTCTGTTCCACAATGCCGCCCTGCATACGCCGGAAGCGCTGCCCGGCATAATCGAGAGCCTCCAACAGCAGGGGTACAAAATCGTCCCGGTATCGGAGCTCATTTATAAGGATAATTATACGATAGACGTAGCCGGCAGGCAGCACAGCAACAATGCCCCATCAAGCGGGGCGCCGTCCAGCCGCCCGATACCGGTCAAGCCAACGACATATCCGTATTAAATGTTTAAACCGCCGAAAATATAAAAGCAGAACCTATACGCTCAGCTTATTCTGTTGGACTTATATATATCCGTCTGGCTCAATCCTGTCCTATATTTAATTTTGAAAACCTGAGAAGTGAATCAACAGTTGACTCAAGGTCAGACTTGCTCCTTTTTCTTGCCTGTTCAAACGGGAGCGCCACCCTGTTTATACTGAATATCGAATTTACACCCATATCATAAATACCGTCAATATCGTCACCGATATCGCCGACTATCGCAACAACCGGGATTCCCTGTTTCTTTGCCCTTCTCGCCACGCCTACAACAACTTTGCCCCTAAGGCTCTGACCGTCTATCTTCCCTTCACCGGTGAAAATAACGTCAGCATCCTCGATAAGCTTATCAAAGTTCACTGTGTCAAGCACGACCTGTATACCCATTTTCAGCTCAGCGTTGCAAAAAGCAAGCATACCGGCGCCCATGGCCCCAGCCGCGCCGGCTCCGGGAACATTCGAAACATGAACCCCTAAATCGGATTCAATTACATCGGAAAGGTGCATAAGGCCGTTATCAAGTTCCTTTACCATTTTCTCATCTGCGCCCTTCTGCGGTGCAAAGACGAATGCCGCCCCGCTGCTCCCATACATCACATTATCTATATCACACATTGCTGTGATTGATACGCCGTCGAGAATGTTCGCCTTGCCGGAAATATCTATTTTGGCTATATCCTTTAAAGTCCCGCCAACCGGCACAAACTCTTCATTTTTATCATTAAAGAATTTTACTCCAAGTGCTGCCGCTGCTCCTGTACCGCCGTCGTTAGTACAGCTACCGCCAAGGCCCAGAATAATTTTTTTGCAGCCGTTGCTGGCCGCGTGCAGTATCATCTGACCAACACCGTATGTTGTAGTTTTCATCGGATTTTCTCTGCCCTCGACAAGAGGAAGCCCTGCGCATGACGCCATTTCAATAACGGCGGTATCCTGGTCTATTATACCGTAATATGCTCTGATATTCTCAAAATAAGGGCCTTTAACGTCAACATAAACCTTTTTGCCTCCGACGGCGGTCAAAAAACAGTCAACGCTGCCCTCCCCGCCATCGGCAACGGGGACAGAAACTATGTTGCAGTCCGGGTAATATTTTTTGACGGTTCTGCCTATAATGTCGCAAATTTCTTTTGAAGACATGGTTCCTTTAAAGGAATCAGGAATGATTACCACTTTTTTCATAGTTCTCCTCCGTTCAATATATCGGCCATACCGCTAAAAATTTCAGCAGTCAGCACGTTGATGCGCGGCTGACTGCTGGAAATTAAGCAACCGGGGTTTGCAAAGCGGTTGCGTTATTTTTTGACCTCAATGCCGGCCAGCTTTTCATAAAACTGGACAATTCCGCTATGATCCTGCTTTTCTTTTTGGTCGGCTTTAAGGGCCTGCAGTATCTCCATAACCTGACTGGTAAGAGGCAACGGCACACCGACGCCATGGCCTGTATCCAAAGCATTCATCAAATCCTTGATATGCAGATCAATCCTGAATCCTGGCTTAAAGTTTCTTGCGAGAACCATTGGCACTTTAGCGTCGAGGACTGTGCTGCCTGCAAGGCCGCCCCTGATGGCCTTATAAACCTTTTCGGGATCAACCCCTGCTTTTGTCGCGAGTACAAAAGCCTCGGACATAGCTGCTATGTTCAATGCGACAATTATCTGGTTTGCAAGTTTCGTGACGTTACCGCTTCCTATTTCACCGACAAGTACCACGGAAGAGCCCATTGCTTTTAGTATATCCTCTACTTTAGCAAATACCTCTTCGTCGCCGCCAACCATGAAGGAAAGTGTGCCGTCAATTGCCTTTGGCTCTCCGCCACTTACCGGAGCGTCCAGCATTAATACACCCTTTTCCTTCACTTTTTCTGCTATTTCTTTTGAAACCAGCGGCGCAATAGAACTTGAGTCAATAAGAATCATGCCGGGCCTTGCGCCTTCAAGAACGCCATTTTCACCAAGCACAACCTGCTTTACATGCGGTGAATTCGGAAGCATGGTTATTACGATATCGCATTTTTCGGCTACGTCCTTGGGCGAAGTGCCTTTTTCCGCACCGCATTTTGCGACTTCTTCCATGGCATCGGGATTAATGTCGTAAACCACCAAGGAATAGCCTGCTTTAATAAGATTTTTTGACATAGGTTTTCCCATTATTCCAAGACCTATGAATCCAATTTTTTTGTTCATTATACTTACCCCCTTGTGGTTATTCTTCATTTATGTTCATATTGAGTGTTTTCTTGATTTTGGCGATAATTTCTTCAACAGTAAGCCCATAATAATTTAAAAGCTCATCATAGCTGCGGGCAGACTGTCCGAACTTATCATTTACTGCGACTGATTCAAAAGGAATTCGGCAGCCTTTTAATGCAAAGGCTATAGCACTTGATAAACCACCTATGTATGAATGTTCTTCAGCAGTAACAATACCCTTTGCACCTTTTATAAGGTCTTTAATAGCCCTTTCGTCGAGTGGCTTTACTGTGCTGACATCAACAACCTTGACGGATATGCCTTCTTTTTCAAGCTGTTTTGCCGCCTCCAGTGCCTTGGAAACCATAATGCCGATAGCGAAAACAACGACATCATTGCCTTCTTTAAGTACATACGGCTTCCCAATTTCAAACTTGATATCTTCCGGGAAAACATCGGGTATATCATTTCTTGAAAGACGTACATATACCGGCCCTTCATATTCCGTAATAGCCCTGATTACCTTTTTTGTTTCTATGCCATCGCATGGGACAATAACCGTCATATTTGGGATTGCCCTCATTATCGCAATATCCTCGACCGATTGGTGTGTGGACCCGTCACCAAAGTCTGAAAAGCCTGCGCTTGATCCGATGATCTTCACGTTAAGGCCCGCAATACACACACCTTGGCGAATTTGGTCATATGGACGTCCCGCTGCGAAAACGGCAAAGGAGTTGACAAAAGCTATTTTATCTGTAAGAGCAAGTCCGGCGGCAAAAGAAACCATATCGGCTTCCGCAATGCCCATTTCAAAATATCTGTCCGGAAATTCCTCCTGGAACATATGAGACATGGTTGATCTTCCGAGGTCAGCTTCAAGTACCACTATCTTCTTGTTCTCCCTGCCAAGTTCCACGAGCGTTTGACCGTATACTTGTCTTTGATTATGTAGATTCATAGCAACCTCCATTATATCGTCCCATATTGCTTAGCCAATACGGCGGAATCAGTTCGCCAGAGCCTTACAGGCTGCTTCGTATTCTTCTTGAGTAAACTTTCCGTTATGAAATGAAACAACATTCTCAGCAAACTTTATACCTTTACCTTTTATTGTGTGAGCGATTATTATTGTTGGCTTGCCCTTGACTTTGTCAGCACTCTCAAGGGCATTTATAATCTGCGACATATCATGTCCGTCAATTTCAATCGTGTTCCAGCCGAACGCTTCCCATTTTTCCTTTATGGGATTTGTGTTAAAACGCTCCTCCACCTTACCGGTTGCCTGAAGCTTATTGCAATCCAGGATAGCGATAAGGTTATCGAGTTTAAAATTGCTTGCTGCCATTGCAGCTTCCCAAATCTGGCCTTCGGCCATTTCGCCGTCGCCGATAATACAATATACTTTGTAATCTTTTTTATCGATCTTGCCTCCGGCCGCCATACCGGCAGCTATTGAAAGGCCTTGTCCCAATGAACCGGTGTTCGCTTCTACTCCCGGAATTTTCCTCATGTCCGGGTGGCCCTGCAGCATCGAGCCGAGCTTCTTGAGATTTTGGAGCTCCGCCATCGGAAAATAGCCGTTCATCGCAAGCGCTGCGTATTGAACAAGAGCGGCATGCCCTTTGCTGAGCAAAAACCTATCCCTGTCCGGCCATTTTGGATTTTTGGGGTCTTTTTTCATCTTCCAAAAATATAAAGCGGTAACAATATCGGCCGAAGAACAAGAACCCCCAATATGTCCTGTTGTTTCCGGACCTACCATTTTTACAATGTTAAGCCGTACCTCTTTAGCTTTCTTTTCAAGCTCTTTAGCAAGTTCGCTCATATCACCATTCCTTTAGTTATGAGGGTAAAAATATGCCATAAAAAAATCCAATAACCGTCTTGGCCATATCCCTCTTGTTTTGCAAAACAACTGAATGTTATCTGAAAATATCGGCGAAAACCTTACCCTTTCAGCTAAAGTTTACGCTGAACCTGTACATTAGCCTTTTACACCGCCGACAGTCAAACCGGAAATAAATGAGTCCTGATTAAATAAGAATATGATAATGACAGGTAATACGGACAAAACCGATCCGGAAAGGAGTACGCTGTAGTTTGTTTCATCAGGAGAAATAAGGGACGACAAGCCGACAGGAAGGGTTAACATATCGTTTGTCCTCATAACAATGAGCGGCCAAATAAAGTGGTTCCAACTGCTTAGCGCAAGGAGAATAGTCATCGCGCCGATCGCCGGTTTCATCAAAGGAATCATTATTTTTGAATAAATGCCATACTCGGTGCATCCGTCAATGCGCGCGGCATCAATAAAATCTTTTGGAATTCCCGACGCATATTGTCTGAAAAAGAATATGGCTGTTGAAGAAACAAGAAAAGGCAAAAGGACGCCCGCATATGTATTGATGATTTTCATAGAAACTTCCATCTGGAACAGAGGAAGCAGCAGGATTTCTACCGGAATCATCATTAAGAAAATAACCAGGAGGAATACTACATTTCTGCCCTTAAATTGGTAGACAGCCAAAGCATAGCCGACCACCGAAGATAAAAACAAACCAAGCACAGTTGACAAAACGGCCAGAATTACGCTATTCTTATACCAGTCCCAATAATAGATAGTTTTATCGGTAAACAAAGTTATATAATTCTGTAAAGTGAAGTTTTTCGGGTCGATGTTGAGGCGGATACCGTCAATAAACAACCGTTCAGAGGGTGCAAATGACGCAACCACTATCGCATAGAATGGCAGCAATGCCAAAAAGGCCAAAAATACAAAAAATATCAACATCAGGATCTTACTGATTATAGCTTTTATTTTGCGCCGAGTTTTGACCGTTACCATTATGCATCCTCCTTACGGAACAGCCCAAAGAATTTGAGCTGTATTACATTGAGAATAAATACTATAATAACCAGAACAATACCTGTTGCATAAGCGACATTGAGGTTTCCTTGTTCGAATCCTTGTTTGTACAGGTAACCTACCATTGTAAGTCCGGAGTCTTCTGGTGAATTGGTCAGCCAGAATATATAGCTCTGTGCGAACATCGCAAAACCGCCGTAAATGCTTATAGTAAGAACATAAATCGTAACCGATCTAAGCTGCGGTATGGTAACAAAAAAAGCTTTGACCAATAACCTGCGCCGTCTATATCGGCCGCTTCATACAACTCAACTGGTATATTCTGTAGTCCGGACAAGAAATAGATAACATTGATACCGATAGCCGTCCAAACACTCAATATAACCATTAAGAACATTGAATACCTTGTATCAAGCTGCCATGTAATCGGCTGTATACCAAAAAGGCCAAGAAAAGCGTTTACAGGGGCACTTGCGTTTTCAGCGAAGAGCAGGCGGAAAATTACGCCGGCGACTATAATAGACGTAAGCGAGGGCAAAAATAGCGCCGCTCTGAAAAACTTCTTAAATAGCATATTTTTGCTGTTAAGCATAACAGCTAATATGATCGGTATTGGTATTACCAGAAGTAGCATTATAATTGTGTAAACGATATTATTACGCACTGCTTTGAAAAAATGCGGGTTCATAAGACTCTGGTAATTTTTTAAGCCGACAAACACCATACTTCCGCTACTGTCCATGCCTTGAAAGCTGAGTATAACTGTCTTTATAATGGGGTATACAAAAAATATGGCAAACGATAACACAAAAGGAAGTATAAAAATATAGGGAGCGATTTTTTGAGAATACAGAAATCTGCTTATAAGGGATCTTTTGTTTTTGCGCATTACTAACACCCCTTTTATTGGGAGATGTAGATGTAAAATCTACATCCCCCAATAAAGAATTAACCTTGCCCTTACTTAATTACATCTCTTTCCTGACTTCATCAGCAACACTCTTCAGCGCAGCTTCGGGATCTTGGCTGTTGTTGACAAGCACCCTGTAGAATGCGCTGTTTGTCAGGTTATCAATCAATATAGGCGTATACTGATTGTTGGTGATAACTCCGACGCTATCCTTAAAGGAGCTGAGAACTTTGAACAAATCTTTCCCGTTGACAAAGTACTGAACGTACTTGTTGTTCGGATCAATGCTCTCAGAAATTGTGTCCCAAACGTCGGTTCTCGGAGGATCGTTGCCAAGTATTGTCCAAATATTGTTGCAGGCTTGTTCTGTTACCTTTGACTCATAAAGGAACTTCTTTGCCAGCTCAATATTTTGGCACTGCTTTGTTATGCATGTTCCGGTGCCTCCGGCGACAACAGTCTTATATTTTGCATCTGGGAATGCCGGGGGTGCCGAAATAAGAATCTTGCCTTTAAGGTCAGGCATATAGTTAGTAAATCTGTTGAGATAATAGTCAGGCATAATTACGGCAGCAACATTGCCCTTATCGATTGCACCATAAGCCTGCTCAGTATCGTTAGATCCACCAGGTGCCGGTGCTGCGATCTTATCGACATAAATCATGTCATGGAGCATCTTTAAAGCCTTGACGTTAGTCTCATTGTCGAGAATACATTTGCCATCTTTGTCAAAGTAGTCTGAACCCATTTGACCTACAAGCAGCTGATATTCGCGGTCAATGTTCTGTGAGGTATAGAACATGAGTTTACCGGTCTTTTCTTTTATTGTTTTACCGGCAGCTATAAAATCATCCCATGTTTTGATTGTGGTCGGATCAAGGCCAGCTTGCTTAAAGATTTCCGTGTTGTAGAAGGTAAGCGTTGCGCCACCCTGGAAGTCAATTCCGTAAAGCTTGCCATCTTTCGAATACGCGTCAAGTTTTGCTTTGAGGAATTTATCCTTCTCGTTTGCAATAAGGTCAGAAAGGTCTACGAGCTGAGGAGTTCCTTTTAATACGCTCTGGAATGAAGCACCTGCTTCAACATTTGCGAAGTCCGGTGCACCTGTTCCAGCAGAAATAGCAACAAGAAGCTTATTTCTGAGGTCGTTAACGTTCATTGTTGTGATTTCGAGCTTTATCTTTGTATCCGGATGTGCTATATTCCACTGGGTTTCTGCATTCTTAAAGAATGATGTGTGGAGAGCTGAAAAAGACCACATTGTAAAATTGGTGTTTGCCGGGAATTTTGTGCCACTGCTATTGCTACTTGACGAATTCTTGCTACCACCAGAGCAGCTAGTAAGTAGAACTGCAGCTGCGCAGGCAGCCGAAATGACTGCTAGAAGCTTTTTCTTCATGTTTATCCTCCTCTTTAATAGTTTAGTTGAACCCTTTACTTAATACGTTTGAGCTTTACACGGAAATCATCTGTCGTTTCATCCAAATAGGCGTTATAGGCGTTTACGCTTTGTACTCACCCCTTCCATGTATGACTAATTAATTGTAATAAATTATATAATTTGATAATATATTACAGTATATTATCAAATATTATCCCCTTTGGTCCTATTTTTGGGTGCAAAAAGCTAAACTAAATCTGTTTACTTTTTTTACAGACTTAGCATGTCAAAGTTTGGCAATCAGACGATTATTTATTTACACCGGAATATTATTCAACAAAAATATTAATATATTTGACCTCATCAGAGACCGGCATTATTCCATGTTCCTCAAGTGAATTAAAATACAGACTGTCTCCGGGATTTAATTCATATGCAACTTTGCCGACCTTTACCCTCATTTTCCCCTCGAGCATATAAATGAATTCTTCTCCGCTATGGGAAACGGAATGTTTCTTAACTTCACCCTTTTTGCCCATGAACAAACAAGGCTGCATTTTTTTATCCTTAAATTCATTGGCAAAAGCAAAGAACTTATACCCTTTATCCGTATGAACAAGTGGTCCGTTTTTTACATCCTGGCTTTGTGTAAAAATGGCACTTTCACTCTCACCGTCTTCCAGCAGCGCCGATACTTTTGTCCCCAACGCTTCCGCTATCTTGGACAATGTAGCGACCGGCGGTACGACGATACCGTTTTCTATTTTTGACAATAAACTCTTAGAAAAACCGCAGCAATCCGCTACATCCTGCAAAGTACGATTCTGCTGTTTTCTGATTTTCTTGATATTGATGCCTATTTCCATCATAAACCCTGCCTTTTGAAACTTGACGCCATAAAGTATCAGCGCCTTTTTGTCAAATTTATTTCTTGCTGATTATTTCAATCAGTGAAACTGCGTGAGTTGGCATGGAACACTGAAGTTTCAGATAACCGTCAGTAATCATAAACTCCTCTGATGACCCTATTTGTTCCAAATTATCTTTTGCTTTTATCATAGCATATTTTTGGCCAAGCGGGTATTTTGGTTTACCCTGTTTTAACCACTCAGCATAGGCATTGCTGTGCTCTGCGTCAATTCTATATTGCTTTACGACGGCGTTTCCGGTAAAAGGTACGTTGTTTATCTCAATGTTAACCTTAAAATCCTGCTGTTTATCCACGTCATCGTGGTGGCTGAAAAGCAGTATTTGGATATTTCCTTCATCGTTTATTGCTGCGGATCCCGAAAGTTCAGCATCCTCATTTTCACCATGTAAATTCTCAACGGATAGAACGTCTTTTTCCTGAGAACTTTTGAAGTAAAGCTTTTTACTGCCCATTTTGGATAAAATTCTAAAAGTGTTGAACGAGGCTTTTTTAATACCTTGTGTTGAGAATGTCCGGGTTCCTTCAAAACATCTTTCCCCGTTGAACATAAACGCCCATGCAATTGGCTTGACGTCCATATTCATCTGATTGGCAATGCAATCTATATGGTTATAGCTTGACGCTATATAGCTTGCATAATATTCAGTGTTTCTGAAATTAAAATTGGGGTTGTCATAAATACCGCCCGCCGCCCAGCCGTCCGGGTCCGCTTCGGACAGGACGACCTCGCGGTCTTCGTAACCATATTTTTTGATTATTTCAAGCCCGGTTTTTACTTGCTTAATCAGTGTTTTAACCGTGGGAGTCTCTTTCTTAGCATTAAGATCAAACGCGAAATTGCCGCCCTTTACATGGAATGTTATATAGTCAAGGCGTGTACCGGTTGAACCAGTGGCGTAATTGACCCCATCCCTGCAGTGAGACAGGAACGCTTCAAGGTACTGGGCCGACTTTTTGCCAAGTTCAGGGCCTGTAGTCGCCGGGCCGCCGAGTTTTGCCTGCGGCAGTACCGAATGAAGCGACGCTTCGGTGTAATCATACAGTTTGCAGTACTCTTCAATTGTGCCGTTCCAATAGTACGGCAGATCTGGCTCATTCCAAAGCTCCCAATACCAAGTCAGGACTTCCTGCTCACCGTACCGTTCAACACAGTGCTTGGCCAATACAGCGACAAGATCAGCCCATTTGTTGTAATCTTTCGGCGGGTAAGTATGAGCCTTGTTCACATAATGGCTATATTTTGACCATTTATCGCACTCGGCAAATAAAGAGGGATCAAGAAGATCTAAGGGCATGAACCCTAATTCCATGAACGGTTTATTATTTGTTTTTAAGATGGTATCAATAATGTTATCGAAAATTTCGAAGTTGTATACAGGATTGCCATTTTCGTCTTCGGTATATACGTTTGTGGAGCCCCATTTATATGTTCCAAGGCAGTTTCCAGTGCAAAGAAGATGGTGGGTTCTTATATAATACGGAGCGTCAGCGAGGCTGCCGAAACTGTTTAAAAGCTCTTCGCCGCCAGGCGTATCAGTATAATTGCATTCATCATACCCGATAAATCTCCATTTGTGCTCGTAGTTTTGAATTATATGCCCGGCATCAACTTTAACGCTCACGTCGATACTTTTTTGCATGACGTTCTCCTCGTTCCTCTTTAAGATAGTTAGTTAAGCGATTATTTCTCTCAAATAATTCAGTGCCACGGTCGCGTCCTGTCCAATATTATTTGAATATGCCTCAACGCTTACCCGCCTGTTATAACCGATTTTATTGAGCAAACTGAAAAATTCTTTATAATTTGCTGTATCGGTCGGTGATGGGAAGCACCTTCCTTCAGGATTAGCCAAATGAACGTGAAAAATCTTGTCGGAAAAAGGAATCATTGAATACATATCATCGTTTTCAACCATCAGGTGATAATAATCCACCAATAATCCAATATTAGGGCTGTCTACCTCTTTAGCCAAATCGCAGCCTTCTTTGACCGTATTGATGATATTGCTTTCCGATTTGTTTAAAGGTTCAATCGCAATGACAATTCCTAATGGTCTCACAACGGTGTCAACATAATTTAAAAGGTTGACAAGTTGTGTCCACGCCTTTTTATGGTCAAATCCGGCTGGTACATTTTTAGCTCCTGAACTGCCAAAAACAATTGTATCAACGCCCAGTTGAGAAGCACGCCCCACTGCCCTGACAACATAATCTTTGACAACCGATTCATTGACAGCCGGACCTGTCAGCTTTATGTTGGCTGGAAAGAAGTTATTGCAGGTTTTGCACTTTATCCCGAACAACTTCAAACTTTCTTTTATTTTTAGGAAATCATCATCTTCAAGCGCCATAAGTTGGGCGAGAGGAAGTTCTATGTAATCATATCCTAATTCAATAAGGTTTTTTGCGTGTTCGAATCCGATTCCATCCTTTTGGGTTGCAATCATGTTGCAGCAGCAGCCGATTTTCATATTGATTCCCTTCAATAAATAAAAATCTATAAATTCTACTTATCACATATTTTCGAGAAGCTGGCGAACCCTCTCAAAACCGGTGGTTCCACTGTTGAGAACCGGAACTCTCGTGTTAGTAAGGTAAGGGGCAAGAGCCGACATTGACAGTTGAGCCATAACAATTACATCAACGGATTTTGAAAGTTTATCTATGCTGTCAAACAGTATCTCATTGTGCTTTTCAATGTTGCCTTTTTCATATTCCTCAAAGGCTTCGCTGCAAAGCACAGTATTGATTTCTATTTCCTTGCCGGCTTCCGCCGCAGCTATTTTTAAAAGCCTCTCAGAAGAAGGAACAGTGGTTGCAAGCGTGGCCAGCAATCCAATGCGTTTACCCATCTGTACTGCTTGTTCCATCATAGGACGGTCAATCTGGACGATTGGAGTATTTATCATCGGACGGGCAAGTTCTGCTGCATAATTGAAGGTTGAGCAGGCAAGCATTATAAGGTCAACTTTTGCTTCTTCAAGGTTGTGTGCATATTGCGCAAATTTGTAATAATTGACCTTTGGTATGACACCAACACCGGCCGCAATATTATCTCTCTGGATGGTGTCATCTACCACGTGCATGATTTTTACTTCAGGAATTATCTTTTCGATATAGGGTTTTACAGCCTGCGTTGTGATGATGGATGCATGAATAATTCCCAGCGTTTTGTTGCTTAAATCCTTCAAAGTAATCAACCACCTATTCGAATTATTTTTTGCCTCATGAGAGGCTTTAATTCAATAGTATAACAAGTTAACTATTTTTCAACTTTGGTTCCTTTGAATTAACTATTTATAGTCTAATTCAATTAAGTTTATTTGTCAATAGAAAATTCGCTAATTAAAAAAATATTTTTTATATATTTTGCACTATATTAATGGCCTTTTTGGGGCCTTTAATGCCGTTACGGCATTAAAATGCCTTCTTTCTTTCATAAAAGTTGAATAGAAAGCGCATCTGGCAAGCTATTTTTATTCAACTTTTTATAAATAACAACAGCCTGCGGCAGCCGGTAACTTTCCGGCTGCCGCAGGCTGCTGCATATATTTTCTCAATTTTTATTCAATGAGTTGACGCCATTCAAGACGAATACTGGAGATTTTAATTATTATGAAACGCAATCACAGGTTGATTAATTGTTGTCAGTGCGGGCTTTTATTCCTTACTTTCGCCCTTAACTTTATCCCAATAAGCTTTTGCCGCCTGTTCGGTCTTGTTTGGGCCGAACTGGTAATATTGCCTGCCCTTGAGCTTATCAGGCAGATACTGCTGTTTGACCCAATGGTTTTTGAAGTCGTGAGGATATAGATAACCATTTCCGCGGCCCAGCTTTGCCGCGCCTTTGTAATGGCTGTCCCTCAGGTGCGCGGGTATCTCATACACCATGCCGGCTTCTACATCTGCCATTGCCTTATCAATTGCAATAACTCCAGAATTTGATTTCGGCGCGGTGCAGAGGGTAATGACGGCCTGCGCAAGGGGTATGCGCGCTTCCGGCAGACCCAGTTGCATGGCTGAATCGACGCAGGATTTCACGATAACGGCCGCCAAAGGGTAAGCCATGCCGATATCTTCGCTCGCCATGACAAGCAGCCTGCGGCATGGTGAAATCAGGTCGCCCGCCTCTAAAAGCCGCGCCAGATAATGCAAAGCCGCGTCGGTATCCGAGCCTCGGACGGATTTTTGCAGTGCCGACAGGATATCATAATGCTCATCCCCGTCCCGGTCATATTTCATAGAGCTGCGCTGGGCCGCTTCCCTGGCGTCGGCAAGCGTCACGCGCCCGTCTTTCGCCGCCAATGACAACAGTTCCGCCGCATTGATTGCCTTTCTGACATCGCCGCCGCAAAGCTGCGCAATATGGTCGCAGACGCCGTCCTCTATATCGAGCGGAGCGCCTCTTTCTTCGCCGATGATTCGGAAGGCACGCTCAACGGCCTTTTTCACCTCGTCTTTTGAGACAGGCTTAAACTCAAAGATAGTGGCCCGGCTGAGGATGGCGTTATATACATAAAAGTAAGGGTTCTCGGTGGTCGAGGCGATAAGCGTTATCTGCCCGTTCTCTATAAATTCAAGCAAAGACTGCTGCTGCTTTTTATTCAAATACTGGATCTCGTCAAGATATAGCAAAACACCCCCGACCCCGGCGAACGTATCAAGTTCCCCTACTACTGATTTTATGTCGGAGGTTGAAGCAGTCGTGCCGTTGAGCTTGTGCAATGTTTTTCCGGCTGAATTTGCAATAATCGAAGCCACTGTGGTTTTGCCTGTCCCCGGAGGGCCATAGAAAATCATGTTCGGGATTTGACCCGATTCGACGACGCGGCGCAGCAAAGCACCTTTGCCCAAAAGATGTGTTTGCCCGACAACATCATCCAAAGTCTGCGGACGTATCCTATCCGCCAGCGGATTCATAAATTAACCCCCCTTAAGGCGAAATATTCCATAACTTGCGGCAGTATCCGCTCCCAATATGTCCAGTCGTGAGCGCCTTCCGACTC
The DNA here is from genome assembly GCA_000953215.1 of [Clostridium] cellulosi. Taxonomy (NCBI): domain Bacteria; kingdom Bacillati; phylum Bacillota; class Clostridia; order Eubacteriales; family Oscillospiraceae; genus Ruminiclostridium; species [Clostridium] cellulosi. The sequence continues at coordinate 2,077,865 of LM995447.1, forward strand.
TATATACTCAACGTCGAATCCGTTCTTGAGAAGTGCCTTATAAAGCTCCCAGTTTTCATTGAGTTTTGTGTCGGAAAGCCCGCAGTGCATAAGTATCTTACATTTTGTCCCGCGCTGTTTTTCAGCGAGCAGAAAGAGGTCGTCATCCTCAGGGGCAACGCCAGTTTCCCCGAATACAGCCCTCATCTCTGGCCTGTTCTTATAGTCTGCGGCGCGGGGCTTGATATCGGCCGCCGCGGAAATCCCTGCGCAGCCCCCGAATATGTCCGGCCTTCTGAGCCCCAGCTTCAGCGCGCCGTATCCGCCCATTGAAATCCCCGCCACAAATGTTTTTTCCCGTTTTTCACTTACATTAAACATTCTGCGGCAAAGTTCCGGCAATTCTTCCGAAATATAAGTAAAATACTTAGGGCCGTACTTCATATCGGTGTAGTAGCTTTTCCCCGCGTTCGGCATGACTACGGCAAACCCGTATTTCTTTGCCAGCATATCAACATTGGTGTTTCTTACCCAAGCCGTATGGTTGTCAAACAATCCGTGTAGCAGGTATAAAACCGGCGGCTTTCCATCTGATTTATTGTTTGTATCATAAGGCAGCGAGACACAAATTGAGGTTGAAATGCCGAGTGCGTCTGAATAAATGCTGCCCTCAAAGAATGCCATGCCAACACCTCTTAAAAGAAAGGCAGGCGTCGCCCGCCTGCCTCTCAGACAAATCTAATTGAAATTACTCATACAGCGGATATTTCGCGCAAAGTTCTTTTACGCCTTGCCGTATTGAATCCACCTTGTTGTCAAAATCTGAAGCAGCCTGATAGATGAACTCGGCTATCTTCTCCATATCTTCCTCTTTCATGCCGCGGCTGGTGACTGCCGGTGTGCCAACGCGTATGCCGCTTGTGACGAACGGCTTCTCTGGGTCGTTGGGTATAGCGTTCTTGTTGACTGTGATATAAACCTCATCGAGACGGCGCTCCAGTTCTTTACCTGTAATCTTGAACGGGCGCAGGTCCACAAGCATGAGGTGATTGTCCGTACCGCCTGAAACAAGGTTAAACCCGCGGGACAGCAGCCCTTTAGCGAGGGCCGCGGCGTTCTTTACAATCTGGGTCTGATATGCTTTGAATTCGGGTTTCAGGGCTTCACCGAGGCATACCGCTTTGCCTGCAATAACGTGCATGAGCGGGCCGCCCTGTGTTCCCGGGAATATTGCTTTATCAATGGCCTTTGCGAATTCCTCACGGCACATAATCATGCCGCCGCGGGGGCCGCGCAGCGTTTTATGCGTAGTTGTCGTAACAACATCAGCATATGGCACAGGTGAAGGATGAAGTCCGGCAGCGACGAGACCGGCTATATGGGCCATATCTACCATAAACAGCGCGCCGACTTCTTTTGCTATCTTGCTGATTCTTTCAAAGTCGATTATACGGGGATATGCGCTTGCTCCAGCGACAATGAGTTTTGGCCTTACCTTCTTTGCCGTCTCCAGCATCATGTCATAGTCAATGACCTGCGTTTCTGGATTTACGCCATATGGGACTACATTAAAGTATTTGCCTGAAATATTTACGGGCGAGCCATGGGTTAAGTGACCGCCCTCCGCAAGGCTCATGCCCATTATAGTATCGCCCGGCTTTAAGAGGGCAAAATAAACGGCAATGTTCGCCTGAGCTCCGCTATGAGGCTGAACATTGACATGATCCGCTCCAAACAGCTTCTTCGCGCGCTCAATGGCGATATTTTCAACGATATCTACATACTGACAGCCGCCGTAATAACGCTTTCCCGGATAGCCTTCGGCATATTTGTTTGTAAGCACACTGCCCATAGCAGCCATAACGGCAGGTGAAACGATGTTTTCCGAAGCTATAAGCTCAATGTTGCGGCGCTGACGCATGAGTTCTTGGCTCATTGCTTCCCCCACTTCGGGGTCGACACTTTTTACAAAGCCGATAGTGTCAAGCATGTTTGCGTTCATTAACAACTTCCTTTCGCTTTCGTGCCCAGATTAGACCAAAGAACATTTTTACGCTCCCAGCAGGTCTTGTTAATTTCATTATAACCCTAAGCAAAGTCATTGACAAGAAAAACACGGGAAATTCTATATTTATGCAAAAATATGGTCCTCCCGTTTGAATATTTCCAGTCAGCACGCCGAGACCTGTCGCTATGTTTTTATTTCATTTAAATTCTACCGCCCCTTTATCCGCCAACGGAATGTCACGTATTTTCCCGTTATAGCCCGTTTTCTTGCGCCAAAGCCGTTTCCCGCCTCTGTGTGACTATAAAAAGGCAGTACAATTCTATAATTTACAGTAAAAATCGTTGCGGGAATGGGCGCATTGTGTTATTATTAAATCAATCGTGCATACGATAATCATAGCATATTGATTTTATTTGATATTTATCATACTTTTAACAGCCGAAAACTAATCGGCTGACTTTATTTTCGGAGATGCTTTTATAATGAAAAAAATAACGGCAGCCGTCTTATTCGGCGGGGTTTCTTCTGAACATGAGGTTTCTCTGCAGTCTGCAAAATCAGTGATTGAAAATATACCGAAAGATAAATACGACATAGTTATGCTGGGCATAACCAAAGCGGGACGCTGGCTGCTCTACAGCGGCGATACTTCGGCGCTCCCTTCCGGCGAATGGGAGAAAGACCCCAACAACAAGCCCGCATTTATATCGCCTGACGCTTCTGTCCACGGCATTGTGGTGCAGAACGGCACTTCAACTGAAATCATCAAAATTGACGTCGTATTCCCCGTACTTCACGGGGCAAATGGTGAAGACGGCACAATGCAAGGGCTGCTGACCCTCGCGCAAATACCTTTTGTCGGATGCGGCTGTGCTTCTTCCGCCGTCTGCATGGATAAGATGTTTGAAAAGTGTATCCTTGATGCAGCCAAAATCAATCAGGCAAAATGGGACTACACCGACATAACGGACTATAGAAGCAATCCCGAAAGCGTGCTCGACCGTGTTGAGAAACGCCTCGGTTATCCGATATTTGTAAAACCAGCTAACGCAGGCTCCTCTGTCGGCATTACCAAGGCTCATAATAGGGCGGAACTCACCGCTGCCGTTGAAACAGCAGGCAAGCATGACCGCAAAATCGTTTTTGAGGAAACAATCAAAGGGCAAGAGATTGAATGTGCTGTGCTCGGAAACGATGACCCCATTGTGTCATGCTGCGGCGAAATTATCCCCTGCAATGAGTTCTATGACTACGACGCAAAATACCTTGCCGGAAGAACCAAGCTTCAAATTCCGGCTAATTTGCCTGAGGAAAAGGCAAATGAGGTCAGAGAGACGGCAAAACGGGCATATAAGCTGCTGGGCTGCCGCGGCCTTACCCGAATGGACTTCTTTGTAAGAGAAGACGGAACAGTGATGTTAAACGAGCCTAACACTATCCCGGGATTTACTTCCATCAGCATGTATCCGAAACTGTTTGAAGCCTGCGGTATCCCATATTCTGAGCTTCTTGACAGGATACTTACATACGCTCTGGAAAAATAATGCCCGGAGTTTTGGAGGATTGTCTTTTGGATACGAGACCTATAGGCGTTTTTGATTCCGGACTCGGCGGGCTCACTGCCGTAAAGGAACTCGAACGCCTTATACCAAATGAAAATATTATATATTTCGGAGACACCGGACGGGTTCCATACGGCACGCGCGGAATAAATACAATTAAAAAGTATGCAGTTTCCGACATGCGTTTTTTGTTGAGCTTTAATGTCAAAGCTATTATTATCGCCTGCGGGACTGTAAGTTCAATCGCTATCGACGAGGTAAGGCGCATTACCGACCTGCCTGTCATCGGCGTCGTGGAACCGACGGCGAAAACAGCAGTTGAGGTATCGAAAACCGGAAAAATTGGCGTTATAGCTACAAGCGCCACTATCTCAAGCGGTTCTTTTCAAAAGGCCATATCAAAGCTCAATCCCGACGCTGAGGTTATCGCCCGGGCATGCCCGCTGTTTGTACCGCTTGTCGAAAACGGGTACTTTGGGCGCGACTGCAAGTTAGCACAGCTTGCCGCCCATGACTATATTGATGAATTCAAGGGCAGGATAGACACGCTAATTCTGGGCTGTACCCATTATCCGCTGCTGCGGGGCGTTATCGAGGACATACTCCCCGGCGTGATCCTTGTTGACTCGGGGTTTGAAACGGCAAAAACAGCGGTTTCCTTACTTTCGGAGCAAGATCTTTTAAATACGTCTGGAAAAGGCAGCGTTCATTACTATGTCAGCGACCAGACAAGCGATTTTGAAAGGCTCGCGGGAATTTTTCTCGAACACCCTGTAAACGGTATGGTTGATACTGTAGATATTGAGAAATACTAACACCGTCTGCTTTGAAATCACCATATCCTATGGAGGACTTTAAAATATATGGATGCAGTAATAAATATCAAAGGGGCAATATTCCCCGAAAATGCGCCGCCTGATATAATTGAGATGGTAACAACGGGGCAGTATATCGTTAAAAACGGCAAAAGATATATAAGCTATAATGAATCGGAAGCAACCGGCCTTGAAGGCGTGACAACGACGCTCAAAGTCGACGATTCCGGCACCGTTACCCTTATACGGACAGGAGCAGCCAGGTCAAGGCTTGTCATAGCCAAAGGCGAGCGCCAGCTCTGCCATTACGGCACAGGTTACGGGGACATTATGGTCGGCATTTCCGGATGTCAAGTCAAATCGAAGCTGAACGACAAAGGCGGAGAACTTTCGTTCAAATATACGCTTGATGTTAATTCAAGCACGATCAGCCGGAATGAAATCTTCATATCAGTCAGGGAGGCAAAAAAACAAGATGATAAATCCAATGAACAAAGCAATTGACCAAATACACATGGTGCTTGTGGAGGCAGCCGGCAGATGTGTTGCCGAAAACCTGCTGCCCGCAGTGCCAATTCCTGCGTTTTCCGTTGAGATTCCGGCGGATCGCAACCATGGCGATTTTGCTTCAAACATAGCTATGATATCCGCAAAATCATTCCATATGGCTCCCCGAAAAATCGCTGAGCTGCTTGTATCAAAAATTGACCTTTCCGGCACATGCTTGTCAGACGTTCAGACGGCGGGGCCCGGCTTTATCAATTTCTTCTTGTCCCAGAGCTGGTACACCGACGTGCTCAAAGCCATTGCTGAGGAAAAAGAAGACTACGGCAGTTCCGACATGGGCAAAGGTAAAAAGGTCATGGTTGAGTTTGTTTCGGCAAACCCCACCGGCCCTATGCACATGGGCAACGCCCGTGGCGGTGCGCTTGGCGACTGCCTCGCTGCTGTTCTCGAAAAAGCCGGATATGACGTCACGCGCGAATTTTATATCAATGACGCAGGTAACCAGATAGAAAAGTTTGCAAAATCCCTTGAAGCCCGCTATCTGCAGCTTTACAAAGGCGAGGACGCCGTCGAGTTCCCTGAGGACGGCTACCACGGCGACGATATCAAAGAACGCGCCAAAGAATTTGCTGCAATAAACGGGGACAAGTATGTCGAGGCGCCGTCGGAGGAGCGCAAAAAGGCCCTTGTCGACTACAGCCTCGAAAAGAACATTCAGAAACTGCACGACGACCTTTTGAAATACCGCATTGAATACGACGTATGGTTCCGTGAAAGCACACTGCACAACGACGGCGAGGTCGCCGAAACAATAGAAATCCTGAAGAAAAACGGCTATACCTATGAAAAGGACGGCGCGCTCTGGTATACCGCGACCAAATTCGGCGGCGAAAAGGACGAGGTTCTTGTCCGCGCGAACGGTATCCCCACCTATTTTGCGGCCGACATTGCATATCACCGCAATAAGTTTGAGAAGCGCGGGTTCGATAAGGTTATAAATGTTTGGGGCGCTGACCACCACGGCCATGTGGCGCGTCTCAAAGGCGCCATGGACGCTATCGGTCTGGACGGAAGCAAACTTGATATAGTTTTAATGCAGCTCGTGCGCTTAACCCGCGACGGTGAAGTCGTGAGGATGTCAAAGCGTACCGGCAAGGCCATCTCCCTTGACGACCTGCTCGACGAGGTACCGGTAGACGCAGCGCGTTTCTTCTTCAACTTGAGGGAAGCCAACAGCCATCTCGAATTCGACTTAGGGCTTGCGGTAGAGCAATCCTCCCAGAACCCGGTTTATTATGTCCAATACGCGCATGCCCGCATATGCAGCATTATCAAGAACCTCAAGGCCGAGGGCATTGAGCCGCGCGAAGTAACAGACGAGGAACTCAACCTGCTGACCTCTCCGGAAGAGCATGAGCTTATCCGCCATCTCGGCGCCCTGCCCCAGGAAATCGAGGCAGCGGCCAAAGAATATGATCCAGCGAGAATTACCCGTTATGTCATGGAACTTGCGACACTGTTCCACAAGTTCTATAATTCAAAGCGCGTCAAGGGCGAGGACGAGCACCTTATGCAGGCAAGACTCAATCTCTGCATCTGCGTCCGCGACGTTATCCGCAACGTCCTCTCTATGCTCAAGATAACCGCGCCCGAAACAATGTGATCCTGCCGCTGCAGAGATTACGCGGCGCTAAGAGCCGCCAGTTCCTAACGGCGCTGCATTCACATCTCCCAACCACTTTGCACACCGCTTGATATGTTTATATTATTTCTGCACTATATTTTGCACTGACTTTATCTGGCGGTAATTGACTTTTGTAAATATACATGGTAGAATATAATGTAATTTGTGTTACCCTGCGCTTAGCAATTTGCTCCACCGGCTATTGCCCAGAGCAGGGCGAATAATTCAATGAGGTGTTTGAAATGCTAAAAGAAGAAAAGCAGCAAATTATCGCAGAAAACCGTATCCATGAGAATGACACAGGTTCGCCTGAAGTACAGATTGCCATTTTGACATCCCGCATCAACAGGCTGACTGAGCATCTCAAGGAGCACAAAAATGACCACCATTCCCGCCGTGGACTGCTCAAAATGGTTGGTCACAGACGTAACCTTTTGAACTATCTTGCCAAGAAAGATATTAACCGTTACCGCGCAATCGTTAGTAAGCTCGATCTGCGCAAGTAATGATGGACTGCCGGAGCGGAAACATCAAGTTTCCGCTCCTGTATCCTTTGATGAACAGAGGGTTGGGCGGTTTTAGCAATAAAGCGAGCGTTTTAAAAACCTTAGAACGCCGGCTTGATTGCTGAATTCTGTTTGACCCTCGTGTTTTATAAAAGTTTCAGGGGGTCAAATAATGTTTGAAAATTACCGCACATTTGAAACAGATTTCGCGGGCAAAAAACTTATAATCGAAACAGGAAAGGTCGCACAACTCTCAAACGGTTCATGTCTTGTCAGATACGGCGATACCGTGGTATTGGTCAACGTCTGCGCGTCGGACAAGCCGCGTGAGGGCGTTGATTTCTTCCCTCTCGCCGTCGATTACGAAGAGAGGCTCTATGCAGTCGGAAAAATCCCGGGCAGCTTTTTAAAGCGCGAAGGGAAACCGTCTGAAAAGGCTATTCTCACAAGCCGTCTTATAGACCGTCCAATCCGTCCGCTGTTCCCAAAGGATATGCGCAACGATGTAACCGTATCCATTCTTGTGCTCTCTGTTGAACCAGACTGCCAGCCGGAAATTGCGGGCATGATAGGTACTTCAGTGGCCATCTCTATTTCCGATATCCCGTGGAACGGGCCGATAGGCGGCGTTGCTGTAGGCTATGTTGACAACGAATTTGTCATCAACCCGGACGCAGCACAGCGTGAGAAGAGCGAAATGTATGTTACCGTCGCCGGTACCGAACAAAAGGTTGTTATGATTGAAGCGGGCGCAAATGAAATACCGGAAGATATTATGTTCAACGGTATTATGAGGGCCCATGAGGAAATAAAGAAAATTGTCGCTTTCATCAAAGATATACAAGCACAGGTAGGAAAGCCAAAGTTTGAATACCAGTCCTTTGAAGTCGACCCCGAAATGTTTGAAGATATCAAGAATTTCGCCGAGGAAGACGTAAAATATGCCCTCGATACGAACGACAAGAAAGTCCGCGAGGAAAGACTTAAGGTCGTAAAAGAGAAGGTTATCGAAGAGTTCAGCGAAAAATATCCCGACAGCGAACAGGCAATTGACGAATGCCTTTATAAGCTCCAAAAGATGATAGTCCGCAGATGGCTGCTTGACGAACATCGCCGTGTCGACGGACGCGGAATGAACGAAATTCGTCCTCTGGCGGCTGAGGTTGGGCTGCTTCCGCGCTGCCACGGCTCTGGACTGTTCACAAGAGGCCAGACCCAGGTTCTTACAGTTGCGACACTGGGCCCGATAGGTGACCAGCAGCTCCTTGACGGCATTGATTTTGAGGATACAAAGCGTTATATGCACCATTACAACATGCCTGCCTGGACTGTCGGCGAAACCAAACCGGCACGCGGCCCGGGCAGACGTGAAATCGGTCACGGCGCTCTTGCCGAGCGCGCCCTTGAGCCGGTAATCCCGTCGGAAGAAGAGTTCCCGTACGCTATCCGCCTTGTTTCAGAGGTTTTGTCCTCCAACGGCTCTACTTCACAGGGTTCAGTTTGTGGTTCAACACTGGCGCTTATGGACGCCGGCGTGCCGATAAAAGCACCTGTTGCGGGTATTTCCTGCGGCCTCGTCACTGAAGGCGACCGCTTCTTGACAATGATTGATATTCAAGGTATCGAAGACTTCTTTGGAGACATGGACTTCAAGGTTGCCGGTACTCACAAAGGCATTACAGCTATCCAGATGGATTTGAAGATTGACGGATTGACCCCCGAAATCATTAAAGAAGCGCTCATAAAGACGAGAGACGCAAGGTATTATATCCTTGACGAAGTGTTGCTCAAGGCAATTGATAAACCGCGCCCCGAGCTGTCTAAGTACGCTCCAAAGATGATAACTACTCAGATAGACGTCGACAAAATTCGTGATGTTATCGGTTCCGGAGGCAAGGTCATCCAAAAGATTTGCTCAGACTGTGACTGCAAAATTGACATAGAAGAAGACGGACGTGTATTTATCGCCGCCGTCAACACTGAGAACGGAGAGAAAGCCCTCAAGATAATCAACGCTATAACAAAGGATCCTGAAATCGGAACATTCTATATTGGCAAGGTAACACGCATTATGCCATTCGGCGCATTTGTTGAAATTGCGCCGGGCAAAGAGGGTCTTGTCCACATCTCTAAACTCGACGTAAAACATGTCGACAAGGTCGAGGATGCCGTCAAGGTTGGCGACGAAATCACAGTGAAACTCATTGAAATTGATAATCAAGGAAGGTTAAACTTTTCACGCCGCGATGCTCTTATTGAGCTTGAGGGTATGACCCCTGAACCGGAAGAGTCCCGCCCTCCACGCCGCGATTTCCATAAAGACGGCGGTTCTCGCCCCTTCCATTCACGTGAAGGCGGCCACTCCTTTGAAAAGCGTCGCGATGGAAAGAATTTTTAAACCATAAGCGCAGGCGGCAGAACGTATATTGAACAAAGAGCCGCCGCTGAACAACAAAAAATTAAAGCCTGATGCCAATATTCAATCGGCATCAGGCTTTTTCTTGTCTGCACTATAGTCCCACAATCTAAAAAAGCGGTTTCGTTTCAGCGGAATGGTCTTACATCGTAGAATCCTCTCGGACTGTATTTATATCAAGACACTTGTTCAATTGCGGGCACAAGCGGTTTCGATATAAGACACAGCATCGCCCACAGTTGTAAACATATCCATTTTTTCATATGGAACTTTTATAGAGAATCCATCCTCTATTGACACTGCAAGCTCAACTAACTCCAAACTATCCATATGTAAGTCGTCAGTGAAGCTTGATGACAATTTAATATCCTTTTCTGCTGTACCACTTATTTCACTAATCATCTGCCGAACTTTCGAAAATGTGTCCATAATTTCGACCTCCATAAATTATTACCATTTGAACGCCAACAGAGCATGCTGCCATTTTGTGTTTTCCGCAGCATACATTAAGATATTATCACCCTTTTTAAAACACCCCTTTTCTATCGCATCTGTTAATGCAATTGGTATTGCCGCATTTAACAGCGCCCCTCCTTCGTTGCTAACGGTTATGACTTTATCCAAATTAAGATCTGGAAATTCGCCGCATACTATCTTTATCATCTTCTTAGAAATAACGGGCATTAGATAGTGGTCTATATCACTTGCGCTTGTCCCGACTTTGTCGTTGAATTTATGCATTGCATAAATAAGTACCTTTGGCAAATATTCCCCACTCACCTTACTGGCCTGATACAACGGCCAGCGCTCACGTTTAACTTCATCTGTGGGATAAGGATATCTGGACCCGCCTATTTCGATAATAGAACCATAGGGGACGTCTGCCATAGTCGATTCCATGTCCTTATAATAAAAGCCAGATGAGTCAGACTCATCCGTGCCCTGCAAGACAACAGCCCCGGCACCATCGCCGAAGAACATTAAATTAAACAATGCCCTTAAACCTATGGAACTTTTTTGCTGGATAAATTCTGAAAATCTGTTTGAAATCAAATCTGCTCCGACAACTAACGCATTATGTACTGCAGAGCTTTCGATGAGGGATAACGCAAGATACATAGCTGTACCAAAACCGGCGCAGCCTGAACGAATATCAAATCCCATGCACTTTGAAATCCCTAACCTGTCCTGCAGCAGGGCAAAACATGGCGGAATGGGATAATCGGGGGTAGCAGTTGAATACACGATTAAATCAATATCATCCGGCTTTAATCCTGCGTTATTAATAGCATTTATGGATGCCTGATATGCCATTTCGGTATTAGTGGTAAATGCTTTGCCTGTATTAAAATCAAGCGCACAATACCTGCTGTGGTGCGGCAGCAATTTTGAAACGATTCTGGCTTCTTTATGAAATAGTTCGAAATACACATCATCTGAAACCGCTGGAGGTGCGTATGATCCGGCACCTATTATTTTGCCTTTCATACTGCTTGTCCCCTTTCTTCCACATCAAAACATTTAAAGAATGCCGCAGTGTCTGATGATATGCTGCATTGCTCAGCAACATTTAAAGAAATATCTTCGGGAAGCGGCCTTTTGGTTGTATTAATGTTATTCCGTGAAATAACCCTTCCTGATCTTTTCCCGTAACAGATCCTGCCTGAGATCGGGAAGAATTTCTCCATCCGCTCAAATATATCTTTAAGGTCCTCTTTGAAGATATTTCCAAACGAAAGCGGTACCGCAACGCAAGGAGTAACCGCGCCGTCATTGTTGATTGCCAGATAATGAGCGCCCGCACTGCAGCCCATATAATCCGGACTCTCAAATTCGCAAAAGTTCAATATCGCCGGCACGCCTGCGGATGAGAAATGTTCTTTTTTGAAATCTTTGACGAATTTGATTGCGTCGCAGTATAGATGGCTAAAATCCTTGCCTTCTAAATTCCCCTGCGGAATGGGCATAACAATGCGTATTTCGTTGATTCCCAACGTTTCAACAAAATCAAAATACTTTTGTATCTCGCCCTCTTTTAACAAACTATTGGTGATACAGACTGTGATTGCAGTATAGATATTTGCATCAGTTAACGCCTCAATAGCTGTTAATGCCTCTTTAAACGCACCGGGGTAATGCCGCAGTTCATCTGCTTTATCGCCTTGGTAGTGATCCAAACTGATAATACATCTGGTCAAATTGGTATGCTTAATTTCTGACACAAACTTTTTATCGATATTGTGGCCAGTTGTGTATAATTGCCCTTCAATGCCGTCGGGAATTGCTTTGATGATTTCTAATATATCAGGGTGAAGCATAGGCTCGCCCCCTGTTATCCCAACAGTGGCCGTGCCCAAATCATAGAGTGAACTAAAACAGTGTTTAATGGTTTCGAGGTCCAGCATTTGTACATCTTTATTCTTTGCCCTGAAACAATGCCAACAGCGGCACTGGCATTTGCCGGTTACCACAATGTCCGCTTGGATAGGTATACGCTTCTTGTGTACCGCGATATGATAAAAATCCCGAACCGCCCTGCTCCACGCGTGGCCTGGAAAAGAAGGATAAAAACTGTTGATAAAATATCGTTTGCTCTCAGGGTCATAACTATAATTCTCATTTTTTGTTCTTAGGAAATCCACTATGCGCCTGCCGGATTCAGGCAATACATTATGTAACATAGCTTCCTCAATTTCGTCAGTTAATTCAAAAAATTTCTTGTACGCGCTCATAATCAACCCCACCTCGTCTATTAATCAGCCGGTTCCATCTGATTATTCACCCGACTTTAACGACTCTACCATATCCAGTTTCTTCACTTTTCTGCTCACGAGAACACCTACGATTATTGAGGTTCCCACCGCAATGCAAGTCGACAGCAATAGTTTTGTTGAAGATATAATAGGGGTATATTCGAATGTATCGGTTGTTACAGCTCCCACATATGCTTTCAAAAACAATAAACCTGCAGGTATACCCAACAACCATCCGATGACTATATTGAAAATAGTGTCTTTGAAGATAACAGCACGTATCTCTTTCTGATGAAACCCTAACACCTTCATAGCTGCATATTCCCTTCTCCTTTCTGTATAATTTAAAATGCCAAGGTTATATAGTATAACCACAGTGAGCAGAATTGCAGCACTTAACAACAGCATAATAATCATTTTCACGCTGTTAAGAATCTCATCAGCGTCATTTAATTGCTGGTCCAGCGTAATTATATCTTTAACATATGCCTCATTTTTTATATCGTCTAAATTTGACTTTCCTGTAAGCAGTGCCGTCGGTTTAAAGAAGGAACTCTTATCAATACCGCTCGGGTTTTGAATTGTCCCTAAGCTGCTTAATGCGCTGATTTGTTTCGTTGTATTTTTAAGGGCGCTGTTAAATTCAGATTGACCGTCATAAAGCTCTTTTGAGCCGTCAGAAATTTTTTGCATGGCATTAGCCAGTTTGTTTTGGGACGATGACGCTTCCGAATACTTTTGGGCAAGCTCTTGACATCCCGCTTTGAGCTGTGCAGTGCCGCCTTTCATTTTCTTTACAGCGCTGACGAGCTGAGCCAAGCTTTCGTTGGCTTTTTTCTCTGCGCTGTTAATCTTCGAAAGGTTGTTTGACAAAGTTGAAACTCCGCTTTTTAGCTGCATAATAGTAAGCCCCATCGTCAACGATGAATTTCCGAGGTTTTTTGACAGCAGATTCCACTGCTTATACTCCGGAGTCTCCGATAATTTATGCTGTTCCCCGTTTTTAGTAGTGACATTATAATTGCCGATAGCTTGCTGGAGCGTCTCCATATTCTTAACGCTCATTTGCAATTTATCATATTGGTCATTGCTGAATGACATATTTAATTGGCTCGAAAGGTCGCGGAGTGATGAATTAACCTTGCCAATGTTATTCCCTATTTCTGAATAACCTGACTGTAATTTCACTAATCCGTCCGACAGGGAAGCAACACTGTCATCAAGGGATGACAGATGATTTGACAATGTTTTAATGCTGTCAGTGCCAACTGATAACCCCTGATTTAACTTTTTAACACTGTCGCTCACGGTTGCAAGTTGCTCGGAAAGGTTCTTTGAACCGGACACCAGGTTCTGCGACGCGCTTTCAAGTTTTTCAGCGCTGTTTGACGTATTCTTTGACGCAGCATTTAGCTTGCTGACACTCGCGCTTAAAGATTTTGCGCATAGGTTTTCCCATGCTTCGTCAGACATGTAAATACCTTGGGGCGTTGGAGTTGTGACAATATCCGCCACATTGGCAGTAAATGGAGTAGGATATCCTAAAACCCGAAACTTTATGTAGTCCCCTTTTTTAATATTCATGTCCTGTGCCAGCCTGCGGGAAACCAGCAGCTTATCATCAGGAAGAGCCACATCATCATTTGCCTGATTCTTGAGATGCACATATATGCCCGGCCCCAAGACAGAAAGCACTGCATTTTTTTGCTTATCCTTTGATGTTTGGATTTCTATTGCGCATTCTTCAACCCACTGTCCGTCGGAATTTAACTTTGAATAAAGGGTTTCCCGGTCTTTTTGCCCAGCGTTGGAGGATAACGTTATTTTGGACACATAATCATATTGTGTTCCGTATACATAGTGATTAGCCTTGACTAAAGAGTCATTTAAGCCAAAGCTCGCAATCAACAAAACCATGCTCCCCAAAATCGCCACTATTCCGGTCGCCGTCCGAATCTTGTTTCTTGAGATATCCCTTAAAGTCCATTTCCATTCAAACGATATAAGGTTCCAAATAAACGGTATACGTTCAAGGGCTATCTCTTTTCCGCTCTTCGGAGCAGCTTCTCTCATTGCCTCGGCAGGCATGCCCTTAATGCCCTTTCTGCTCGCAAAAGCTGACGAAACCACGCAGCAGATTACGATTAAGAGTGCCGCACCAAATGAAGCCCAGGAATTCTTTACTTCCCAGCGAGGCATCGTATAAAACTTTTTCTGCAGGTTCAGCAATGTTGGCGAGATTACGTGCGGGGCAAGTATCAATCCTACGGCGGAACCCAATAAACTTATCACAAGGCCATAACAAGCATACATGAAATATAGCTGTCCGTTTCTGAAACCCAAGGCTTTAAATGTACCTATCTGCGTCCGCTCCGTTTCTACGACGCGCTTCATAGTTGTCTGCATGGTCAATAGGGTTAAGAAGAAAAATAATATAGAGAACATTATTGACATTTTTTTCATTTGCGAAATCTTGTTTGTATAGTTATAAACCCCTGACCAATTTGACCTATCAAAAAAGCCAATATATTTTGAGCCTAACTTATCTTCGACGTCATCTCTTAATTTTAAATTATCCGCTTTTTTTGAGGTTTTTATTTTTACTTGGTTATATAAAATGTCGTCCTCGTTATCGCTTAATGATTTAAATATGTCGCCTGAAACATACGCATACCCGTTCTGCGCATGATTTGGCGCAAACAAACTGCTATTTGGGCCTGTGTAAAAGATATAATCAGGGCTTAGAATAATGCCCTTAACGGATACGGTCTTTTCCTTGCTGTTATTTGAGATTTTAAGTGTGTCGCCGACAGAGATATGGTTTGCCGTTGCAAATTCCTTATCAATCCAGCAGCCGCTCTCATTTGTATTGTATTTGCTTCCGCTGACAGTATCCGGTATCGATATTTGATTAGTCTTATTGTAAATTAGTCTGATTTCAGCATCTTTTGAATCCTTTAACTTAACTGTAGCGTCCTCAATTGCGGCAGCCTGAACGCTTGAAACATTGTCGATTTCTTTAATTCTGTCAATATCTGAATCGGTAATTTCATCCCCACTAATCCAGACATCTGCCAACCGGCTTTTTTCAAACCAGGCATTACCCTGGTTTTGCATGCCCAGCCAAACCCCTTCAATGCCTGTATAAATCAGCACCGCCAGCAGTGACATTACGAATACAGAGCAGAATTGAGCTTTAAAATCCCAAAAATCGCGCAACATTTTTTGGAACAGCCGTCTCATCTCACCATGTCACCTCTTCCATGCTGACGGGATTTTTATTATCTGTAACCTGTACTACATGGCCGTCTTTTAGCCGGATTACCCTATCTGCTGCAGGCGCTATGGCAGAGTTATGTGTAACGACAACTACTGTTTTCCCTTCATTATGAGCGATATTCTGTAAAAGCTGCAAAATAGTCCTTCCCGTTGCGGAATCCAAAGCTCCCGTAGGTTCATCGCATAGAATTAGATCAGGATTTTTACATAATGCCCTCGCAATTGATGTGCGCTGCATTTCACCTCCTGACATTTCAGACGGAAAGTTCTTCATGCGCTTTTCCAACCCTACCGCCGAGAGCATTTTTTTGGGGTCAAGCGGGTTTTTCCCCAAACGGGCAGATACATCGACATTTTCATAAGCGTTTAAATTTGGTATGAGGTTATAAAATTGAAACACAAAGCCCACATCAGTCCGGCGGTAATCCGTCAACTGCTTATCGGAAAGTGCGGTGATCTCTTTATCCCCCACAAAGATTTGGCCAGATGTCGCTCTGTCCATCCCTCCGAGTAAATTTAATGTCGTGCTTTTGCCAGACCCGCTAGGGCCTAAAATTATCGTAAAAGAATCTTTCTCCACAGAAAAATTTGCATTTGCTAAAGCCTTAATCTTTTCTTTCCCGGCGCGGTATTCTCTCGTGACATTATTAAATACAATATAAGGCATCCGCAGTCTCTCCTCAGTTAATTTGCTAAATTGATTATTTGCTAAACTGTATAGTATCTAAATATATGAATACAAAAAAAGCGAATTACTCTCATTCGCTTTTTTCCATCTCTAATGTTTTCCATACTTTTTTCAATTCCATTCCCAATGATGCCAAGAGTTCACATGTTCCCGGCGGCTGCTGTGCCAACAAATGCTCAATTTTTTTATTAAGGTATTTATGAAATCTTTCATGACCACGATATACTTTTTTGCCGTCTTCGGTCAGGCTTAAAACAACTTCATTTTCCGTCTCAGGTGAGACACTTTTTATAACCAAATTTTTTTTGACCAGCTTACGTACCATTTGAGAAACAGCGCCTTTGGTCACATTCTGATACATAGCTAATTTGGTAATATTGATTTTGTCGTGTTTTCCAATCGCATCAATCGTATGTACTTCACTGAGATATAATTTTTGGCCGATTCCGTAAGAGTATGGTTTCTTGTCAAGTTCGATGTATTGATTGATGACCTGCCGGAATAGCTCACATAAGTCATCAATGGTAACACTATCGCTCATGTAAAATGTTTCCTCCTGTTTACTTGCTAAACATATTATATGTCATTTTTTTGATTACTGTCAAGGAAATTTTCAATTCAGACAAATTGTACTCGTAAATGATGGAGATATCCCGATTCACCTTTTCAGCGGTGCTGCTGCACCCATACTTGCCCACAATTTATTCCCTTCTGACTTTGGCAATGTCGGAGAACTGCGAAAAAACGCCTACGGCAGTATAAGCATTTCTGTCCCCCTATATACTTTTCCTATAAGAGGGCAAAGGCTGCGGTGTAAACGCACCGCAGCCTTACCGAATAAAGTTTGTCCATACATGCTCTTCATATTTTGGTTTTGGTATACCGGCTTTTTTCCCGGCTTCAATACATTTGAGCAGCCACGCCATGTTTTTTGCCAATGTTCTCAAAGTCTGCATCCCCTCAAGGTCCTGTTTTACCTCATCGGGCGTATTGCCGTGGATCTGGTTCCAATATTGTGATGACACGACATGCATGCTGCTTATCGTAAAATAATGGTTCATCTGGTCAAAAGCCGCGCTTGCACCGCCCCTGCGGCAGCTGACGACCGCGGCGGCGAGCTTGTTTTCGAATCCCTTTCCGGCATAGAAAACCCTATCCATAACCGACTTGACTTGACCCGATATTCCGGCGTAATATACAGGTGTACCGACAATTAAAGCATCTGCGGCTTTCAACTTTTCAATAATTTCATTTACGATATCATCTGAAAACACACATTTGCCCATCCTCCGGCAGCCACCGCACGCTGTGCACCCGCGAATCGGTTTTTTGCCGATTTGCATAATCTCGCAATCAATGCCTTCCTTTTCGAGTTCCTTTTTTATTTCACAAAGGCCGGTATAAGTACAACCTTTTTCGTTAGGGCTCCCGTTAATAGCCAAAACCTTCATATTGCTCACTTCCCCTTTTTGTATTGCATTATAATCAATTATGGTTTAAAATTTATTGAAACGCCTATAAAAAATATAGCTAACTTGATACATAAAAGCAAGCCCTGGACATGCCCAAACGGCCAAAGAATTATGCCAGTTTATAATTTAAAAAACGGCTACTGCATATATTTGAAAGGCTATTGAAATGATGTCTGCCGGCACAATGGCCCATTTCGAGGTTTAACCCATGCCGTTACCTGCTCGAAAATGTTAATTGTAGCTTGGATATACTTTCTGCCTTCCGGCAACTCTTTTCACCTGCGAAAATATATGACTTATTAACGAAACAAAAAGGAGGAAATTTATGAACAGAGAAGATTTACTAAAGATTCCAAAGCTGGGATTTGGGTTAATGCGTCTTCCCAAAAAAAATGGTGAAATTGATATCAATAGGGTAAACACTATGGTTGACGCCTATATGAAAAACGGATTTACCTACTTTGACACCGCTTATGTTTATCAGGGCTCAGAAGTCGCTCTCAGAAAGTCACTTGTCGAGCGGTATCCGAGGGACAGTTTTTTTGTCGCCGACAAGATGCCTGGATGGGTGCTGAACTCAAAAGAAGACCTGCTAAAGGTATTTGACGAACAGCGTAAACGCACCGGGCTTGATTATTTCGATTTTTATCTGCTTCACAGCATTGAAAAGAGCAATTTGGACAAGTATAACAAGTACGACTGCTGGGAATGGGGACTGAAGATGAAAGAAAAAGGGCTCATACGCAACTTCGGTTTTTCATTCCACGACACGCCTGAATTGCTCGACCAGCTTCTGACAGAACACCCGGAAGTCGATTTCGTACAGCTTCAGATTAACTATATTGACTGGGACAGTAATACTGTTCATTCAGGGAAATGCTATGAAGTCGCAAGACGTCATAATAAGCCCATAATCATAATGGAGCCAGTAAAAGGCGGAAATCTCGCCTCATTGCGCCCAGAAATCGAGAAAAAAATGAAGGCTGTAACCCCGGATAAATCAATTGCTTCGTGGGCTATGCGCTTCTGCGCAACACTCGACGGAGTAATGGTTGTGTTGAGCGGCATGTCAACCGAAGAACAGATGAACGACAATATCAACACTATAAAAAACCTTGTTCCTTTCTCTGACGCGGAAAAAGCCTGCCTTAAAGAAGTAATTGATGATATTCTCAATACTCCTACTGTCGGCTGCACTGGATGTCGCTACTGTGTTGACGGCTGCCCAAATCAAATTAAAATACCCGATATCATAAAGACATATAACTCATATCTTACTTATGGAGACCATGAGCAATATCACTCTGCCTACAAAGAAGCTGCCGGAGACGGACACCGGGCAGGAGACTGCATTGCGTGCGGCCAATGCGAGAGTATCTGTCCACAGCATCTCGAGATCACTGATATTCTAAAGAAAGCGTCAAAGGTATTTGACTGATATTTTGAGTGAAGATAAAAAGAGCGTGCTGCAGAATAAATCTTGCAGCACGCTCTTAATTTAATTCTCTTTAACATTAGGGCGCAGTTTATTAAGATATTTAGCCAAAACCTGTTTCTCAAGATCTATGACGAGCGGTTCTTTCAGAACATTCAAAATAATCATATAGACTCCAAAAAAGATTAAAGCCGATATTACCAGCTTTAAGAAATTGCCTGTCGGAACCATTTTAATGGGCAGTGACAGAGCAGATGATAAAATCAATGACATTATTATTTTCGAATGCTCTAATTTTCTAAACAAAGGCAAGACCATTTTTCTCAAGGCAAAAAATTGGACAATGAATACCGTTGTTTCTGCAGCGAGCGCAGCGATTGAAGCTCCGGATGAAGCAAGGGGCGGTATTAAAATGAAGTTTATTATTAAGTCTATTGTCGCGCCGGCAATCTCAGAGTATAGTACTATTTTTTCAAATCCCATTGGTACGAGCATTTGAATGCCCATAAGATTTGTAAGCCCAATAAGCAGAACCGTCGGCATTATAAGCTGCATCGGGATAACGGCGCCCACAAAAGCTTTTCCAGATAAAAACAGAATACTTTCTTTTGCATAGATTATAAAATAAATCGTAACCGGACAAGCAAGCAAGACAACAAACTCAATCGCCTTTTTAGTTATCTGCCTAAATTCCTTTTTCATTCCATTGTCGAAATAGAATGACACCCTCGGGAGCAGAACCGCACCTAATGATGTAACGAAGCTGACTAAAATTGACTTTATTTTAACAGCGGCGTTGTAATAACCGACATCTATGTTGCCTTTTATCGCGCCAAGCATTATATTATCAAGATTAGTATATATAGTTGCGGCTACCGACATCGCAAAAAAGATTAGTATTGGTTTGAAATGCTGTTTTAAATCATAATGCCCGACATAGCGAAAGCTTATTATTTTCCTTATATTTATAAAATTTAATATATTCGAACCGACACCGGCAAATATCGTGATTCCGCCGTAGATGATATAATCCTTTTGCTGCTTAACCAGTAGAAACATGGCTACCAGCGCAATGAGTTTGAATACTACCGACCTTACGGTTATATATGAATATTGTTCAAGCGCTTTATATGCCCATTCCATGCCAAGCGCATTAAACAGTATAGTTGAGCTGACAACAATAAACAATACTTTATCGCTTTGAAGCCTTGGGATAAACAACAATGCAGCAAAAAAGGCTATATATGCAAAGACGCACATGATAATGTTAATAAAAAATATTTCATGCACTGTTCTTGTCAGTTTTTCTTTATCTTCCCTTACTTTTGCACATGCTCTTATGCCGTAGGTTGGAATTCCAAGCTGAGCGAACATTGAAAAGTACGTGACAACTGATGTAGCAAACGCCACTCTGCCTGTGCCCTCAGGCAGTAATATCCTTGATACATAGGGGAATGTGATAAGCGGAAAAATTATATTTGACAGTGTCAGAATGCAATTCATTACAAAATTAAATTTTACTGATCTGATTTTAGGCACAGCTTATCCCCTTTGTATTCAAATTGCTTTATTATACTTTGACAACGGCATTAATAGAATCCCTTTTCTTTGGCAGTTTAGGTCTTCTAAACATCCTTTTAATAATTATTCGTAGTTCCTCAAATATGGTAAAACCTAAGCTTTTAGTTTTTCCTCCATATTTTGCCATAAAAACTATGATAAATGGATTATATGCGAACTCTAATAGATGTTGTTCCATTACACTTTCCAAAGCAATTAGGGCTATTATGCACGGAAGCAAAATATCCCCATGCTGTATTCTCTTTTTGCAGAAAAGTGTATATGCTAAACAAATAATCATAATTGTAATAACGCCATAAAGCAACATAATCCTTACATAAGACGAATCAAGGTAAAAATAGTAATCATATTGTCTATTGAAGCCTTTCAAATCACCAAAACCATTTAGCTGTATATGTTTTCCAAACACCGAAACACCGTATTTTTCAAGCCCCGCTTTTCCCTGGTTTAGTCTATTGTCAAGAATTGTATCAAGCTTAACCAAGAACTGACATGATTTATTATAAGCTGCTGTCAATCCTATCATCAAAATGGCAAATGCAGAAACAGAATATGTAAGGATAATCTGCAAAACTCGATTTATACGCTTGCGGCGTTTAAAATATAAGATTATACTTACTAAAATTGTTAAAGCTATTAATATAGCATTTGTGCGAGCATAACAGAAAATATAAACAAACACTGCCAAAGCAGCATAGACTGCATATTCAAGAATATTGATGGCCAAACTTTTTCTTTTGGGACGAATATAAATATATGAGAGAATCAAGAAAAATATATGGGCCGCAAAGTTTGTCGGATAGATGATACCAAAAGATTCTCTTCTCTTTCCAATATAGTATACTAAGTTGGGTATAAACCCCAACTTTGCTGATATAATCGTGATAACTAGCAAAGTAAGTGATGTTACAAAATATACTTTTACAATTTTCTTGAAAGAAACATTCCGTGCTCCCACTATTAGAATAATGATGTCAAGAACATCTGGATAACTTGAACATTTCCAAACGAAGACTCCTGCCAAACCAAGCAAAAATAATAGCATCCATTGTTTTAAGGTATGCTTATTAAAGAAAAATATTTTTAGAAGTATTGCAGCTAATGAAAGAAGCCTTAAAAAACGGAAAGTCTGAGCCGGTATCATCGTTTTAAACATCGTAGTTTGCAAAAAAGCGCATACCGTATATAATGCAAAAGGCAGTAGATAGAATAAGCCAATCAATCTATGGCTATTATTTATTTGCTTGTAATCACGTGAAACAACAAACATTAAGTTTCATTCCTATCATAAAAATAACTACCTGATACTGTCTATAGCCTTTTTAAAATAGAAGCCATCACGCAGCTTTAAAGACAGGAATCGTACATTTTCACACATTTTATCATATTGTTCATTCGAAATACCGGTTATCTTGTCATGTAATTCGTAAAGAGAAGAAACAGCTATACCTATGTTATTCTTTTTGACAAAACTCGCCATTGCTGATTCATTCCATACAATAACCGGAAACCCAGAAGCAATATACAGAGATGTTTTATGGGGATTATTGAATCTCAAATAGTTCCCAAAATCTCCACCACAGGTTTTTACTGTATCCCCATCCCAGACAAGTCCGAAACTGCCTTCCATAACATTGGGAAGCTGCTCAGGCCTAAATTTCCCCTTATAAGAAATATTAGAATAATACTTATCTGCACAAGTATAATTAGCACCATATAAATTGAAATTTACATCTTTTATATTATGAAGCTGATAAATGTATGAAGATTTTTCAGGAGACAAATTACCTGCAATTACTATAGGCAACTCTTTGCAAACCTTTGAGCCTGTAAATGATTCATCTGTCAAGTAATCAAAGATTTCAAGCACAATTAGTTTTTTGCTGTCAAATCCTCTGTTTATTAATACTTGTTTCATTTTTTCATTATGAACAATAATGTAATCAAATAGCTTTAATGTAAGTTCTTCTTGATACTTTTGCTTTATTTTAAGTTTTATGCCACTGTTATTTAAGTTCCTCAAAATGTTCAGGTCATGGACTACCGCTACCGATTTTGCTTTTTTCTTTGAAATCTTATTTAAAACTTTAGAATAAAGAATAAATGAATCCGTCCATGGATACTGTATAAAAACAGTGTCTCCTTTCGACAGAATGTCAAGTGATTTCAACCAACTCTTAGTGTTGCTAAATATTCTCGAAACCTTAGATATATAACTATCGGGGACAGCTGGATCCCTCATTTTTATTAGAATTGGTATCCGCTTTGCTCCGATTTGATCTAAAATTTTCTCTATGTCATTTCGGGCCTTTGAACCAGCATTAAATTTATTTACAGTTGATGAGCTTAATTCAGATGTCTTGCAAAATTCACTTGTGTAATAATTCATTTGCGATTCCCCTTATGGATAACTAAAGGCCGTGTTCTTTTATTCATTACTAATTTTCTTGTCTATTACTTTTCAAAAGACGATTTTTCAGGCAGTATCCTATCAAAAGCCTGTTTGATAATATCTTTTTGATATTCAAAATCGTTCAGTTCCGCAACGTCATTTATACATATCATTTTATATTTTTGCTTTGTTATAGCATCAACTATCGCGGTATTATCCTCGGTAATCGGGAAATATTTTGCAATCTTTTTTGACCGCGGCATAAACCTGCCGGAAGCCAGTTGCCAGTATCTGAACAACCACTGGTTTACGTCCATATTATTGCGGAATTTATGTGAAGAAGTCTCGCTCAGAAGTTTAGGCTCCTTAGACCATACCTCTTCTAAAGTAGATTTCAGAAAGGAATTTGGAAAATGGCAGTCAAGGAAACCAGTCCAGTAAGGCCACGCTAAAAGGACTCCGCTGCGGATGTTGTCTCTTCCATATCTAAAATTAAAATACTTTCCAAAGTGGCGTTTAATCGCTTCTTTTTTAGAGAAATAATCATTGATGACTGCCATATCATTATCCGTTATCGTGCTGGTTTTATCCCGGCAGCTATGATGCACATTCCATACGCCCGTATCACAAGGCAGTCCATTTTTAAAGAAATCTGTCTCTTTCATCTCATTGATGATAAACATATCATCATTAAAGTATACAAAATACTCGGACAAGCCTTCTATCCTGTGAAGATTCAGCTCAATTGGATTTGCGCTGAAAGTTGGCAGCCACTCTTTAGGGATATAGTCTTCGTGTTTAACAACTTTTAACTTGGGGTTGTTTGTGTTCAGCCATTTCGGAAGATGCCCCCAGGTAATAAAGTAAATCTTATTTACCCATGGAGCGAATTTTTCAACACCTCTGAACCAATACTGCAGGTTGTCCCAGTCTCGAAACCTAACCGGACTGCCATCCTCTTTGTTTTCGAGGTATCTATTTCTGGTTTCAATCCACGCAGGGTCACTTCCGTCAACCCATGGAATAACAAAGTCTATACTGTACATAATGAATTTTCCCCGCCTGTAAAACGATAGTTTTATTATAGCACTGTCTCATACATGGATTTGATCTTTGCAGTATGATTATCGATTGAGATGTCAAAGTCATTGTTTAAAACCCAGTCGATTACACTGTTATATATGCTTACATCAAATAACGGTTCTAATGTTTGAGCAAGCGATTCAGCGGAACCGGACTTAAAGACTAACTTTACTCCGCAGCCGTCCAGCAGCATTTGAGAACCGACGGTATCCGAAGAAATTGCGGGAACCCCGCTGGCCAGAGACTCCGGCACTATAAATCCGTATGTTTCATACCATACACTTGGGACTATTGTCAAATCAAGACTTTCATATATACCTTCTAAATCACCATACTCATACTTGCCGCAGTTATGAATTCTTATATCGTTTTCAATCCCGCTGTAATCCGCCCCGTAAAGGTATAACTCCCAGTTTTTTTTGTTGTTGGCGTCAAGTATCTTGAGAGCCTCAAGGAGTGTATTTATGCCTTTATACGGTGCTAATCCGCCCATATAACCAATACGCAGCGTCTGCAATTCTTTCTTGTGATGATCTTTGCGGATACTGGGTACATGATTGTGAGCTATAGGCAGTATTTTATAATTTGCTTCAGGAAGGAATTTTGAATAAACATTATAAGCAACTTCACTGTTGCAATGAATAAGATCCATAAGCTTTATAATGCTCATATTATAATCAATAAGGCTCTCATAATCTTCAACAGTAGATGTAGGCTCAGCATCTTTTACATTTTCAATCTTTGACCGACAGCGCTTCCGAATAATTTCAAATAACCTGCTGTATTTTAATCTAATATAAAGATGAGACTGCATTAATTTCTCTTCTATCGCCGAAAGTCCCTGACCTGCGTTGCAGATACGGCATTCATATCCGTCTGGGCTGCTGCATATACTGTTGTCCTTTTTTAGCAAATTGCATTTTATGCAAAAAGGATAATAATCATGAGTGGTGAATACCATAGGTATGCCCAGATTTTTAGCAGCTTCAAAAAATTCTTTATGAATGCCCATAAAACAGTGAACATGTATTATGTCAAAATGGTTTGATGTCAAAAACTTTTCATAGCAGTCTGAATTACACTTGGCTATATACCTGCGCGGTTCATTTATTCCAAATACAAGCGCCAATGGCAACGGGTTGATAATTGCAAAAATTTTATATTTTGAGTGTTTATGTTTTACAATTCTTGTTTTGCCTAAACTGAAATTAGCTGGATATAAAAGGGAGACATTGTCTCCTTGAGCAACCTGTTGTTCCATTAAATCGACGCAGTAATTCGTCATGCCTCCAACACGGAACGGAGGTAAACCTTGCGATATGTGTAAAATATTAATAAGGCATGCACATCCTTAATCAGAAGTTTTGTCTCCGGAAATAAATAGATCCTCATATCCCCCAACGATCTTGTCCCAGCTATAGCAGTCATTGATTCTTTTGCGGGCAAGGGTGCCTAATCTGTCCCTCTCATCGCGGGACAGCCCGTCCGCTTTCTCAATCAGTCTGGCAAGACAGCCTTCCTCCTTGGTCCAATACAGCGCGCCGTCTTCCCCAACTTCCCTGTTAAACCCGACATCCAGCAGCAAATTCAGGTCTGTGCTGCCGAGAGCCTCCAAAAGGCTGGGGTTCGTGCCGCCGACTTCATGACCATGCAGGTAACCGTAGGCATTTTCCCTTATCTTCTTGAGCAGTTCCTGATCATATACTGTGCCGACGAATTTGATTCTCGGGTCACTATCAAAATTAGTCAAATCTTTCAGCTTACCATAATACTTGTTGCCTTCAAAGCCCGTAATAATTACAAGGTCTTTTTCGGTTTTTGACTTCATGTATTCGCGTATCATGGTCTCATAATTGTTTTCAGGAACGAACCTGCCCACAATCAGATAATACTGCCCCTTTGAAATGCCGAATTTTTCATACCAATTCTGCAGCTTGGGGTCATTCTCCGGAAGTGCTGATTTTTTCGTTTCTGAGCCATACGATAAATACATCGTATTTGGATTAAACCTTGCGTACGTCTGTTTTATATATTTTTCTATATTTTTACTGTCACATATAAGCAAATCCGCATGCTTTACCATTAATCTTTCGGAGAACTTCCAATAGCGCTTTATCAACGCATTCCATTTTGCCCTTTTCCACTCGTGACCGTCCGGGTTGACATACAACCGACATGAACTCTTCGCCAGCCTCCGCTTATACCTGCCTATAAAAGGCCCAATGCGGCAGGCCAGAACATATACCACTGCGCCTTTAATCTGATTTTTCTCTATATACTTACAGCAATAGTCAATTGCCTTAATATCGTAATATACCGCTTTGGCAGGACCGATATTCGGTACTTTTATCCTAAAACATTGCGCATTGTTGTAGACGAAATCTTCGTTACGGTCTGACATACATGCTACATGATAGCATATTCTTTCGTCTTTTCTTAATGCTGTCAGCTTTTCTGTGAAAGTCTCAAAACCTCCGTATTGTGCCGGTATGCCTTTGCTTCCAATTATAAATATATGTTTTGATGTTGATTCTGGATTCATTAATAAGCGCCCCGTCCAGTTAACACTGCTGGAATAGTTTTTAAAATGATTTTAATATCAGTCCACACGCTGCTTTCCCTAATATATTTGCAGTCGAGTTCGACCCATTCATCAAAGGATATATCGCTCCGGCCGCTGATCTGCCAATAACAGGTCAAGCCAGGTTTAACGCTCAACCGTTGCATTTGATACGGCGTATACTGCGCCACCTCGTTAGGCAGCGGCGGGCGAGGCCCCACTATTGACATATCGCCTTTTATTATATTAATAAGCTGAGGAAGCTCGTCGATGCTTCTTTTCCTTATAATACGCCCTACTCTGGTCACTCTCGGGTCATTGGCAATCTTGAAAACAGGACCGTCTTTTTCGTTGAGATCCTTAAGCTTGTCCAATTGCTTGTCTGCATCAACACACATGCTCCGGAATTTATACATCTTAAATAGTTTTCCGTCTTTTCCAACTCTCAGTTGAGAATAAAAAACTTCACCCTCTGAGTCCAGCTTTATGGCTATTGCAGTTATCAAAAAGAGCGGAGAAAGTACAACCAGAGCCAAAACCGAAAGAACAACATCAAAAAATCTTTTTACGGCCCTGTATATGTAACGTTTATTAACTTTTTCATAAATATTCCCTGCGACAACGTCGGTTTTTGAAATATATGTATCTTGACTTGTGTATTGATCGATAACGTCCATCGCGGTTTTTCCTCTCTGAACTGTATTTTGCTAAATCAATATAAGTAATATAATATACTTTTTACAAAATCAAGCACTAATCTACGGCAAATTATAATAAGTTGTACAGCGACACATAACTTATTTTATTATATCGTTTTCCATGAGATATTTCAACAAAATTTTATTATGCCAAATATAACATCGATTCAATTTGGGTAACGCATCTGCGTGATTTCATCGGAAGATTGTATCCCTTTTTCGGCCACTAAATAGCTGACATCTGTCAAATAATCTGCTAAACTATAGTAAAAGGGGCGCATCATATGAGTGATAAACTAAGGAATCTTATTAACTCCATAGGCGCCTTATCCGAGTTCCTTGGAGTCATGAGAACTGAACTTGAGAAAAACGGGTTTACCAGAGAAGAATCCGTATATCTTGTCGGCATTGTACTGGAAACCATGCTGAAAAACATAAAAGGAAGCAGCTAATTTAGTATCAGCCGCCAAGCTGGCGGTGGTACGAATCTACGGTCCCTGAATAATCAGATACAAATAATCTTCAAATAAAGCAAAAGGTGTAAGAATTGCGAAATTTATCAATTATTATCAGCAATTTTATCAAAACAACCTTTCGATCATTAAAATACCGGGACTTCAGGCTGTTTTGGTTCGGTCAGTGTATTTCGCTGACAGGCACCTGGCTTCAGCGCACAGCGCAGGTCTGGCTCGTCTACACTTTGACCGAATCCCCGCTGATGGTCGGCATTATCGGCGTATGTCAGTTTATGCCGTTGATGCTCTTTTCATTGTTTGCAGGTGTAATTGTCGACCGTTTTCCAAAGAAGAAAATCCTTCTTTTTACCCAGATTGTCTTTATGCTTCAGGCCGGCCTTATGACGGTTTTAACGTTTACGGGTGCCATCCGTGTGGAGCATGTCCTTGTTTTGAGTGTTATTTACGGGCTTAACCAAACGCTTGATACGCCCGCACGTCAGTCATTCTTTATACACTTGGTGGGCAGGGAAAATGTTACGAACGCCATTTCGCTCAACTCAACAATCTTCAACCTTGCCCGAATCGTAGGACCTGCACTCTCAGGTTTTTTGATGGTCAAATTCAGCATGGTATTCTGCTTCTTTATGAATACCGTCAGCTTCATACCCGTTATTGCCGGAATTGCAATGATAAAATCCGGAGGCGAAGTGCCGCATCACGTCACTGGCCACGTTTTATCACAGGTAGCCGGCGGATTGCGCTATGTCTTTAAAAACGACACCTTAATTTTAAATATGCTTGCGATGGCAGTTTTCTGCACATTCGCCATGAACAATGACGTAATCATTCCGGTTTTTGCCCGCGAAGTCCTCGGGCGCGGCGCTGAAGGCTATACTGGCCTTTTGAGCGCTTCCGGCATCGGTGCATTTATCGGCGCCATCGTACTCGCCTATATAAGCCGCCACGGAATGAATAAAAAAATGCTGCTATTCGCTGGAACGCTTTCGGCGACAATACAAGTATTAATGTATTTTTCACGTCAGTATCTCCTAAGCGCTTTGCTGCTTGCAGCAATAGGGTTCATAAACATTGCATTTCTCAATACTGCCAACTCTATATTTCAACTGAACTCATCAGATGAATATCGGGGCAGGGTCATGAGCGTCTATGCATTTTTAAATCAGGGTTCAACGCCAATCGGCAACTTTTTCGCCGGTACGGCGATGGAACACCTCGGCGGCGAATACGGGTATATATCCTGCGGCGGCGTTACGCTTCTGGCGCTCGCAATAATTTTTGTCCTTCGGCGCAAAACCGTTAAGAGCTGGTTGGCTGAATAATACCACTTTGTAACTTCTGTAATTAAATTTTAACACTAAGCGCTGTAATTTTCAATACTTGGTAGAAACTATATCTTCTGTTATAACTTTCTGCTGTTCGGGATGACTTTTCCGGGCAGCAGTTTTTTATGTCTTGCACTGTGATGATAATAAAACTGTTTAGTAGGGCCAGATTATTATTACAAATCCTTTACTTTCCATTAACGCAATGTTCACAGTTATCGCCTAATATTGTTACATAAGCTCCCGTATCAACATAACTTACGGGAAAATGTGCGTCAAAACAGCCACATAATAATCCCCGCTCTCGCGCTTTCATAAGGCAGGCGGAATTACTGTTAACCGAGGGGTACTGATAATGAAAAATGTATATAAAACTGCGGCCCGTTTTTTTAAACGCCGCTGGCATATCATCGCGCTTGTTTTGATATCGGTTCTTTCCTTTGGGCTAAACTTTTTTGCGATTTCCAAAAACGGCGTTGGAAATACCTATTACGCGGCCGCGATAAAAAGCATGACCCAGAGCTTTAAGAACTTCTTTTTTGTTTCATTTGACCCTGCAGGCATGGTATCTGTCGACAAGCCCCCGCTCGGATTGTGGATTCAAGCGCTGTTTGTGCTTATTTTCGGCTACCACGGCTGGGCGATGATGCTTCCGCAGGCCCTTGCGGGTACTGGTTCCTGCCTGCTTATATATTTTCTGACAAAGAAGTATTTCGGGCGCGCAGCCGGCCTTTTGTCCGCCCTTATATTTGCGGTGACGCCTGCCGTTGTTGTAGTATCCCGAAACAACACAATGGACATGCAGTTGATTTTCTTCCTGCTCGTCACAGTATGGTTCTTCTTCAAATCCATTGAAAAATCAAAATGGCGTTACCTTTTTATCGCGGCGGTGTTTGTAGGGCTCGCTTTTAATATAAAAATGCTTCAGGCTTATACCATACTGCCCGCGTTCGCAATTGTGTATCTGATTTTTTCAAAGCAAAAATTCCTAAAAAGGCTCCTTGCGGGACTGACTGCGACTGCCATTATGGCGGCAGTTTCATTCGCTTGGGCGATAGTTGTAGACCTATATCCTTCTTCGTCCCGCCCTTATGTGGACAGTTCAACAAACAACACCGTCCTTAATCTAATTATCGGCCATAACGGCCTTGAACGGATCTATGGACAGGGAGCAGGTATGGGCGTCGGCATATTCAGAGACGGCGCAGGTCGGAACGATGGCGGAACACTGCCTATAATGCCAGGCCAGCGTCAATACGGCGGCCGCACTCTGCCCGCCATACCCTGGAAAGGTCAATATGACGGCAATACCCCGCCCGCTCAAGACGAGGATAACGGCAGTGCTCAAGACAACAAGTCTGCCCAACGACAAGGCAACAACAACTTTAGGCCCGCTCCCGGACAAAATAAAGGCCATGCGGGTACGGCAGATTCAAACGGCGCCGGCAGCACACGGGATGCCGGTGATAATGCGAACGGGCCCCGCCAGCAATTTGACGGCGGTTTTACCAGAAACAGGCCCGACGGTAGCGGAAAGGTCATGGGCGATAACGGCAGAAATGGCGGAAACAACGGCAACGATATAGGTACTGCTTCTATAATACGCCTTTGGAACAGCAGCCTTTACGGTCAAGCCTCATGGCTTCTGATTTTCTCGCTGTTCGGTTTGGCTGCCTTTATCAGCAAGTCCAGCCTTAAAAAGCCTACATTAAAACTTGTCGTTTTGACACTATGGTATATCTGGCTCGTGACCATGTTCGTATTTTTCAGCTTCGCGGGATTTTATCATCAGTATTACCTCTGTATGCTGGCTCCGCAGATTGCGGTTCTTTCGGGCGCAGGGTTTGTCGGGATGTTCAGGTACTTCAAATACCGAAAGGGCATAAAACAAATTTTGCTCCCTGTGTCACTCGCCGCCACCCTCGCGGTTGAACTCTACCACGTTTGGAGCTATTCGGCCTTGAGGGCTTGGCTTATACCCATTATGGCTGTAAGCGGCACTGCTGCCCTTATTCTGATGGCCATCTACCTGCTCAAGCCAAGAAGGCCAATGCAAGCACTCATATCTATCTTTACAATGGTATCACTGCTTGCGGCGCCCGTTTACTGGTCGCTTACGCCGGTTATGTACGTTCCAAACGCCACAATGCCCTACGCCGGCCCGGAGCTTGCTTTCCGAGGCGGTATGGGAGGCGGAGCGGTGCAGAACAACACGGAAAATCCCCAGTCAAGCCTTGAAAAATACCTTGTCAAAAACTATAAACCGGGCAGCTATCTTGTAGTTGCGCAAAGGGCTTCCGACGTCGCGCAGCTAATAATTGATACGGGGCTGCCGGCGGTCGCTTACGGCGGCTTTCTGGGCTCAGATAACTCATTGTCGGTCTCTAAACTCAAACAGCTTGTGGCGGAAGGCAAAGTCACATACTTCTTGGTCTCAAGATTTGGCGGCGGACGTGGTAATTCGGAGCTTATCTCCTATGTCGAGCAAAACGCCGTCAAGGTCGACGCTTCAGAATACGGTGGCACTTCAGGCTTTGGCATAGGCTCGGAACTTTACTGCTTTAAAACTACAGGCAAATGATATGCGGCTCAAAAAAGCGCAGGGATAAGTACAAGTGCGTACCTGCCCTGCGCTTCCTTTATAAAAAAGTACTGCAAGTCCCCTTGCAGTACCTTTTACCGATTATTTCTAAGTGACTATATCAGTTCTTTTACTTTTATATAATTCTTGATAAATACTTTACATAGTCTTAATCAAATGTTCATAATCATAGATTATTATATATACATACTTTTTCATAGATCCTCCTCTTAATATATATTCCCCAGCTGCTGCTGGGGAATTTTTTTGCCTAATTTTCTTCTATTGCCGTCGGCGTAGTCTCATGGGTTTTGGGCAAAAACAATACAAACACAGGCACAACGGCATTGATGAGTTTTTCGGTGTCCTCGGTGATTTCGATTCCGCTCGCCATGAGGGCTTTCTTTACCATGTCAATGCAGTCGGCCTGCCGGGTATCATCGACGTTCTCACCAGTCAAAAGCGCGTCCTTATACGTTTTTTCCGCTGCACAGACCGCCCCGTTTGCATATTTAAGCACAGTGTCGACTACTTCTCCTGCGATACCGGGAAGCAGCGGCTTGAGGACATCGGCAATAGGCTGAACGATATTAAGCCCCATATCTATAGCCGAAAGCAGCCCCCCTGTATTTACTTTTTTCTTACTTAAAAATTTTGCCAGCCCGTAGACAACCGCTATCGCGGCAAGGGCTGCACCGATAATTGCGATTTCTTTGATATCCATGCTCATTTCCATTCCCCCGTCAGTTTATCTTTAATTTTTGTCCGACATAAATAATGTACGGCGGCTTAATGCCATTGAGGGCGGCAAGCTTTTGATAAGTCGTATTGTATTTGGCGGCTATTTTACTCAAGCAGTCGCCCTTCTTAACCGTATAGGTCTTGCCCTCCGCCGCGGGCAGCTTTAGAACCTGTCCGACTCTTATAATGTACGGCGCGCGTATCCCGTTGAGGGCCGCTATATCCTGCCACCTGCACCCCATCTGGGCGCCAATCTTTGATAAGCAATCGCCCTTTTTGACTGTATATACCCGCTCCTTTGCTTTTTCCGCCTTGTTCTCTTGGGACAAGTTATCATATTGGGTCAAGTTGTACTGTTCAATCAGTTTTATAAGTTTCTGCGCATAGGTCGGGCTCGTGGCGTAGCCGTCGCTCTGGATTTTTTGGCAGGCGAGCTTGTAATTTTTCTCGCCGATAAGGTTTTTATAGCGCGCATTGGTTACTAAAAACTTTGCGTGGTCAGCTATGCTTTCGTCCCATGAGCCATAGACTCTGAACGCCGCCTTTACTTTAACGGCTCGCCCGTTTACATATTCAGTTGTTGTGAGAATCTGCGTTTTGCCTTTCCATCCGTTTGCCTTGATACCGAAAAGGTTGTTGCCCGGCGCATGTTCGCCCCATCCGCTTTCAAGAATCGCCTGGGCAATCGTCAGCGACGCCAAAATGCCGTAATTCTTCATGCTCTCCTGCGCGCCGCCCTTGACCTTTCCGATAAATTCTGACTGTTTCATTCGACATCCCTTCTTTTTGCTTTTGTTTAATTCGCAAGCCTTTGTTCAATGCCGTCAAGCCTTTTGTGCGCCTGTTTTGAACTCTCCTCGACCCGGGTAACACGCTCGGTCAAATTGTTGATGATTCTGTTCGTATCCTTCTGTTCAAGCAGCACGTCGTCAATGCGCCGCTTTATATACTCTGTGTTGCTTTTAAGTGCGCCCTCGCTCTCATAGTCTTTTTTAATCCCTCTTCTGCAGCCAATCCACCCAAAGATTATGCCGCAAATTGCCGCAGCCGCAGTTATTATTAAATCTATATCCATATCCTCCACTCCCAGAACATTTTCATCATTATTAATACAGCGGGCAAATCCAAAAGCAGACGGCTTCATACAGAAAATTGCCTTTTAAACCGCCTGCCGGGTCATTATTTTGGCGTAAAAGCGCTTGACCCCTGCTTTATTGTTTATAAGACAAAAATCATCAGCACACCCCGCAAGATATATCAGGGATTCCAAATACGCCGGACATAGTTATAAAAAAACATATTTTTACTGCGCCGTCTGACAACTTTTTTTTGCTCCCCGTTTTATAATGTTCATCACCGATACCTTGCACACATCAAATATTTAACGGATGTAAAAAATAAAAGGGAGTTTAACGGAGGCGGCAGCAATATGCCAAAAACTAATATTTTAACCGGTAATTTATCATCAATTCTCGGCCGCAGTGAAGAAAAAAACACTGCACAAACCATATTTCGGGCATTATTCTATTTTGCAGCGGGTATTTTGTCATCACGCGCCCAAATGCTGAACAACTGCGCACCTTTTGGAATAGCGGCGATAGCGGCGGCGGAACCTGGCAGCAGCCTATTTGTTCTTGTAGGGGCTATAATAGGATACATACTGCCTAACGGGGCGGAATATCCGTTGAGATATATCGCAGCAGCGGTGGCTGTTTTCTTGTTCAAGTGGGTACTGGCTGGATTTGAATCGCTGAATTCCCATCCGGCAATCCCCCCTGCCCTTGCGACCCTTGCTTCAGCAATCACCGGCATTGCCGTTGTTGCGGCGGGCGGCGGCATGCCATACGATATCCTTATTTTCATAACCGAAACCCTTATATGCGGCTGCGCCGCATTCTTTTTCGCTAAGTCTTTCAAATATCTAAGCCAGCCGTCTGCCCTTTGGGGGCTGACACAGCACGAGCTTATCAGTGTGACGATAAGCCTCTGCGTATTTTTGCTTTCCCTTGAGCGTATCCAGTTTTCGGGCGTATCTGTCGGCAGGGCAGCGGCAATCTTTGTGATTCTCTGCGCCGCGCGCTACGGCCGGGAAACCGGCGGCGCAGTGATGGGGATTACCGCCGGCATGGTGATGAGCTTAAGCGGCGGCCCTATGTCCGGCATTACCACCAGTTACGGCTTTGGGGGGCTTATCGCCGGCATATTCGCTCAACTGGGAAGGTTCTGGTGCGCTGCGGCTTTCATTCTTGCGGACGCAATAGCGCTCATAACGCTTTCCCCGAGTTTAACAGAGGTTATAACAATGGCTTATGAGGTCGCCGCCGCGTCACTTATCTTTCTAATACTGCCGGAGAAACTCCTCTGCCGCACCTCCGGCCTGTTTGTCCCGCTTCACAGTCAAAGTGAGCACAAGATTCTGCACGACATAAACAAACGGCTCACCTCAGCGGCAGAAGTGCTCGAAGAGATTTCGGAAATGGTCACTGCGATACATACAAAATTAAGCAAAAACGATTCATCCGACATATCGGTTGTTTTCGACGGCGCCGCCGACTTGGTCTGCAAGAACTGCGGCATG
Source organism: [Clostridium] cellulosi (assembly GCA_000953215.1). Lineage (NCBI taxonomy): Bacteria > Bacillati > Bacillota > Clostridia > Eubacteriales > Oscillospiraceae > Ruminiclostridium > [Clostridium] cellulosi. Next base: position 2,112,984 of record LM995447.1, read on the forward strand.
CAGGTTTACTGCTGGGGAACCGTCTATAACGACACGATGAACGCGCTGAACGATATCACCGACACCCTCAAAAAGAACAGGGCGATATTGCGTGAAGATATGCCAAAGCATTTCACTGCCCGGTGCTGCAAGCTCACCGACTTCACCGGTGCTGTCAACAGGTGTTTTGCCGAATACTCGGCCCGCCTCGCGGCAGACTTTAAAATTGAGCAGCTCCGGCGGCTTATCGCCCCCGGCTTTTATAACGCCGCCGCGCTTATGCGCAATATCGCGTCCGATTTCTCATCGGTCAAAAAACTGGCCGACGGCGGGGAACGCGTCCGAGCCGCCCTTGCCTCCTGCGGTCTGAACACTGCCGCGTCGCAAGTTTATGTGGACATGCACGGCAGAATGTCCATTGAGGCAGAAATCGAGGGGAAGAGCCGCCGGGTGAGCCGAGAAGAGGTGTTGCGCGCCCTCGCTTCGGCCTGCGGCAGGAAAATGGAAGGGCCGCGAATAATTGAAACAAATAACGGCATAACCCGGATCGCCTTTTCACAAAAGCCCCGCTTCAGCGTAAAGTTCGGGGAAGCCGCAATCCAGAAAACCGGCGAAACGCTCTGCGGGGATGCCTGCGATTCATTTGTGGACGAGCAAGGCAGAGCAATGCTTATCTTGAGTGACGGCATGGGCTGCGGCGGCCGGGCGGCAATCGACAGCAACCTGACTGTAAGGCTCATGTCCCGCCTGCTGCGCTGCGGGTTCGGTTTTGATGAGGCCGCCAGGATTGCTTCGCTGGCGCTTCTTGCAGAATCAGGCGATGAGACTTTTTCCACCATCGACATCGCTTGTATTGACCTTTATGACGGCACCGCAATCTTTTTAAAAGCGGGAGCGTCACCGACTTATGTAAGGCGCTGTGGCAGGGTCGAGCGCATTGAGCCAAGCTCAATGCCTATCGGTATCCTGCCCGAAGCAAAGCTGGCAAAGACAAGCGTCAGGCTGCGGCAGGGCGATGTGGTGGTTGTCGTCTCCGACGGGGTCATAGCAGATGGCGACTCGTTTATAATCCGCGAGATTGAGAAATTCGACGGCGAGCCCAGAAGCTTCGCGCGGTTTTTAGCAAAAAAGGCAAAGGAACAGCGCAGCGACGGCCACGACGACGACATCACCGTCATGGTCGCAACAGTGTCTTAAGAACAATAAAAAACGGCATGGGAATCAACTGATTCTCATGCCGTTTTTGCATTTCTAACTGGTTTTTTCGATTTTTCAGCAACTTGCGGTATGTTGCTTTTATCAATTCAGTGTGTCCTCAAACCCAAAACTTGCGCTGAGGAAACGGCTGTTACAGCCTACGGTTTTGCCGGCATAACAAGGCTTTTGTTGTGGTTATATTTTAAACTTTTATTTGAGGGCTTTATTAAACGCTCAAAGGGCAGCTCTGATACACCTATCTTACAAATCAGTTTGAAAACATCGCCCTGAGTTCACCGAGTGCCTTTTTTTCAATGCGCGAGACATAAGAGCGTGATATCTTGAGCTTTTCTGCCACTTCTCTCTGTGTCTTGGGGGTATACCCGTTAATGCCGTACCTCATTTCAATAATAAGGCGTTCTCTTTCGCCCAACGCCGACTTTATATATTTATGCAGCTTTTCCGACTTCATTTTAAAATCAACATCGTCAAGGACGGTGTCATCACAGCTCACCACATCCATCAGCGTAAGCTGATTGCCGTCCTTATCGGTATCTATCGGGTCGCTTATGTAAACATCCTGGGCCGATTTCTTCTGATTGCGGAAATACATCAATATTTCGTTTTCAATGCAGCGCGCTGCATAAGTGGCAAGTCTGGTTCCTTTGTTGCTGTCAAAGGTGGATACTGCTTTTATAAGTCCTATCGTGCCGATAGAGATTAAATCATCCTGGTCGCGGGCGTTTGAGTAATACTTTTTGATAATATGGGCGACAAGGCGCAGATTGTGTTCAATCAGTATATTCCTTGCCTGTTCATCGCCTTTTTTCAGCAGTTCAAGATACTTTTTTTCCTCCGCAGCTGTCAAGGGTCTGGGGAATGAGCCGGAATTCGTTACATGGAGTATAAAAAATAAGAGGTTCACCGCAGTGACACCAATTGATGAAAATAGCATGCAGGCACCTCCGCCGCGGCAAAATTTAAGCGGACATACATCCGCTTTATGTTTTGCCGTATACAATTATATGAAAATTTCGGCGATAAGGTGCAAGTACATTACGCGCCAGCGGTTGCCCCCGCTCAAGAGCGGCTCACAAGGCCGGTACACCAACGTCAAAACCGGTACATTCATGAATAAATGTCAACAAAGCCCTCAAATTATTAAGCCCTGATCTCTTTATTTTCGCTGATCTGCAAGATAACTCCTTCCGTTCTATCGCATGAACTTGTATGTCTATATCAAACAGGAAAAGCGCTTCTGTATTTCTAAAGATTTTGCATAAAAGTTCTTGTATACAAGATTATTTCATGATATACTGTTGCCGAAACTCAAATCAACAAACGAAGGAATAAAATATGGAAAACATTCGGTTAACTGAAAAAATCTCGTATGGTTTTGGCGATCTTGCAAGCAACCTTGGATACGCCGTAATCTGCTGGTACATGACATACTATTATACCAATATCGTTAAGCTTGACACAGCCATTGTCGGAGTAGTTATGCTGACAGCAATGCTGGCAGACAGCATAATGGATGTGGTCATGGGGATAGCGGTAGACCGCACAAAGACCCGGTTCGGCAAGGCAAGGCCATGGATTCTTTGGATGTTTGCGCCGTTTTCGGTCATGCTGGCAATGATGCTTTCTGTCCCCGAGTGGAACAACGCCGGGAAAACGATATATGTTTTTGCAACTTACCTGCTGTTCAATTTATGCTATTCGGCGATAAATATTCCGTATGGAATTCTCAATACCCTGCTCACCAGAGACCAGTATCAGCGCTCCGTTATAAATATTTTCAGAATGTTTATGGCCTATGGCGTACCTGCTCGTCAAAGGGCACGTTGCCGGTAGCCCACAGAAGCTCCGTTTCTGTCTCACTGCCTTTGCCTTTTATCCAGTGCGAAATTATTGAACGCATCGGATAGTGATAAAATTGCTCGCCGGCATGTTCATCTTCATTTGGCCCGTATTGGATCGGGCAGTCGAAATATTCACGGAGACATTCCGCCACCGCGTCACAATCGTCCGGGAAATATGTCTGGGTAAACTGTTTGAGGTGCTCTTCAACATCGGCCGCTCCGTCTGTCCACAGCTTTGACACCAAATCAAGAAGATAAGTATGCGGCCGAATATTTCCGCAGTTGCAAATCAGGTATTCGTCCGCGCCGCTCTCAAATGCTTTTTGCAGCTCCGATGCCACAAGAGACGGCGGATTGGGCAGCATGGTCAGGTGGTTGGAGGCTTGTAGGTCATGGAAAGTCACGTGATAGTACAGACCATGCGGCCCCGTATCGCCTGGTTTGGGAAGCGCGGGTACACGCGGGTTAAGATTCCATTGGCGCCTTGAAACCATACGGGCGTATCCATTATCGGCCCAGATTTTAATGACGCCATCAGGAATGGTGATATAGCCGTCTTTATAGAGCTGCATGATTTCGCCGTAAAGATTTGTGCAGCAAATCGGATTATCAAAGTATTCATGCAGAATATCATACTGCCGCTTGATAATAGAGCTGATAAGCTCACCGCGGGCTTTAGGGGTATTGAGAGACGGGTCATCGTCCCAGAAGGGCTGATCCCCTTGTCCGCGGAAACCAAGCGTCCAGATTACATCGGAATCTTTTTGTTCCTCAATGGCTTCTCTCCACAGCGTTTCAAAGAGCTTTTGGTTTTTAAGATAGCTGGGGTCTTCATCGGGGTAGGCTGTCAGGAACATTTTCGCACCCATCGGCTCCGCATGATGATGGGTTATGATAAGTCCCATTTCAGAAGCAAGCTGCCGTGTATGGCGGCTGACCTCGCCTGTGCCGGGAATGACCATATTTCCGCCGCAGCGCAGAAGGGCCTCAAAAGCTGGTTCCCAGGTCATTCTATCATACCTGTCATCATGCCACCCGAGCAGCAGCACCTCGTCGTTGATGAAAAATCCGCGGTAGCGTACCTTGAAAGGTTTTGAACGGTAGGTCTGCTGGGGTATCATCGCCCGCTCAAGCCTTGCGGGCGGTGTGTCATTCCAGAAATGGAACGGCGGCACTTTAAGGTAAGTCCGGCTCAGATACAGCAGCCCGTAGATTGTTCCGCGTATGTCTGTTCCTGTGACAGTCAAAATCTATTTGCCGCCATCATCCGAAAAAGTCAGCAAAAAGGTCTCGGGCGCTCCCTCGGCTCCTGTTTTTACATGAATTTCATTTTGGACTCCCCGCCCGGACGGGGTGCAGAAAACGCGCTTCATATCGCGGCGCAAAACATTGGCCGCCCACTCAACAGGCTTGGACGAATCCTCGACAATAATGTGGGTTTGCGCATTAAATTCAAAATTGCTCATACTAACGATCCTTTCTTTTTTGACCTTTCCGTACAGTCTTTATCGCTAATGTTTTTTTAGCCACTGTTTTTACGACGGTTTGCCTTACCTGCGCTTGAGTTTTTATTATATTTTCTTGTTTTAACCTAACTGTTCACACCCCGGAGTAAGCGCTGAATCCTCCATCAACCGGAATGACAACTCCGGTTACAAATCCGGATTCCTGCTCGTCACACAGATACATCAATGTGCCAATCAAATCCTCCGGTTTCCCGAACCGCTTCATGGGCGTATGGTTCAAAATCTTGTGGGAACGTTCCGTCAATGAGCCGTCCGGATTGCGCAAAAGCTTCGCGTTCTGTGCTGTTTCAAAGAAGCCCGGCGCAATCGCGTTCACGCGGATTCCAACATCAGCAAGGTATACGGCAAGCCACTGGGTGAAGTTGCTGACTGCAGCCTTGGCCGCGCTGTAAGCCGGAATCTTTGTCAGCGGGCGGTATGCGTTCATCGACGAAATATTCAGAATGACTGCTCCCTCGCGCCCTACCATTTTAGGCGCAAAAATCTGCGTTGTCAGCATGGTGCCTGTGCAGTTCAGGGAAAAGACAGACTCAAGATCCTTTGCCGGGATATCAAAAAATGTATAGTTGCCAGCAGATTTATTTTTAAGGTCATCAAAAGACAAAACTTCTTTGGTGGTTGTGCCGCGCGGGCTGTTTCCGCCTGCGCCGTTTATCAGAATATTGCATGGGCCGTAAACTTCTGACACTTTGGCTTCAGCAGCTTCCATACTCGCTTTGTCCATAACATTGCAGGCAATGCCGATTGCTTCGCCGCCGTCATTTTTAATCTCCTGCGCAACTTGGTCACATTCTTCCTGAACAAGGCCAAGAATTGCAACTTTCACGCCGACTTTTGCAAGCTCCTTTGCAAATCTGCTGCAAAGAACGCCGCTACCGCCGGTAATAACCGCAACACGGCCTTTTAAGTTTTCTCTCATTAAAAAGGTCTCCCTTTCATTGATAATAAATTTCAAATCTATTGATAAAACTGTCCGGCCAGGAATTTGCTTAATTTTGTGTCGGCTACTTTACCATTCCCAGAAAAGCTGCGCCCAAAATACCCGCGTCGTTGCCAAGCCGCGCCGCCCGAAGAATTGGCTGCCGTTTGCTGCCACGGCTGTAGCTTTCCCGCAAAAGGATTTCGCGGATCGGGGCAAGCAGAGTTTCTCCCTCCTTGGAAATACCTCCGCCAATGCATACAATATCCGGTTCAAGCGTATTTACAAGGTTCACGATTCCGCAGCCTACATATTCAATATAGCGCTGCACTACCTCTGTTGCTGCTTTATCGTTTTGACGCATTCCGTCAAAGGCCGTCTTTCCGTTTACGGATTCAAGGCTGTTTCCGGCAATCTGCCACATCAGGCTGTCGGGGTGCTCAATCATGGACTGCCGGGTCTGTTCAACCAGAGCAGTAACAGACGCATACATTTCCCAGCACCCGCGGCGGCCGCAGTTGCAGGGCTTTCCGCCGAAGCAGATGACGGTATGACCTATTTCGCCTGCCGCAAAGTTTAGTCCGCTGACAATCTTGCCGTTCATCAGCATACCTGCGCCGATTCCAGTTCCAAGTGTCACCATTACGGCATTATTGATTTTTTCTCCGTGAACATTTATATCCGTATCAACTGTAAACTCGCCGAGTGCAGCCGCATTTGCATCATTTTCAATATAAATGCTTTTTTAAGCCTTTTGCCCAGCATATCCGCCAATGGTACGTTAATAAAATCTATGTTGTTGGCGTACTCCACAATGCCGGTAGCTGGATCCACCGAGCCGGGAACCCCTACGCCAACATATTCTACTTCCCCAAATGAACATCCTGCTAATTCCGTTACTTCGTAAGCAAGTGCGGCAATATCGTCAGCAATGGCCTCTGCAGGACGTGGCATTGCGGTTTTTTTGGAGCGGGACGCAATGATTTTTTTGTCTGCAACAAGGCCACACGCAATATTTGTGCCGCCTAAATCAATCCCAATGGTTAACATATGATTCTCCCAGATGGTTAATAGGTTTTGGTTATCTTATTAAGCATGCGTGGCTGGTCCGGGTTGAGTCCGCGTATTTCAGCAAGGCTGCAGGCAAACATCTGGGCCAAGACAACATTAACATAAGGCGATATATCTTCATCAATGCCGCCGGGTGTACTGATAGAACAGTCCCCCAGCGCGCGAAGTTTTTCTGAATCTGAAAAAACCAGAATATCAGCTTGCGCTTTTCGTGCCTTTTCTATAATTTCATAGGCGTCCCTTTCGCTGGGACCGCTCGGTGCGAAAATGAGCACCGGCATATCCTTCTGCAGCATTGCCATAGGGCCGTGTTGAAAATCGGAAATTGCGAACGCCTTTGCGCGGATATAGTTGGTCTCTTCGATTTTTAATGCGGCTTCCAGTGCAATAGCGTAATTGATACCGCGCGCAAGTACGAAGCACTCTTCCATAAAGCGATAGCGTTTCGCAATTGATTTGACCTCATCAAAATGCGCAAATGTTTCCTGAATCTTTTCGGGTATAACCTCAAGCTTTTCAAAAAACGCCCTATCACCGGACCATTTTGCCGCCAGACTTGCCAGCAATATCATCTGCGCAGTAAATGTTTTGGTAGCCGCAACACTTTTCTCTTCACCTGCAAAGCAGTTCAGGTGATACTTTGCAGTCTTTGCCAGCGGCGAGTCGGGATAATTAGTAATAGCGACCGTAACAGCGCCTTGCTCACTGGCAAGCTGCAAAACCTCACGGACATCCTGCGCCTGACCGGACTGGGATATTCCTATTACCAGCATGTCTTTATAATCAGGGCGTTTATTATATAAAGTCAAAACAGAAGGGGCAGCAAGGGCGACTTGACAGCCCTTGCGACTTTCCAGGATATATTTGCCGTAAACGGCAGCATGATCCGAGGTGCCGCGTGCAGCCATAACAACAAAACGGATTCCGCGGCTGTTAAGCTCGGAAACAATACTGTCAATCTGCGCGCTGTTCTCCTTGAGACACCGTCTTGTAACCACTGCCTGTTCCAAAATTTCATTTTTCATTAATGACATTGGATATTCTCCCTTTTTTCTTATGAGCGGATTTGTGTGCACAGCCTAAACTTATTTCACAGAGCCGGTGGTCAGGCCGGAGACAAAGTATCTCTGGAAGGAGATGAACAGAATAAGAATTGGAATAGTCGCAATAATCGCATAGGCAGACATGGAGCCGAAATCTGCCATACGGGAGCCAAGCGCATTTTTAACGCCGACGGGCAGCGTACGCATGATATCAGAAGAAGTAAGAGACAGAGCGATTATATACTCGTTCCATATACGCACAAAGACAAAAATTGCAGAAGCGCCGATTCCGGGAAGAGCCAATGGCAGAATAACTTTATAGAATGTCTTGAGCTGAGTGCATCCATCGAGCATAGCCGCTTCTTCAAGCTCCGTCGGGATTGACTCAAAGAATCCTTTCATAATCCAGACCACAACCGGGATACCTGTGGCCATATAGGCAAGAATAAGTGCAACATACGTGTTGAGCAATCCGAGCTTATACATGATTACATAAAGCGGAATGATGCTCAAAAGGGCCGGGATCATGCGGACAGCAATAAACATATAGAAAAAGGCGTGCCGGAGGGGAAATTCTTTTTTCGCGATAACATATGCTGCAAGCGAGCCTAAAAGCAACGACAGGAACAGTGCAAAAAATGAAACGATTACACTGTTTAAAAAGTAACGCGGGAGCGGAGAATTCATAAAGGCTCTCATATAGTTTTGCAGCGTGGGGCGCTTAGGAATCAGAGAAGGAGTTGTATCATTCCACTCTGTCTGCGTTTTAAAAGACAGGCTAAGCAGCCATAAAAGAGGAATAAGTGAGACGACTGTCCAGATAATTGAATAAGTATATGCCCCAAGATTGCCGAGATGTTTCTTTAAATTCATGCTGTGTTTCCTCCTTATGCCAACTCATTGGTACCCTTGAGCAATTTGCTGTAGACTACGGTAAGTAGTGCATTGATGACAAACATCAGCACGGCGATGGTTGAACCAATTTCGAATTTACCGTATTTGAAGGCTGTATTATACATATGAATGCCAAGCAGGTTTGTTTCTTGAAGCGGTCCGCCGCCTGTCAGGGCATAAACCAGGTCAAATTCATTAAATGTGCTGATAGTGATCCAAACAAAATTAACAAGCATAGTCGGCTTAAGAAGGGGTAGTGTGATTTTTGTAATAACTTTTAACGAAGAAGCTCCGTCAACGCGAGCCGCCTCGTAAAGCGATGTGGGAATACTCTGCATACCTGCAAGTTCGAGTACCATCGTAAACGCCATGCCGAACCATGTGTTGGCGCCGATGATCGCATACATGGCACTTCCAGAACCAAGCCAGCTGACAGGTTCACGGATCAAATGAAGCTTTAACAGAATAAAGTTCAGCAGTCCGCCGCTGGACGGTTCATAAATAATTGTAGCGATAATAGCTACGATAACAGGAGAGAGGGTCCATGGCAAAACAATTGCAGCTCTATAAAAAGTGCGCCCGAATATATTTTTGTTCAGTGCTATAGCCAGCGTAAAACCAAAAAAGAACTGCAGAATTACGCACCAGAAGGTATAAATAAATGTTTTCCAAAGGGCAATCCAAAACTGAGAATCGCTAAGTACAGTGATATAGTTGGACAAGCCGACAAAGTGACGGTTAAAAATAAGAAAATTGCTTTTAAATACGCTTAAGTATACAGCGTAAAAAGCCGGATAAAGTGCAAACAGCAAAACAATAATAAACGCAGGCAATAGTGCAATATAAGAAAATGCAATCTCACTGCCTTTTCTTGTTTTCATGATATCCTCCAAATTTAAAATAATAGAAAGGGAACATGGACATAGTCCATGTCACCTTTCTATTAACTATTATTTTATTTTGCCTGAGACTCTGCTGCTTTCTGCGCGTCTGCAAGAGCCTGCGCCGGTGTTGCTTTCTTCATAAGAACCTTCTGAACCGCTGCACGATACTGGGATGAAATCAGATCGTAATACTGGGAGTTTGAACGTGCTCTTGCATACGGCATAACATCTACGAAAGATTTAAATGCATCATTTGAGGTAAATACAGGATCTTTTACAGCGGATTTGCGAAGGCCGAGGTTTCCTGTACCATACTGGAAAATATCAACCATGTGCTCTGATGTTGTGCAATAATCGATCCAGCTCCATGCTGCATCCTTTAAAGCGCATTTTTCGAAAATTACCCATGTGCCATAACCTGCTGCGGTATAAGAGTTAGTAACTGTGGCACCGTCAGGAAGAGGAATGGGAGCTGAAGCAAACTTATCTTTTAAATTCTCGTTCTTCAAGAAGGAAGCGTCGCTGTTCCATTCCCAAGAACCAACAATAGCCATGGCAGCCTGACCGCCGTTAATGAGTTTTGCAACTTCCTTCTTTGTGTTCATATAGCTGTTCGGAGGAGCAACCTTGTCAACATTAACGAGCTTGTTCATAAATTCAAGGGTCTTTACAACTGCGTCGTTTGTAAGAGTCGGCTTTCCTGATTCATCCATAATGTCGCCGCCGAGATCCCAAATCCACGGGAGGGAGCGCATTGTTGTATGCTCACTGTCGCCGCCGTTCAGCGCAAAGCCCCAAACGGTTGTATTGCCGCTTGAATCCCTTTGTGTGAGCTTCTTGGCGGCATCTTCAAGCTCGCTCCATGTTTTCGGCGGGTTTGAAATGCCTGCCTTTTCAAACAGGTCCTTACGATAAATCAACGTACGGACATCGCCGTCACCCGGAATACCATATACTTTTCCGTCAAACTGAACCGTTTTCCAAATGTTTTCCGGATAGTCGCTGGCCTGTCCCCATTTTTCAACATAAGAATCGAGTGGTGTCAAAGTACCGGTTGTTACAAACTCTGCAAGGTTCTGGCCGTCAATATAAGCAACATCGGGTCCGTTGTTCGCGGCAAGTGCAGTCAACAGCTTTGTGCGAATGTCGTCATTTGCAATAGCTTCTGTCGTAAGCGTTACATTCGGATAGTTCTTTTTGAATTTCTCCAGGACGGGGTCGATTGCTTTTCTGTATTCGCTCTTATAAACGTCGCTCCAATCCCACACTGTTAAAGTGCCGGAGGGGCCGCTGTCTGATGATGACGATGATGCAGCAGAACTAGAAGAGTTTTTGTTGCTACATCCCGCAGTTGTTACGGTCAGCATCATTGCAGCCGTAAGAACAAGTGCGATACTTTTTTCATTCTTCTCATCCACCCTTTTTTTCATTTTTTAGAAAGATGTTTTGTTCCGATTCATTCTTGGAATCAGAACGAAGAGTAGCCGTATATAAAGTTATACGGTTGCCTCCTCTAGAATGCGGGAATTTGTATACCACCTTTATTTTAACACATATTGAATAAAAATCAATACCAACTGGGATACTTGTTAAAAAATATTTTTTACACTAATTATACTAAAAAAAGTCCTGGTAATTACTAATATTATGCGCAATAATTATAAAATAATAATAGCAAAAATAATATTTATAAGAATTAATAGACAGATGGATACAAGTGTGCTATAATACTATCTTGTATACCAGATGTTTTTTAGGAAAGGAAGGTGTACCACTACGAGATACAATTATGACAAATATAAATCCGTGCTTCCGCAATGGGGGCCATATTCCAAAAAGTACATGGGCATTTCTCATGTGGTCGATAAGGATCACAAAAAAGGGATTCGATTTGACTGTGTAGTGCACCCAACCATTGCAAACAGCAACGTACCCGTGCCTAATGTTACTGTTCCGTCAAACTATCATCCATGGAACGCAAAACCGGATTTGTCATTTTACGAATATCGATACGATCTCGAGTGGAAAGATCGTGTCTATGCAGACGTATCCTTTTTAAAATTGACCGAAAATGCATCCGTCATCCGCGTAGAATATCACAACAATACGGAACTGTCACAGAACTGCATGCTCAACTACTTTTGTTCTTTAGAATACCCGTCATTGCAGCGAAGCCGCGTTGGTCTTCCGAAACATCATGTCTGCATTGACGCGTGTGACTATACAGAATTTGAATACAAAAACAGCAGGCCCTGGGACGAGCAAAATCCGGACGGTCTCAAAAAAGGCGAATTTCTTGACCCCTCCTTTCTAAACGGAAGGGGGCTCGGCGACCGAATTGACGCAAGCCATGTACCTCAGTTGCATTTTCTGCCTTTCGGTGCCGAAGCAGGCGACCGCGTTTTATACCGGTTTGACGTTTCAAAGCCATTTGCTGACGCAGTACTGACAATCCGGTATCGCTGCCCGCGTCCCAAAGGAAATACAGCCTTCCGCCTGGCCGGAGCTGTTCAAGCCTCCATCACATTTGGCGCGGACACAGCACTTCATACAGCCAATGTTGAAATTGGAGCGGTCAGCGCCGGTTCTCAGACATTGGAGTTTATATCAGAAGGCGGAGCAGGCGTTGAATTGGACTGCTTGATTCTGACCGAAAAAGAAGACGCTGGTTCAATTGTCTTTGACACCACGCCGTACAACAATCTGCCAGAAATTCAAGAAAAAGGTCAGACTATATATTATCGTTACCCTGAAATTGATCAAATATACGGGCTGCGGGTATTCAGCGATCATATCCGGCGCCGCAGGATTGAAACAGGTTGCCTTGAAGACGCGATGATTTCACGGCTTTCCAATCCGGATATCACCTTTGACGATGTCACAGAGCCGTTTACACGCTCATTCAGCCGCAAACACAGTGACGACGGGTTTTACAGCAACACCATTATCCATTCCATTTTTATTGAACCTCACAAGACCCATGTGGAATACGCGGTTGTATTTACTGGAAGCTGTCCGGATATCAGTGCAGAGGAATGTGAGGCGCTTTATCAGAAGCGTCTGAAAGAAACACCGGCACTCGATTTTAGCGCTCATGGCAAGCAGTTTGAATTCAGCAACAGGCTTTTGCGCAGCACGCTGCTTGTCAATACCGTTTATCCGATTTACCGGCACGGCAGCTATATCATCCATCATACCCCCGGCAAACGGTGGGATTCCCTCTACACTTGGGATTCCGGCTTTATCGGCTTAGGATTGCTGGAATCCGAGCCAAAACTTGCTGAATATATACTGGATACCTACCTCAGCGATGAGGAAAACCCGGACTTTGCCTTTTTGCATCATGGCTCGCCGGTTCCGGTACAAAGCTATCTTTATCTGGAGCTGCTCAATAGGACTAATGATAAAACATCGCTCTACACCTATTACGATAGGGCGCGCCTATATTACGAATATCTTGCTGGGCGTGCGCACCACTCCACCACAGCTCGTTTTAAAAGCGGCCTGACAAGCACCTATGACCTCTTCTACAACTCCAGCGGAATGGACGACTACCCCGCCCAAGTATATACCCATCAGCACGCTCTGGAACGCAGCGTCGCGCCTGCGATCTCTTCGTCGCAGGTGATTCGCTTTGCCAAAATCTTGCGCATGATTGCACTTCACTGCGGCAGAGAGCAGGATGTGGCTGTATATGACGCCGATATCGCACGCATTACAAAGGGCCTGCAGGATTATTCATGGGATGAGGACTGCGGCTATTTTAGCTATGTAGTGCATAACGAACAGGGTGAGCCTACAGGCATTTTGCGCAATGAGCAGGGCGAGAATTTGAACAAAGGCTTCGACGGCGTTTATCCGCTTGTTGCCGGCGTCTGCACCGAACATCAGAAAAATATTCTGCTTGAACATCTGAAATCCACCAAAAACCTGTTCAGCAAGGTCGGCCTGAGCGCCGTTGATATGTCAAGCAGCTATTTCCAAGACAACGGTTACTGGAACGGCAGTGTCTGGTTCTCGCATCAGTGGTTCTTCTTCAAAACCATGCTCGACCTCGGTGAAACCGACTTCGCCTTCAAAATCGCCGATACTGCCCTTAGATCCTGGAAGCGCGAGGTTGATGCCTCTTACAACTGCTTTGAAATGCTCAACATTGCAACAGGGCGCGGCGGCTGGTTCCATCAGTTCGGCGGTTTATCCGCCCCTATCAACATCTGGGCAAACGCCTATTACAAAAAAGGCACCGTCACTGCCGGTCTGGATACCTGGATCGCGAAGCGCGATTTCGCCCCAGACTACAGCGGGTGCTCAATTGATTTTGAATATCATGGCAATGGTCATTATTCCATTATCGTTGTCCTTTCGGATGATGAAAAGAAGCATTATCAAGCCTCATTGAACGGCGAACCGGTTGCTTATAAGGAACGCTTCAAGGGCGTTTTGGAATTCACATTTGACAAAAACTGCAAAGGCGGAAACCTTTCTGTATGGTGATTAAATAAAACAAAAAAAGCGGAACGGTTTCCCGTTCCGCTTGTAACGCCGGTTTAGCTCATATCTGTTTTGGTGAAATATTGTGGATACTTGTTTACTATTGCATAGAAGTTGCTTAATCCCCCAAAAATATGTTCCTGATAGATTTGCTTGATGGTTTGCATATCACTGTGTATTAACGCTTCAACAATTTTTTCATGTTCTTCGCAAAGATTTGTGAGGACTGTTTCATCCTTTAAATTATTTAATGTACGGTACCGGTGATAATGAGGGCCGATGTTAAGCATATATTTCCAAAGGCTCGGTTTCCCTGCCTGTGAAAAAATTGTGCTATGGAACACATTGTCATGCTTAATGAAGTTCCGTGCTTTTGTCATCATATCCATTGATTCGCTCAAAAGTTTCTTTTGCTGCGCAATCTGAAACTGGAGCCGGATAATTTGATCCTGTGACAGCTTTCCGCACAGATCTTCAACAACGGCAAGCTCAATTTTTTCTCTAAGGTACATCATATCGGCGAGATCGCTCATATCAATCCGCGTAACGTAGGTTCCCTTTTGAGGAATGATTTTTAAAAATCCCTCCACTTCCAGCCGCTTGAATACATCCCGGATGGGTGTGCGGGAAACATTAAAGCGTTTTGCAACTTCGATTTCGCTGATACGCTGATTGGGCGGGATAATTAAAAAAGTAATCTCGTCTTTGAGCGTCTCATAAATTGGGGCTGCAGAATTAGTCTTATCCATGTATTTCACCTTATTTCATATGTTTAACCGACAGCATAATATTAACATGGTTTAAGCTGATATGCAAGTTAATGAAATTAAAATGCTGTTTTAAACAAATTGCATAATTTTATTCTCGCGTTTTTGTATACAAATTATTTCTGCATAATGGCTTTGCTTTGAGCCAAAATGAGTACCAAATAAGACGAAGTAATTCTTTGACACTCCGTATTAAAACATTTTTGAATGATAAGAATTCAGCAGTAAGGCTTTCACCTTCTGCATTGTTCTGAGAATTTTCAAATTTCAATCAAAAATCCCCTAATGATAAATCGTTCTAAAAGGAGCTGAAGCACTTGAAAATGTCGTTTCGTTGGTATGGCGCCAACGATCAGGTTACTTTAGAAAAAATCCGGCAAATTCCCGGAATGCAGGTCATTGTTACGGCAATCTACGATGTTCCTGTAGGTCAGGTATGGGAATACGAAAGAATTCTTGCCCTTAAAAAACAGATTGAAGACGCCGGACTCCGCTTTGAGGTTGTGGAAAGCCTTCCTGTGCACGAAGATATAAAACTGGGCTTGCCGACACGTGACAAATATATAGAAAACTACATCAAAAGCCTGCACAATCTTGCTAAGGCAGGCATTAAGGTAGTCTGTTATAACTTTATGCCAGTATTTGACTGGACACGCACAACAGTCGAGTACCCTCTCAAAGACCATTCCAAAACACTGGCCTATTTTAAAAAAGACCTTGAAAACATTAATGTCTATGACGATGATGTTTCCCTGCCGGGTTGGGACACCTCATACAAGAAAGAGGACTTGCGGCACATTTTTGAACAGTACAGCCATATTGACGAAGAATCACTTTGGAGCAACCTGACTTATTTTCTTCGTGCGGTTGTGCCTGAAGCCGAAAAAAGCGGCATCAAAATGGCTATTCACCCGGACGATCCACCGTGGAACATTTTTGGTCTGTGCCGCATTATAACCTGCGAGAAAAACATCGACCGCTTTCTCAAGATTGTGGACAGCGAAAGCAACAGCTTGACCTTCTGCACCGGATCGCTTGGCTGTACGCCTGACAATGATATCGTTTCCATGGTAAGAAAATATTCCGCACAAAAACGCATTGCATTCGTACATCTGCGCAATGTCAAATTTGACAACGATGGAAACTTTTATGAAACCAGCCATCTTTCTTCAGATGGTTCCTTGGATATGGTTGCCATCCTCAAAGCGCTGCATGATACAGGTTTTGACGGGTACTGCCGACCGGATCACGGCCGTATGATCTGGGGTGAAACCGGCCGTCCGGGTTACGGTCTGTATGACCGGGCACTGGGAGCCTGCTATATTAACGGAATCTGGGAAACATTAGAAAAGGAAAAATGCTCAAGCCATTAAAAAGTTCCCCTGCGCTTTATTCCCTTTCCTTGAGAACACTGCCGCTTTGGTTTCTATTCTTTTGCAAAACAGTCTCCTCAGAACAGCGCAATTAATACAAGCCAATAAATAGTTCGTGAATCAATTTTCCGGACATATCTACTGCCTCCTTCAAACTTTCCTGATCCGCCAGAACTGAATCAGATGCCAAAGCGGCAGCATATAATTTTATAATAAATAGGGCTGTAGCAAAATAGCCCGGTAAAAAGATGGAGCAGCACACTCAAAAGGTTGGCTGCTCTTTATTTTTATCTTTCGCAAAAGGCATTTTCTGCTTTAACTAACTGTTTTGGTATCCCGCCAAATTAAGCGCAATTTGGCGGGATAATTTTTATACTGCATTAATAAGAGAGGGCCGCCAAGCATGAAGCTTGGCGGCCCTTTTTGTTGCTCCCGCGTGGGGAGCGACTTATATGACGCTGTCATAGGGTCCAAAAATTTAACTATTTCAATCCACGCTCCCGTGTGGGGAGCGACTAATAATCATTTCCTGTTGGGCAGGCGATAACTGTATTTCAATCCACGCTCCCGTGTGGGGAGCGACACAACTGACTATCTTTTAACCGGCAAAAAACAAGAATTTCAATCCACGCTCCCGTGTGGGGAGCGACGTTTTCGGTGTGCTCTTTTATTTTACTTTTTTTAAGATTTCAATCCACGCTCCCGTGTGGGGAGCGACGTTATAACGGAGACAGGCAAAGAGTACAGGCTTAAGATTTCAATCCACGCTCCCGTGTGGGGAGCGACAATGTGATGTCCGTTGATGCTTCTGATGAGCTTGAATTTCAATCCACGCTCCCGTGTGGGGAGCGACCAGCACATGGACGTGCCAGCAACAAATATAATAAGATTTCAATCCACGCTCCCGTGTGGGGAGCGACAATCAGGGCAAATCGTTATTGATAGCACCGATTTATTTCAATCCACGCTCCCGTGTGGGGAGCGACGTTGTTTATTATGTTGCATAAAATGCAACAAAACGGATTTCAATCCACGCTCCCGTGTGGGGAGCGACCATATAGGCACCATGCTTGCGGATGGTGGGAAGTATTTCAATCCACGCTCCCGTGTGGGGAGCGACAAAGCTTCATTTCTTGCAATTATACCGCTTTGATATTTCAATCCACGCTCCCGTGTGGGGAGCGACCGGAAAATTACGCGGGAGTTCTTGCCGGACTTGTATTTCAATCCACGCTCCCGTGTGGGGAGCGACCCGAGACTACGCTGATGCTGACGGCAGCGGGATTAAATTTCAATCCACGCTCCCGTGTGGGGAGCGACTGCCTTGGATATCACCAATTGGTGATAAATGCGTATTTCAATCCACGCTCCCGTGTGGGGAGCGACTGTTGCATTTTAAGCAACATGTTGATAAATTTGTTATTTCAATCCACGCTCCCGTGTGGGGAGCGACAATGTCTCTCATTATCACAGTGATATTTTGACAGAATTTCAATCCACGCTCCCGTGTGGGGAGCGACAAGAGCACACCGAAAACGGCATGCTCCAAAATGGCATATTTCAATCCACGCTCCCGTGTGGGGAGCGACAGTCCACCACTTTGCCGTTCTCGCGGACTTTTTGTATTTCAATCCACGCTCCCGTGTGGGGAGCGACTTTATTTGGGACATGATGTAAATGATTCTATCCATATTTCAATCCACGCTCCCGTGTGGGGAGCGACTATGCGCATCAATAGCAAGGCCATAAGTGCGCAGATTTCAATCCACGCTCCCGTGTGGGGAGCGACCGGTACATATACGCCAGAGAAAACAGCAAATTATATTTCAATCCACGCTCCCGTGTGGGGAGCGACCTGCGCAATTCAAGATCTTCGCAAATATAACTACCTATTTCAATCCACGCTCCCGTGTGGGGAGCGACAAATTTTCGCTTGGTGCCGAGACTGCAAAAACCAAAATTTCAATCCACGCTCCCGTGTGGGGAGCGACGGTGGGCCTGCGGAAATGGCCTTGAAAACCGGAGAATTTCAATCCACGCTCCCGTGTGGGGAGCGACGTTTTATTTCGACGATTAATGTCTTGTGTAATAAACCTATTTCAATCCACGCTCCCGTGTGGGGAGCGACGCAAATCTGATTACCGCAAGCATGATTAAAACAGATTTCAATCCACGCTCCCGTGTGGGGAGCGACTTGATAACTTTCGTTTTGTTCGTTTGTCGAAGAACATTTCAATCCACGCTCCCGTGTGGGGAGCGACCCGCCGCAGTATACATAAAAGACCATATCCATATCGATTTCAATCCACGCTCCCGTGTGGGGAGCGACTATGCAAAGACACTTGGCGGTGTATCAAAGGCGGCAAATTTCAATCCACGCTCCCGTGTGGGGAGCGACTCAGAGCATCGACCAACTTGAAAAAATCCGAGCACATTTCAATCCACGCTCCCGTGTGGGGAGCGACCTTTATGGCTACAAGGATTCGACGTCCCGGAATATTTAATTTCAATCCACGCTCCCGTGTGGGGAGCGACGCAAGTTCACACAGCCGCTTTGGATTTTTTGTAAGATTTCAATCCACGCTCCCGTGTGGGGAGCGACGCCTTCGATTCAGCTTTCGATGATGCAGTATCTTTAATTTCAATCCACGCTCCCGTGTGGGGAGCGACAATAGCTGAACGTTTTTACCGTTCCGCTCACAATATTTCAATCCACGCTCCCGTGTGGGGAGCGACCAGAACGTAAAGCAAATCTTATGGCGTTAGAGTGGCAGATTTCAATCCACGCTCCCGTGTGGGGAGCGACGTGCAAACCAATCAGCGCAATAATAACGAGAGACAATTTCAATCCACGCTCCCGTGTGGGGAGCGACATTACCTGGTTGTGTTGACAGCGGACGTGTATCACATTTCAATCCACGCTCCCGTGTGGGGAGCGACTTTGTTATTCTAAACAGTTCTTTAGCAACTTCCTGATTTCAATCCACGCTCCCGTGTGGGGAGCGACATCCTCATTTTTTGTATCGTCCAATTCGATATTATAATTTCAATCCACGCTCCCGTGTGGGGAGCGACCTGCTGGATATGATACTTATATTACAACTAAAGGTGATTTCAATCCACGCTCCCGTGTGGGGAGCGACTTAAATTTTTCAGGGATTTCAAAATCTTCAAAAGTATTTCAATCCACGCTCCCGTGTGGGGAGCGACATATATCCCGCGATTTTCGCATTTATTTATAATCGATTTCAATCCACGCTCCCGTGTGGGGAGCGACACATTTTATTTGACCAAATCCAGTCCGCAGGTCTATCGATTTCAATCCACGCTCCCGTGTGGGGAGCGACATAGCAGTAAGTACATTGCGCAAAGTATCAGACATGATTTCAATCCACGCTCCCGTGTGGGGAGCGACATTTCATTAATTCTGCGGGCATCAGTTTTTGTCATAGATTTCAATCCACGCTCCCGTGTGGGGAGCGACGCGGCTTCTTTCCCTTCAAACGTCACAAGGCTATTAATTTCAATCCACGCTCCCGTGTGGGGAGCGACCAATGCGCGACCACTCAATGGTTAAGGGAATGGGCGAATTTCAATCCACGCTCCCGTGTGGGGAGCGACCTAAACCAGAGGGTCACACATGGGAGTCATTTGCAAATTTCAATCCACGCTCCCGTGTGGGGAGCGACTTTATGCAAGCAATTGACTTGGAAGCTAAATTTATTTCAATCCACGCTCCCGTGTGGGGAGCGACGGGCTGATAGAAGTACTAAAATATCCGGCGAAAGATTTCAATCCACGCTCCCGTGTGGGGAGCGACCAGACAAAAGATGTCGTATCAATCGGAAAAATTGCAATTTCAATCCACGCTCCCGTGTGGGGAGCGACTGCTCCAAAACTCTAACGGCCACAGGGCCGGCATTATTTCAATCCACGCTCCCGTGTGGGGAGCGACACACTTAATTTTAACAAGCCTGGTAAGAGATATTATTTCAATCCACGCTCCCGTGTGGGGAGCGACGGTCGTGGTAATGTGCAACAACTCCACGGTCAAGAATTTCAATCCACGCTCCCGTGTGGGGAGCGACTGGGAAGCTTGCCAATATAGGTGATGATATAGGTGATATTTCAATCCACGCTCCCGTGTGGGGAGCGACAACCTTGTATATTCCACCATCTAAAGGTGATTTTATTTCAATCCACGCTCCCGTGTGGGGAGCGACATGCAAATAGCAAAGGTTCACGAGGCGTATATGTCATTTCAATCCACGCTCCCGTGTGGGGAGCGACAGTCACGCGGCCTTGTGCCCGACAAGATACTGCTTATTTCAATCCACGCTCCCGTGTGGGGAGCGACCCATTATCGAAGGGGTTGAACGCTGGAAAGGAACTATTTCAATCCACGCTCCCGTGTGGGGAGCGACATCAGTGGCAGTTACTTACAAATATTCGATGAAATTTCAATCCACGCTCCCGTGTGGGGAGCGACACAGTCGAGGAACCAATAACAAAAAAGTTTACCTACTATTTCAATCCACGCTCCCGTGTGGGGAGCGACAAAAATTATCGTTTGCATGGAGGCAAGACACATGAATTTCAATCCACGCTCCCGTGTGGGGAGCGACAATAATCGTTAGTGAGCGGCTCCTCTAAAACGATAAATTTCAATCCACGCTCCCGTGTGGGGAGCGACGCAGTTTGACGTAACTCAGTACAATCCGACAATGATTTCAATCCACGCTCCCGTGTGGGGAGCGACGGACACTTTTCCCGACTGGTACGTTGCAGAAGTTGACATTTCAATCCACGCTCCCGTGTGGGGAGCGACGTTGTTTATTATGTTGCATAAAATGCAACAAAACGGATTTCAATCCACGCTCCCGTGTGGGGAGCGACAGGAAGATTTGTTAAAATCCCTCTTACATATCCCCATTTCAATCCACGCTCCCGTGTGGGGAGCGACGCCATTTTATTAACATATGACTTGGATGCATTAATAATTTCAATCCACGCTCCCGTGTGGGGAGCGACATGCCGGATTGCCCTGCCAATCGGACGTAAAAGGCAAATTTCAATCCACGCTCCCGTGTGGGGAGCGACTCTACTAACGCCGGACGCAAAAGGTATTGTTTTTATTTCAATCCACGCTCCCGTGTGGGGAGCGACAAGGTCAAGACAATGTGCGACAACTCCACGGTCGAGATTTCAATCCACGCTCCCGTGTGGGGAGCGACTTGGTTATAAAAGACAAGATGAAAAGAAAATTGATATTTCAATCCACGCTCCCGTGTGGGGAGCGACGCAGTAGGTGATTTTACGGATGTTTCCGCACCCGTCATTTCAATCCACGCTCCCGTGTGGGGAGCGACATATACTTATAGTGGAGGTGTAGAGCATGGTCAAAATTTCAATCCACGCTCCCGTGTGGGGAGCGACTTGTCATTCCTCCTCATATTCTGGCGGCTCCAAATTATTTCAATCCACGCTCCCGTGTGGGGAGCGACGAACGTAACTGGTCCGCTGATTTTGACTGGATGTTATTTCAATCCACGCTCCCGTGTGGGGAGCGACTTGTTTTTATACTCGGCACTGGTTAATTTAAGGGCGATTTCAATCCACGCTCCCGTGTGGGGAGCGACACGGCGCATTCATTGGTTATGCCTCCTTTTACTTTTTATTTCAATCCACGCTCCCGTGTGGGGAGCGACTTGCCAAGTCCACGCCAGCAGTACATATCACAGATATTTCAATCCACGCTCCCGTGTGGGGAGCGACTAAAGCAATAGCGGCAGCATATGTTGCAAAGTCCGATTTCAATCCACGCTCCCGTGTGGGGAGCGACCTGTTAAAGTTAAAACATCAACTACAGATAGCGGTATTTCAATCCACGCTCCCGTGTGGGGAGCGACCCTGCCATAAATCCGACTAATTTTATTAACCACCATATTTCAATCCACGCTCCCGTGTGGGGAGCGACTTGAAGTCGATATGACATTAAACCATTCAACTGAAATTTCAATCCACGCTCCCGTGTGGGGAGCGACGTATTGTGCAGTTCAAGCATAAAATAGCATAAGTTATTTCAATCCACGCTCCCGTGTGGGGAGCGACTGCAGCAGATTTCAACCTTCGTATTGGGGTTTTAATTTCAATCCACGCTCCCGTGTGGGGAGCGACTTATAACCCTACTCCTTACTGGCATGCGACGTGGTATTTCAATCCACGCTCCCGTGTGGGGAGCGACCCGTTGCTATCCGTGTATGTGCGCGATTGAATCATTTCAATCCACGCTCCCGTGTGGGGAGCGACCAATGTAACCTCTCCCTTTTAAAAATTCATTCAATAATTTCAATCCACGCTCCCGTGTGGGGAGCGACCATTTAGCAGTCGGGGGAATGATGTAATACATACCGATTTCAATCCACGCTCCCGTGTGGGGAGCGACATTTATAGCATCGATGTGTTCCTCGATTTCCTGCAATTTCAATCCACGCTCCCGTGTGGGGAGCGACTACTGCCGGTATTGGTTCTAATCCGAGTAAAACAGATTTCAATCCACGCTCCCGTGTGGGGAGCGACGTATGGTTCATTTTCAATTTCAACTACTCTAATTATTTCAATCCACGCTCCCGTGTGGGGAGCGACTTGCCAGGGCTTTTAACCTTGTATATTCCACCATCTATTTCAATCCACGCTCCCGTGTGGGGAGCGACTATTCGACCCGCCTTATTCACCACGACAAATAAAAATTTCAATCCACGCTCCCGTGTGGGGAGCGACTACATTTTAACGCTTCAGGCTTCAGATTTCACTGTTATTTCAATCCACGCTCCCGTGTGGGGAGCGACAGCAAAAATAAACAAATATCTTTGATAGGCCAGTCTATTTTATCATCTTTTTTACAAAATAGAATAAAAAAAGCTTTTTGTCAAGATAAAATACTGCTTATAAACCCTTCTTATGGGGTGCGAATTCACTACATTTTTATGTTCACATACCATTCGCACTAAACCAGCAATACCCCCTCAATGTCAAAGGAAGGCTTAGCACCTATGTGCTTAACCTTTCCCTTATAATTATTTCCTAAGTAATAAAATCGCAGACTGTCCTTATCCTTATCAATAATCTGTTCCAATTTATACTGAAGTTCACGGCATTTTGCTGCATCCAGAACACATTCAAAAACTGAATTCTGAACGCGCTGACCATAATTTACACATTGTTTTGCCACCTGTCTCAGCCGTTTCTTGCCGGAAGCAGTTTCAGTATTGACATCGTAAGTAATTAGTACAAGCAATTTTATCACCTGCCCACAGTTAATAATTACTTCCACATAAACGGTGGGTATGCGTCAAGATCACCCCTTATAAATCTTGCAAGCAGCATAGCCTGCACATATGGAACCAGGCCCCATTCAATTTTTTCCTCAAGGAACGGATGTCTTATTTGTTCCTGTTTTCGCGACTGCCATGCCGATAAGATGGTTTTGCGCGCATCATCATTAATAAGGACGGTGCCGTTTTCCTTTTGGCAAAAATCTTCTTTCTTTACGCACCTCTTATTAATGAGCGAGAGCACGAATCTGTCTGCAAACACACTTCGCAACTCTTCCATTAAATCCAGTGCCAGTGAAATACGGCCCGGCCTATCACGGTGCATAAATCCAACATATGGATCCAAGCCTACAGTTTCGAGAGCTGCAGCAACATCATGCGCAAGCAGTGTATAAACGAAAGAGAGCATGGCGTTCACATTATCAGTTGGAGGTCTCTTATTGCGTCCGGTAAAGTAAAAATCATTCTTTTGTTGAAGAATAAGGTCATCAAGAACGCTGAAATAATTACTTGCCGCCTCACCTTCAAAGCCGCGCAGTTCATCCAAAGATGCACTTTTTGAAATCAAAGATAGACTTTTTGAAAGCACGGTTGAAACATCTTTAAGGCGCACTACATCTAAACGTAAAGCATAATCGCGTATTGCACGCTCTATCACCCACTTCGCATTATACACCTTGCCGATAATAAAGCTTTTCGCAATATTAAGACTTAGCTCCTCACTTTCAGAAATTCGATACTGGGCCTTTCGCAGCGTGACATTGCCCCTGACCTCGCCGACCACCCGGGCGAGGAATTTGCCGTTTGGTGTGAGGAAACTCAAAGCAATATTGCGTTTTGCACACGCTCCCATCAACGCAGGACTTACCCCAATATAGCTGAAAACTATAATACTTTCAAGATTGTGAAGCGGCAGACGTGCAACCTCATTGTTTTCTTTCAGAACGACGATATTCTCACCGTCGAGCGAAAGATATACATTCGGGGAAGTGACATACAGCGTGTTGAGTAGTTTTCTCATGACAAACCCTCCCCAGATGCTCCTGAATATATGATATTGCCGATCTGTTTTTGCAAAGCCGCGGCAAACATAGTCCCGCAATTGAACATGCGCGGCACTGTTTGCCAGTTTTGACCTTTGGTGTGTATCTGCGAGCAAACATCTCATGCATTTCCGTAAACATATCAATAACACGTTGACGCAGTTCTGGATCCAGCGTCACTTTGGTACGATGCCTTGTTTCACCATAGTAAAGATATCCCGCAGGTATGCTGCAGGCGAACATTTCCTCAAGGCAGAGAGCCTGGGCGGCAAGCTGCAGATTATCCTCATCGGTTTCCTTTGGCTTGCCGCGCTTATATTCTACAGGCACAGGCAGATACAGCCCTTCTCTGCCCGGGATATTTATGCCACTTTTATTCTCACGGAATTCAACAACATCGCATACGCCTCGGGCACCTAAAGTGTGGGAGAATATAGGCATACCTCTGGAAATAATTACACCGCCGCGCTTTTCATCAAAAAAGTTATCATGCGCTTTATCGTGCAATATTTCACCTTCAATAGTACGCAGATTTTCGTCCCATTGCTGCTCGATATGTATAAGCGCCCACTGTCTGCGGCAGAATGCAAAATGCTGTATCCCTGAAAGCGGCAGAAAATCCTCTTCGGCATAGTACATATTCAGAGCATCCTTTGGCAGGTGACACCGGCAGGCAATGCGTCAGTATTTACCTTTACGGAATAATCGCTGTATTTGCGGGCAGGCTTTGTTTTGTCCTTGCGTTCTACAGTTACAGTCTCGAACAACTTATAGGCAGGGGCGTTGCCGAAAATACTGTCATGCTTAAAGACAATAAGTTCCCGTACTGCCATTTTGCCGCGGGAAGCGGAATGATCATGTTCAAACATATTCTTTATAGCTTCCCACAGCAAATTTAAGTCTTCCTCAGAGAATCCGGTGACTTTTTGGGCAAGATTTGCCGAAATAAAGCCCTCGGCCCGATAAAGGGCATAGGGGATAATGTATTTGCGCCCCATCTCAGTGCCTTTCTTTTCAGCGTCTTCCTCTTTTGTTATCGCAACACGGGTAATTGCAACCTCCTGCTGTACTATAGGGTCTATACTGCGGGCAAACCCAATTTGAACTGGTCCGCGAACTTGTCCGCAGTTCAAAGCCGCCTTGACAAATGTAGTCATAACCGCCCCGAATGTACGGATATCATAAAAGTTTTTGCACATAAAATCTCTGATCTTGGTATCCAGTTCAGGGTCTTTCTTTTTTGCGTCTTTGATATTGTTTTCATCGACCTTCAGATACTCAAATGCGGTTTTATCAATCGTGTTGAGAGGTACCGTATCCTGTATGTAAATGCCGTAACCGCTCTCATTGCCCTTGACTGTCTGGACATAATTGCGGATTTTGCGTTTGAGGCATACATCGGTAACAATCCCATATCCGGTTTCAGGGTCAATCCGCGGCATGTTGCCAGCGTCGGGGTCCCCGTTGGGGTTTCCGTTTTCAACATCAAAAAGAATTACAAATTCATACCTGTTTTTAATAGCATCCATCTTACTTATCCTCCTTATCCGATTTGGTATATATCGCCTTCTGCTGATGATAATAGCCAAGAATAAATACGCCCTGTTCATTCAGTGAAAGATGGGCTGGGAAAGGCTCTTGTTCCACATCAAGTTTGTCTAAAAGATCCCTTATTCTGCGTTCATTGACAGTTCCATATTCAGACTTTGCAATATGGTGCTTGCTTAACCTGAGAAGTATCGGAAAAACGGTTGCCGGAGCAGTACAGGCAGAAGCAAAATATCTGTCCTTGATAGTTGAATTTATGCCCGGGTTTGCGTCCTGCTGAGCCTTCTCCAAAACCGCAAACAGCCTGCCGAGTACATAGGCGCGGTTATTGCTTTCCTCTCTTAATGACACAGTTAAGACCTCCTTTATTCTATCATCATTTTTACGAATAAGACATGCTTTTATAATGGCTGCCCTGCCACGCGTGATTTTATGTGTATTCTTATCTGCATTGTCCTGCTCTGAGCGGATACGCAGAATAGCGTTGCTTAGGAATAGCTCTGGATACGGTAAACCAGACAATATACTGCGCATCATTTCACTCGTAAGCAAACGGTAAGCCGGCTTCTCGCGGGATATGCTCGGAACACTTTCATCTAACAGTTTCCACACCGGCAGGTATTCAAAATCTGACGGCGATTTTTCAATCTCCAGATCGCGATAGTGCTGCGCTACGTTTTCAAGTATGTTGCCGAAAGTATTTGCCAAAAAGAACTGTACCGAAAGCCTTCCGGCATTTGGGGCAAGTCCCAGTACATAGAACCGTGTAGAACTGTCAAATGAATATTTTGTATCCTCCGAAATCGGCTTGCCCTGTACAATCCTTTTAAAAATACCCTCTAACTCCCCCTCAGCCGCCTTATCTACAGCCATTTCGCCGTCTGAATCAGATTTTTTAACAGGGTTTAGTGCAAAACTGAAAAGGTCTCTGTATATTTTTTTGGGGCTCATGGCCCAGTAGACTACCGTTGTATCGCCGATTACCTGTCTATGCTCTGTGTCGGCCAAAAGGTAGTTAAGAGCCGTTCCGTATGCAAAGGCCGCATATTCACTCACCGGCGCGTTCAGCCCTTGCCCGGTTTTATCTTTTAACTCATGACCATATGATTCAAATGCGCTTTCGTTGAACGAAACCAGCGATACTACCATTTGGGCGTTTTTTATTCCCTTTATTCTGGGGTGTAACCGTGCAATAGGCTCAACTTTGCCTGTGACCAAGCACTGCATATAAACCTTGCTTGAATTCTTTGAACGGTAGTTTTCCCAAGCGGTTCTTATTGCCTTGTCTTGGTGTGCGTATCCGATGCCTTGTATCATGAAAACTATATTAGCGCCGGCAATTATATCGTTATAAAAGTTCTTGAGCGCCTCACATTTCTGTGCTTTTTCTGGCTGCCAGCTGTCAATAAACGCAAGTACGGCTTTTGCTGGTATGCTGTCCACGCCATCAAGTATTCGGTGATGTAATTCTGCAAAGGCGGAAAAACACTTTTTTACTCGTTCAGGTTTGCCTTTCGCATCGACGCCTAAAACATAACTGGAATTTTCACAAAGAAAATTAGGTTTAATGCCCGACGTCTTATTTTCCTGTTCGGGGACTTCCATCGGGCGCGGCACTTCAACAGTCTTTTTGCCTCGCGTGACCGACTGCTTTAAAGGTATGACATTGAGCAGTTCTCCCTGCGGCGAAAGATTCAATGCATATGAAACATTGGCTATGACGTAACCCGGGTGCGGCACTTCACCGGCCTTGACCAATATTTCATAATATTCGTACAGCGATTGGAGTATCATTGAACCACCTCACAGTCTCTGAGGTCAATAACTCCATTTTTCATCGACGCGCGGAAAAACAAAGGCTTTATGTTACGCGGATCGGAATAATCCATGTCAAAAAGCATAAATCCCAGGTCGCGGCTTTCTTGTATGCCCTCTTTATCCGGATCGCCCTCGAAAACTCTAAAATTCGCCGGAAACTCGCGGCATCCGAAACACGGCTGATGAAAACACTGCCCGTTTTGAAGCCTGCGCATTACAATGCTGTAGTGCTTTTCGGGCGTATCTTTCTCACCCGCCTTTGAAGTCATCTCAAAATGTGCCTCGATTATGTACCGTACATTTTTGAGTACCAGCGACGCCCGCTGCTGAATATCAATCGGGGTGTAAATTGGGCTTATCCGCCCTGTGCCGTTCATGGCGGATTTTGCATTCCTTGCTGAAATTTTGGACTTTACTTCATTGCGTCGGATGTTTGTAAACTTGATGGGATTGCAGACTACTATTTTGTCTATAAACCATCTGATGGCAGGTTTATAATATATGGCTTCAATAAGCCCTCGTGCCGCGGAAGGCGTAATAACATCATAGCTGACGCGTTCAACCTTCATTTCGGGCCTTGTAAAAAGAGCATAATCGCCCCATACCTCAATCTTGATTCCATATCCCACTTCACACTTCTCCTTTCTTTTGTAATTTTTTATAAAATGCTTTTTGCTTGTGTCACCTCCGTCTGAATTCTATTTTTAATTTCTTTCACCCCATTTCATAGGTATTGAAATCTAAGCATTTGTTATACGTTTATGTAATAAGCGACTGGTTTATGAATGTTTTTCTGATTCGCTCATAATAATTAGTACAGGTCAAATCTCGCTAACCGAGATTTGTGGGTTGAAATATAGGTATTGATATCTATAAAAAGCATTCAGCAGAGCAGGACTTTCGTCCTGCTCTGCATTTTATCACACAAAAAATCCCACACCAGTATCGACGCTCGCGTCAAGACCAGTTTCCCTACTGTATTTATGATCATCGGTCAGCACAGCAATCTCACTGTCGACAGCGGAAATACATCCGGCATCGTACAATGCACGATAATGATTCTCATAGATATTGACACTGTATTGCTGAACTTTACGCAAAAGCTGCCTGCTATGCTGCCCTTCGCGCAGTTTGTCCGCAAGTTCTTTTGCCTCATCGCAATCCGGTATTAACACTGTCCTCGTTTCCTTATCGTCGATTAGCTTGAATTTCTGTGCAACCTCTGCGAATGGGAAGCTAAGATCCTTTTCGTAGCCGTCTTCAAAGCGTTTTATGACACTTTTAGCGTCAAGCCCCTTGTCCTCGGCGTAATATAGCTGCGTAAAATATGCAGTGATAGCCTCAGGCGACATCGGGTCTTCTTTAAACTGTTTTGCAACAGAGTCAGCAAACGCCTCCCATCGTCTCTGCTCATCCGAATTATGCTGGTATTTCCCCTCTGGTTCAAAGATATAAACCGGGCTTATACCGTTTTTGCCCTCACGATTGCAGCGGCCGGCCGCCTGTATATCGGAATCAAGCCCCGCCGCTGCACGATATACGACCGGAAAATCCAAATCGACACCTGCTTCAACAAGGCTTGTCGCCACAACCCGGCAAGGCAGCTTATGGTCAAGCCGGCACTTTATTCTTTCTAATGTCTGTGAACGGTGTTTCGGATACATCATCGTAGAAAGATGGAAGGCACCTTCTTTATTCAATAGATTGAAAACGGCCTGCGCTTGTTTTCTTGTTCTGACAATACACAAAACTTGATTATAAGTATTCAGCTTTGCAGCCAGTTCTTCATCCGAAAGAGGCCCCACAAATTGTAATGTAGTGCGCCTGAAAAATTCGTACAGTTCCTTTTTGTCCTCGCATATTTCTTTTACTTCAAGTTCCTTTGGGAAGAAACTGTCCAGCGCGGGCTGTGTAGCACTGCATAAAACCGCCGTACAACCGTAGTTATAAACGAGCTCGGCTATAGCCCGCACGCATGGCTGCAAATACGGCAGCGGAATCATCTGTGCTTCATCAAAAACAATCACGCTGTTGACTATATTATGGAGTTTGCGGCATTTCGACGGGCGGTTGCCAAATAACGACTCAAAAAACTGCACCGTCGTGGTTACTATTACCGGCATGTCCCAATTTTCAGTAGCAAGCCTCTGACGAGTTAACATCTCGCTGGAATCATCGTAGTTGAAATTTGAATGGTGTTCCAGCACGTTTTCTTCACCCAATATACCTTTAAATACAGCTGCATTCTGCTCAATGATTGAATTGTACGGTATCACATAAATAATCCGCTGCAGCTTATGTATTTTCGCATGCCTTAGTGCAAATGCCAGAGACGCTATGGTCTTGCCGCCGCCGGTGGGCACAGTAAGCGTATAAGCTCCCTTATCCATCTCCGCTTTTTGCAGGCATGTATTCAAAATATGTGTCCTCTTTTTATTTATTGGCGTATCTGATTTAGCGAATTTCGGCAGAAACTGCTCTAACTTTTCATAAAGTGCCTGAATACTCTCTCCGATTTTGCGGTCGACATCTCCGTTCATGGACCTTTCAGTATCCAGAAAATCGGCATCCACCAGACATGAGTAAAGCATACGGAGATAAAACGCCAGCGAGAACCCGATTTTATATAAGGGCCGTATAGGAATTCTGCAGTCAGGGCTTATAATAGGATTAATCTCTTCTTTATAATGCTCATAGTTTTCAATCTGCTTCTTCAGCCGGCCGCGCAGTGTCGCGTCATCCTGCGTATCGGCGTTTTTTCCTCCGTCAGGCAATCCGGAATGATGCCCCGCGATGCAATAGCCGAGCAGAAATCCAAGATCGCCGTACAGCTTGTTTGCCTCAACCGCACCGGCTGTTGAGTGGTCAACCAGATTTCCGCCCTCTCTCAACCGCCTTTGAAATTTGGCAGTGTATTTCCCTATGTCGTGGAGCAGGCCGCACAGCCATGCTATTTCACCGCTGTTAAAAGGGTCCGCGAATTCCCTCGCACGCTCTGCAACATTCTTCAGATGTTCCGTAAGCAATTGCCACTCGGTTTGATCCAGCACCTCATTGGTTTTCGGGTCGGTCTTTGTATGGGCATAATATTTTTCAGGACTCACCATATTAATGACCACCTATCTATTATTCACCTACATTTTAGTATCAATAGCATAAAAAGTAAACCATTTTACGACTTTTTTTGTCACAAATAGCATTTATACATTCCTTATCACCCGGAAAACAATAAACAAAATTAAAGCTGATTTGGCAGAAAAACTTTATACTGGCTTTTAAAAAAGAAAAGTATAAGGCTTGGAGGTCTTTTTTCTGCTCCCGCGTGGGGAGCGACAATCGTTACCCGAATATCTTTATCCGTTCTACAAATTGATTTCAATCCACGCTCCCGCGTGGGGAGCGACATATTATTACAATTATAGTATCATATGCCCTTTCAAATATCAACTTGCCCGATATACCCAAGCCACAACTCTCCCCGTCATCAGCAGCCCGGCTAAAATTACCCCGTTGATGAATAAAAGGATAATCAAATGCCAGTTTAAGGAATATTATTTAGAGTAGGTTTTAAAGCTCGCCGCTGAAGGGAGGAATAGATATATGGGCCTAAACGACAGAAAGTCAAATACGCATACCTTCCGCAAAGCATTTTTTGGTTATGAAAGAAGTCAGGTTGAGAGAGAGTTTTGCAAATTAAAAGAAGACATAAGATCATATATTGAAGAGATAGACAAATTAAGGGACGAGCAGTTAGAACTGAGTGATAAGCTGGAGCAGTATAAATCTATAGAAGAGGAAAACCTGAAATTGAAAGAAGAACTAAAGCGTTATAAGGCTATAGAAGAGGCAATGCAGCAGTGCCTGATGCTTGCCCAGCAGACAAGCGACGAAATCAAAAACAGCGCCGCCGAAAAAGCCCAGGGCATAATCAGCGAAGCTGAGAAATCGGCGCAGAAGATAATCAATGACGCCAACCTCGAAGCCAACAAGATTAAGATGGCATACGAAACGGCAAAGAACGAGATCTACAGTTTCAAGGCGAAATCAGAATCGCTCCTGCAAGCCCAGTTGGATATTATTAAGCAACTGGCACCCTGATGTACCTGATTTTGGAACGCTTCCCTCTCCCGCGTATACAACTCTATGTATTATTTACTTCACCGCTGTTACAAAACGCCGGAATAAAGCCTCCTGACCGGCATCTGCGCAAAGGCCGGCCGGGAAGCTTTTTTCCGGCATAAAATTTGCTTATGCAATACGTTTTAATGCGAACCCACTATATTATCTAAGTAGTACTTGTATTCCCTTTCTAAGCCCTCGTCCAGCGAGACTTTCGGCTTCCATCCGGTTTTAAAGATTTTGGTATTGTCCAATACCCTTCTCGGAGTGCCGTCGGGTTTGCTCGAATCGAATACGATTTTGCCTTCATATCCAACGACCTTTTTAATCTTTTCCGCCAGTTCCCGAATGCTTATCTCCTGACCGGAGCCGATATTGATAAACTCGTTGCCCTCATAGTTGTTCATCAGATATACGCAGGCATCCGCCATATCGTCTACATAGAGAAATTCCCTGAGCGGCGTACCCGTTCCCCAAAGCTCAACGACGGGGCTGTTATTTACCTTTGCCTTGTGGAACTTGATTATCATTGAGGGAATGACGTGGGAATTCTCAATATCGAACCTGTCGTTTACGCCATAAAGGCTGGCGGGCATGACGCTGATATATTTTGTCCCGTATTGTTTATTGTAGGACTGGCACATTTTAATGCCTGAAATCTTGGCAAGGGCGTAAGCCTCATTTGTCGGCTCCAGTTCGCCGGTCAGCAGGTACTCCTCTTTAATAGGCTGCGGGCACTTTTTGGGATAAATACAGGAGCTTCCGAGGAGCATCAGTTTTCGGACATGGTTCTTAAAGGCGCTTCTTAACACGTTGCACTGGATTGCCATATTTTCCATAATAAAATCCGCGGGATAAGTATCGTTGGCATGAATTCCGCCGACTTTAGCCGCGGCAAGAAACACATATTCAGGTTTTTCCCGCTCGAAGAAGGCTTCGGTCTGGGCCTGATTGGTCAAATCAAGCTCCTTATGCGTGGCCGAAACGATATTCGTATATCCCTGCCGGACAAGGCTTCTGACAATCGCAGAACCGACCATTCCGGTATGGCCCGCTACATAAATTTTGCTCCCTTTATCCAATACGCTCACCTCATAAATTCAAGGATTCAAATCTGCATTCACCATAATTTTCACAAGCTCCTCAAAGGATACTTTCGGCGACCATCCGAGCTTTTCGCGGGCTTTTTTCGCATTGCCGAGCAGCAGATCCACTTCACTCGGCCTGAAATACCGCTCGCTTATCCCTATAAGCTGTTTTCCTGTTCTGCTGTCCACCCCGATTTCATTCAAGCCGCTGCCTTCCCAGGCGATATCAATACCCACACACTTAAAGGCGAGCTCACAGAATTCCCTTACCGTATGGGTCTCACCGGTGGCAACAACATAGTCGTCGGGTTTTTCCTGCTGAAGTATAAGCCACATGGCCTCAACATAATCCCCGGCGTAACCCCAGTCGCGTTTTGCGTCGAGGTTGCCGAGAATAAGTTTATCCTGCTTGCCCTTCAATATATTCGAAATGCCCTTTGTAATCTTTCTCGTCACGAAATTTTCGCCTCTTCTGGGCGATTCGTGGTTAAACAAGATACCGTTGCAGGCAAACATGCCATATGCTTCTCTGTAATTTACGGTTATCCAATAGGCATAAAGTTTCGCTGCGGCATAAGGGCTTCTCGGGTAAAAGGGAGTATTTTCAGTCTGGGGCGTTTCCCGCACCTTTCCAAACAGCTCGCTGGAGGACGCCTGATAGTATTTGATACTCGGGTCAACCTCTTTTATGCTCCCGAGCAGCCTCAGTGTGCCGAGCGCATTAACGTCGGACGTATATTCCGGTATATCAAAGGAGATTTTAACGTCGCTCTGCGCGGCGAGATTATATACTTCAGACGGCTGTATCTGATACAGCAGCCTGCTTAAACTGCCGCTGTCGTTTAAATCACCGTAATGCAAAAACAGCTTTTTGTCTCTGATGGAATCGTCCGCGAGCAGATGTTCAATTCTCTGGGTATTTACATTGCTGCTTCTGCGGACTATCCCATGGACTTCATACCCTTTTTTAAGCAGCAATTCCGTCAGATAGGACCCATCCTGTCCGGTTATACCTGTTATCAATGCTTTTTTCATAGCAGCCTCACTATTCCTTAATTTATTGTTTTACGCCACTTTGCTGTTATCATATGCCGCGGGGCGCCGCCTTGTTATGGTTCCGCTCCGGTTTTACCACGGGCTCCCCACCGGCATGCAGTCCTTTGCGCATTGATAGAACCTGAATTTTGAAAAGTCCCTGGTGGTTATCATATCTGCCGTCCTCTTTGCCCACATCAGGCCATTAAAATAAGCATAGAACCTGGCCCTGCTGATAAGATTCGACATGTCGCCGTAATACTTGGCGACACGCTTTAAGAATACCTCTCCGTAACATTCGAGGATGACGCCGAGGTCATATGCCGGGTCGCCTATGCCGGAAAAGCCAAATCCTATGACTCCGTTTAACTTTTTCGTCTCTTTATCGAAGATAAAGGCCGCGGGGTTGGGGTTGGCATGTATGACGGCAGGGGTATATTTAAGGAAGTTCTTGTCGCTAAGGACAACCTCAAGGTTTTCGTCAATTGTCTTTTGAGACAGGCTGTCGCAGTAGGGATATATTTTTCGCTTTATATCCCTTATCTCGGACAAGACATTTTCTTTTGTAATATCCACCTGCGCATCGCCGATTTTATAGAACTTTGCCGCCTTAAGAGGCACTGCGTGAAGCTGACGCAAAAAGCTGCCTATCTGCCTTGCGATATGGTTCTGGTCACCGATGCTAAGTTTCAGTATCTGGTCGCGTGTGAGCGGCGCCCCTTTAATAAAATCACATTTAACCGCGCTGTCCTCAATCAATTCCATTTTCGGCAGGCGGGTATCAATATACTCGCTCACAAACGAGGTTATTTTGCATTGGTTTGCCAGATAACAGGCCGTCCAGTCGTATTTTGCGAATTTAAAAATATGCTCATCGTTTATAATGACAACATCACTGTGATTTCCATCCGTCAGGTTGAACCCAACATTCGTGACTTGTATCTGCGGAAACTTTCTTTTGACATATTCAACGTACTTTGCCAGCTTATCAGCCATTGTCATATCACCCTACTTGTTGAAAAATAAGCTAATTCCTCAGTACAGCAGCTTTATATTTGTCTCAGGCCAATCTTTAAGGCGCATTACGGTATTTGAAAGGCTCGAATATCCGTTGCCAATAAAGAAATCGCATTGGGCGGCCAGGTAGGTGTCCTTGATAATTTCAATCGTATCCTTTTGCATCTCAACTCCCTTATGGCGCTTATTGGGATAGTCCAGCAGGCAGGTCGGAATCCGCTCCGCAAATTTGATTTTCTTGCTTTCGGGATAGATCATCATATCGTTTTTGCCATAGAGCTTTTTGTACTGCCTGAAGATTTTATTGGAGTCGGTAATAAGGAAAACATGCCGTATATTGAACCGGCTTATAAAGTCCCATACATGGGGCTTATAATACTCGTTCAAATCGTATAACTGCGCCACCTCAGTGACTATGGCGTCTTCCCGCACATGGACGCCGATAATCGGCCGTTCGTCCCTAAAGTCAGGGTGGGTATTGATGAATTTCTTGATCTCCCTCTTTATCTCGGGCTTCGGCTTGAGATATTTTTTAAACAGCCTGCGGTAGATCTGACAGGGTGTCATGCCATATGACCAATGAGCACTTGTGGACCAGGGTAAAAGCGCCCTCAAGGGATAATAGACGTCGCTTACGACGACATTCGCGTCGCTTTCCATCATGCTCTTCAGATCGCGGCCTTCCATCTTCAGTCTGTCAGTGTCTTCCGCCATGACATTTTCATATTTCCAAACAGGGGGATAATAGGTGAATTCAGGACGGATTACATCGTCCACCGTATATTCCGACACAGGTTCAAAGAATACTTCGAAAGCATTTGTATCTATTGACGTGCTATACATGCTTTCCATGCCCCAGTATACGACTGGGGTCCGTCCCGTCAGCTCAGCGGCATAGATTTGGCATATTACATGGTCCACATCTTTCCATATACTGCGTCCGAGAGCCTTGATCAACAGAAATTTATTAGTCGGCATAGGTATTGACACCTCCGTAGAATTCCGGATACTCGATTTTATGGTTTTTCGCCCAAGCGGCCCGTACTGCCGCTGCTTTTCTCTTCCTCTTTCTGGCCATGCGCTTTTCCTGTTTTAAACTACGGTAGAAAAGGGTCATATGCTCATCGGGCCAGTCCTTTAACCGCTTTACTGTATAAGAAACATTGGAATACCCGTTTCCAATGAAATAATCACATCTTGCCCCAAGATAAGTGTCTTTTATAATCTCAATGCCTTTTCTCCGTTTGTTGCTGTAGTTCTGCAGATGGGCGGCGTTTCTGGTATCGGCCAGCTTTCCCCTCCTGCAGTCAGTAAACACAAGCATTGAGCCGTAGAGCTTCTTGAAATGCTCCAATATCTCCTCGCAGTCCGTCAAGAGCAATATCTTCTTGATGCCGAATTTGCTTATATATTTGTCTATTTCCGTCTGATATCTCTTATTTAAGTTAGAGAGCTTTTCTACCTCCCGAACCTTGTCGCCGCCGCGGATATGGACTCCCAGCAGCGGGCCTTTGCCTTTCATATTCTGGTCATAAAATTCGTCTATCTCTTGCTGTATATCAGGCTTTAGTTTCAAATAAATATTGAAAAGGCAGCGGTAGATTTCATGCGCCGTCATGCCGTACGCCCAGTGTTCCGCCGGGATATACGGGATCATCGGCCGTATAAAATAGTGAACGTCGCTTACCACCACATTAGCGTCGCTTGCCAACATATCGCCCAGATCCCTATAGGTCCACGCTATCTTGTCGAGGTCCTCCACCATAATGTTTTTTGAGTTCCAAATCGGGGGATAGAAAGTATATTCCGGTTTCGCAATATCGTGGATAGTGTATTCAGACACCGGTTCAAAATATAGGTCGAAGGCGTTTGTAGTAAAGGATTCGGAATAAAGGCTGTTTGTGCCCCAGTATACAACCGGGATTCTGCGTGTTATCTGAGCCGCGAGAAGCTGCCCCATCACATGGTCAACATCTGACCAGAAACCGCAGCCCCATGATTTTATCAATAAAAACCGTTCATTCATAATTTCAGCACCTCAAGAAAGGATAGTTCCGTATTACCGTTTTAAAAGCTTATTAAACAGCTTTTTGGCTTTGGCAAAAGGACTGTTCCTTTTCTGAATTGTTATAATGTCCGCGTTAATCGGGTATTTCTTTCTGCGGTATTCCCAATAAAGCAGCTTTGCGTTGCCTTCCGGCCAATCTTTCATAATTGTTACTGCATGAGATAAGCTCGAGAAATCATTCCCGATAAAGAAGTCGCACATTGACGCGAGATAGGTATCTTTCAGGATATCGATCCCGGCCCGCCTTTTTACGATATAGCTGTCAAGATACTTGACCTTCTCGTCCTCCTCGGCTCTCTTAGATTTGGTTGCCACAATCATAGAACCGTATTTCTGCTTGTATTCATTCAAAACCGCTTGGCTGTTTGTAACGAGGAATATCTTTTTGATATCATACTTGTCGACATATTTTTTAATTTCCCCGTGATACGGTGCGTTCGCTTTCAAAATCTCGCGTTTGCGCCAAAACAGGGGAATTTTAAACCGTGTCTGAAGCTTATCATCTTTGCTGTTTTGATAACCTTTTGGGTAAAACCTTGAGCCTTCTACTCTTCCGCTTTCGGCGTTATACTCATAATCCTTTTCCGGTGCGCACACATGAACAGCCAAAACAGGGCCTTCATCGCTGAGCCATGACCTGTAAAAACCATTGATTTCGGCGATTATATCCTGTTTTAACCGTATATATTTGTGAAACAGATAACTGTAGATTTGGTTTACTGTCATCCCGTACGCCGGATTATCCTTTTTTATATAAGGAATCAGGTCATATAAATCAAAATAGACATCGCCGACCACGACATTCTCTTTTCTGCTCAATATATCGCCAATATTTCTGTACACCAACTTATCCCTGTCTGGGTCATCCATCAGCAGATTATCTTCGTCCCATACCGGCGGGTAATAGGTGTATTCAGACTTGGCAACATCAAATATCGAATATTCTGAAACAGGCTCAAAATACAGTTCAAACCCGTTTGTATTGATAAAACCGTTATGCAGGCAATACGTCGGCCAATATACTACTGGCGTCCTGCCAGTAAGCTCGGCAATAAGAAGCTGGGATAAAACATGTTCAACGTCATTCCACAAAATATAGCTCCAGGCTTTTATGAGTAGAAATTTGTCGCTGGGCATTGTTTTTATCACTCCAATAAAAAACAAATATCACATTATAATATGACTGTGACAGGCTTTTGGTGTAAAACAAAAAAGGCAGGAAGCTCTGTGAGACAACGTCTCCGCAGTTTCCTGCGCGAAAATTGCATTATTTTAAGTTGAGCATGTTCCACTCTATTGTCCGTTTAAGTCCCTCACTGAAGGGCTTAAAGCTGGTTATGCCAAATTCAGAGCACGCTTTGGAAACATCAAGCTGAACACATTCCGGCGATTCTTCTATATTGCGGCCGGTCGGCGTTTTACGCTGTTCAATTTCAAGGCTGCTGCCGGTTTGGCGGCATATCTCCTCTGCCAATTGCCTTATGGATATCCTCTCATTAATGCCGACGTTATAGACAAAGTCTTTGCCGTAAAGGAGTATATTCAGCAGCATAATCACAGAGTCGGCAATGTAGCAGAACGGCCGCTCCTTTCTGCCGTCATCTATCATCTTAATCTTATGGTCAAAGAGCGCCTGGCGCATGAATTCACCCAAAACGCGCTTGTCATTGATGGTAACCCCCGGCCCGTAGGTCATTGAGATACGGGCTATCTTTACATCTAAATCTTCAAAATTGCGATAGCAGAAGCAGATGGTTTCCCCGAGGCGCTTTGCCTCCGAATAGACCGCCCGCACGCTCACCGGCGTGCAAAGCCCCGGGTAATCCTCCGGCGTCGGTATATGCGCCTTGTCCGGGTTGCCGTAAACCTCGGAAGAGCTTAAGAAAAGGAAGCTTGCCCCGTCATCTTTCGCTTTCTTCAGCAGACTTTCAGTAACCGCTGTGTTTAGGAGGATAGTCTCCCTGTACTTTTTTATAAACGTCGCCGGCTGGGCATAGGTCGCCCCGTGGATAATATAATCGGTTTTGAACGGAAGCTCCGGAACGCCGTCTTTGGCAAGGTCCGCCGATATAAAAGTGTAGCGGCCGCTGAATATATCGGACAGCTTGCTGCAGGGGGCGTTCCTGCTTGTGGCGACAATATTTATACCCGCGTCCTGAGTCAGATTCGCAAGGTGGAGCATATAGATAATATATGTTCCAATCAGCCCGTTGGCGCCGGTAATAAAGACTGTTTTACCTTTAAGCGGCGACAAATCAATCTTCTTTAGATACTCAAGGCAGTCCTCTTTAATGATTCTGTCCATAACAACGCCCCTTACTGTTTCACAAGGTCTGCGGCCCGCTGGCATATGGTATCTGCGCTCGGATAGTACGCCTTTTCCAAAACGTCGCTGGCAGGTGTGGGCGTATCCGGGCAGCATACCCTGACTATCGGCGCTTTTAGATGATGAAACGCCTTTTCACCGACAATTGCGGCTATCTCCGCGGCAACGCCGCCGGTTTTGCAGCCTGTATCTGTTATAAGGAGCCGTCCGGTTTTGGCGACGGATTCACAAATAATATCCTCGTCAATCGGCTTTATGGTTCTCGGGTCAACAATCTCGGCGGATATCCCTTGAGCCTGCAGTTTTTCCGCCGCCTTCATCGCCTCTACCACCATATACGAGACGGCGACAATCGTGATATCGGTGCCTTTTCTCCTTATGGCGCCTTTGCCGAAAGGTATGGCGTACAGGCTTTCCGGTACGCCGCCGGTGGTTTTGTATAGCCATCTATGCTCGACAAAAAGCACAGGCCCGTTATCCGCGATACTTGAAATCAGCAGCCCCTTTGCGTCATAGGGCGTCGCGGGCGCGGCGATTTTAAGCCCCGGCGTGTTCATCAGCATACCCTGAACGCACTGGGAATGTTGGGCACCTGACCCCCAGCCGCGGGCGCTGATGGTCCGCACTACCATCGGGACATTGACCCTGCCGCCGAACATATAATGCCACTTGCTCGCATGGTTGGTCAGTTGGTCTAACGACAGCACCAGAAAATCCATCCTGCTGTGAACCAATATCGGCCTTAGCCCCGCCATGGCCGCGCCGGCGGCAAATCCGGTCAGCGAGTTCTCACAGATAGGGGTATCAAAAACCCGCTCCTTCCCGTATTTCTCTTGCAGCCCCTTGGTGGTGCCGAAAACCCCGGCCGGGTCATCGACTCCCTCTCCCAATACAAAAACCCTGGGGTCTCTGGCAAGGGCCTGGTCGGTCGCTTCATATAGTGCGTCCTTATATGAGATAACCCTGTCTGAATCCGAGTCGCCTTTTATATAAAACTCTCCTAACTTTTCAACTTGAACTGTTGTCCAAGGCATAGCGAATCCCCTTTTTCATATAATTGAATTGCTTTATTTAGCGTAAACAGACTCCTCTAATTCCTTCGGCTCAGGCTTTGGTGAGCTTTGGGCAAATTCAAACGCCTCCTCAATCTCGGCGTTTATTTCATCGTGAATCCGTTTGTCTGTTTCGTCATCCAATATGCCTTTTGACCTCAGATAATCCCCGAACCATTTAATCGGGCACTTTGAAACCCAGTAATCATATTCTTCCTTAGGCCTATACCCCTTTCCGAGGTCGTCGACTGTACCGATATGCCCTTTCCACCTGTAGGTGAGGCATTCGATAAACGTCGGCCCATTTCCTTTTCTGCAGTTTTCAATGGCCTTTTTACCGATTTCCATTACCTTGATTACGTCGTTTCCGTCAATCTGCCAGCTTGGCATGTTATAGCTTTGCGCCCAGCGGTAAATGCCGTCTCCAGAATGGCGCGCCGTTACCTTAGAATTTATTGCGTAGAGGTTGTTTTCACATATATAGATTACCGGAAGCTTCTTCAGCGAAGCGAAATTCAGGCTCTCATGGAATGTGCCCTCATCCACTGCGCCGTCTCCGAAGAAAACTGCGGTTACCCGGTCGTTGTGCTGCAATTTTGAGGCGAGTGCCGTCCCTGTACCCAGAGGGATATCCCCGCCCACTATCGCGGTTGACCCGAATATGCCAACCTCGGGAGCCACCAGGTGCATTGAGCCGCCTCTCCCGCGGGAGCACCCAGTTTTTCTTAGGTACAGCTCGGCAATCATGCTCTTCAAATCGCCGCCTTTGGCGAGATACTGCGCATGACTGCGGTGCGTCCCGAAAACATAGTCGTCCTTTCTCAGTTGGCAGCAGATGCCGACGGCAACCGCTTCCTGACCAATCGACAAGTGAATCGGCGTTTTTATCTCATCATATTTATATTCCGCCTCAATCCTTCGCTCAACCAGCCGGATTTTCAGCATCATTGCGTATAAATCTATAAACCTGCAGTTTTCCACCACACCATCCCCTTCATAAAAACCTGCCTTATAACATAATATTGAGTTTGTAGGAATTTGTGATGAAGGGGTTCTGCGCAATCCTGCGGTCATACTTTCCTACAGATACCGCTCAAGGCCCTTTTCTTTCAGCCGCCCCACCAGCGCCTTTACATCCTGTACCCTGTCCTTGGGGCATACAAGAACAGCGTCCTGCGTTACGGCGATTACCATATTGTTTACACCCACCGCCGCGACCAGCATATCGTTGCCGCAGATAATCGTATTTGATGTGTCTATGCCGACATAATTCCCCTTTATAGCGTTGCCGTCTTTGTCGGTGCCCAATACCCTCGGCAGGGCGCCGAGGCTGCCGATGTCGTCCCAGTCAAATCGCCCCTTTACTGCAGATATGGCACTGCATTTTTCCAAAACCCCGTTGTCAAAGGATATGTTTTCAAGCATATTGTAAGCGTTTTCAATAGCCAGCGGCAGCTGTCCATTATTCTCAGCCTTAACCGCTCTGGAAAGACTGTCAAAGTGATTGGGAAGATACTTCTTTACGTTCTTAAGAATAGCCTCCGCTGTACCGACGAGGATACCGCTGTTCCACAGATAATCCCCGGACTTCATATACCTTTCTGCGGTGGCAAGGTCCGGCTTTTCTACAAACCGCTCTACTTTATAAGCGCCGTTTTCGGCTTTTTCGCTTGCTATGTGAATATAGCCGTATCCGGTTGACGGGTAGGTTGGTGTTATGCCGATAACCACGAGATTATTGGTCTCTTCCGCCGCCCGGCAGGCCTGCATGACCGCAGCTCTGTAGCTGTTTTCGTCGCCCACATAGCCGTCCGCCGGAATAAAGCACAATACGCCCTGTCCCGCCTTTTCTTTTAGAATCATAGCGGCATAAGCGATACACGCGGCTGTATTTTTGCGCATAGGCTCCAAAATTATATTTGAAACAGGGATAATATCCTCCACTGTTTTTCTCGTTATATCGAAAAGCTTCTTGTTTGTAATAATGAAACACTTGTCGTAAGGTACAATCTCCCTTATCCGGTCAATGGTTTGAAGCAGCATGCACTTGCCGTCACAGAGCTCTATAAACTGCTTGGGCCTGCTTTCCCTTGAGAGAGGCCACAACCTTGAGCCGGCACCGCCCGCCATAATAACCGCGAATCTATCCAAATTCATCACGCTCCAGCCCGAAATAATAGAATACCGGCAATCCGAAATTTGCCTGTATGACTATACTTCATAATATGTCGCGTGATATTTTTTGCCCTGTAATCTATACAAAAAATGAAAGGGCATGCCGATTAATCACCGGTATACCCTATATTTGGCGCATTATGTTGAAATAGCAAAAAGACGTTGTCCGAATATCATGTTTAATAGAAGAAATGCCAGACTGGACGGGACTCGTATTATGCGGTAAACCCGTTTATTCAAAACCAAGTGGCAAGTTTTTAGCGTATCTTACTTTTGATATTGGAGATTTAACAATGATCAATTTAAAAAGGATTGTGAAGCCCTACGATATACACGGTATTTATGGAGAGGATTTAACAAAGGATGAAGCCGAGCTGATTGGGAAGGCTTTCGGGACTTTCCTAAGGCAAAAAGGTGAGAAAAATGCCATAGTGGGCAGTGACAACCGAAAGTTCTCG
The DNA here is from genome assembly GCA_000953215.1 of [Clostridium] cellulosi. Taxonomy (NCBI): domain Bacteria; kingdom Bacillati; phylum Bacillota; class Clostridia; order Eubacteriales; family Oscillospiraceae; genus Ruminiclostridium; species [Clostridium] cellulosi. The sequence continues at coordinate 2,156,071 of LM995447.1, forward strand.
CCTGATTTGAAGCTCTGTATTATAAGAGGGCTCCGTTCCGCAGGCATTGACGTCATAAATATCGGCACTGTAACAAGCCCTATATTTTACTATGCAGGCATAGACTTTGGCGTCAGCGCCGGAATTATGGTGACGGCGAGCCGTAATTCTGAGAAATACAACGGTTTTAAAATTCTGTACGGGGGCAGAATGTTGTACGGTCCCGAGCTGCAGAAAATACGCCTTCTCGCGGAAAAGGGTGCCTTTGAGCTCGGAAAAGGCAGCTATAAATTCCGCTCTCCGGTAAATGATTATATAAATATGATTGCAAAGAGGATAAAACTCGGCAGGCACAAGGTAAAAGTGGCTGTCGACTGTGGGAGCGGCGCCACCGGCCTCTGCGCCCCCGCAATATTGAAGAAGCTCGGCTGTAGCATCGTTCCGCTGTCATGTGATTCAAACGCCTCATTTCCAAATTATCTATCTGGTCCGGCCCGGGCTGAAAACATGAAGTTACTGATAGACACTGTAAAGGAACATCATGCGGATTTAGGGCTCAGCTTCGACATTGACGGGGACCGGCTCGGGGTCGTCGATGAAACTGGCAATATCATCTGGGGCGATGACCTGATGATACTGTTCTGCAGGGAGATCCTGCCCCGCCATCCCCACGCCGATGTCATTGTTGATGTCGAATCTTCAGAAAAACTGATTCATGAAATAATACGGCTCGGCGGCAGGCCAATATTCTGCAGGGGCGGTTATTCACCCATAAAGGCCAAAATGACAGAGCATAACGCACCATTTGCAGGGGATATTTCGGGGCATATGTTCTTTGCCGACGAATACTATGGGTATGGCGACGCGGTTTATGCGGCCGCGCGGCTGCTGCGGATTTTGACCAATGCAAATAAACCCTTGAGTCTGCTTTTGTCCGACCTTCCAAAAACATTCGTGACGCCGGAAATCAGGATCCCCTGCAAAGAAGATGAAAAATCGGATATCGTTCAAAAGGTCAGCATTGAGCTGCGCAGGCAGGCCACCGATACGGTGGAAGCGGACGGAATCCGCGCTTATTTTGACGACGGCTGGGGCCTTGTATGCGCGTCTGACACAGAATCTGAGCTTATTGTCAGGTGCGAGGGCAAAACCGAGGAGGCCTGTGAGCGGATAAAACAGGTTTTAGCAAAAGCCCTCACGCCCTATGTCAGCAGCCGCAGCCTGCATAGCCTTACCCGTCAGCAGGAAGGCAGTTAAGTTATATCTGCGCAAATATAAAGGCGGCCAATATCTTTTGAATATTGGCCGCCTTTGATTTAGTTTTCACCTAAATTCTTCTTAATAAGCTCAATGCGTTGTCTGACACAACCGGCGGAATTCAACGGGTCAGGAGGAGTATTAAAGGCATAGTCAAGCAACCTATCCACTGTTGTCACCGCAACATGGACTCTTGTATCGCTTGAGGCATAGTAGATGTAAACGTCGCCGTTTTCTTTTGCAATGGCGCCGTTTGTAAACACCACATTCGATACGTCTCCGACCCTCTCAGTGCCGAAAGGCGCAATCAAATACCCTGCGGGCTCCGCAATTATACGTTCTACATCATCCAGCGCTGTCACATACAGATAGATTACATACCTGAGTCCTGAGGCAGTGCCGCGGACACCATGTGCGATATGTATCCAGCCCCGCGGTGTCTTTATCGGGACACAGCCCTCGCCGTTTTTAGCCTCGGTTATCGTATGATACCTCCGCGGGCTTAAAACTTTTTCCTTTTCTATGACCGGGTTCGTGATATCATCGCAGTATCCTATGCAAATGCCGCTTCCGCTCCCAGCCTCAATGAAGCTGTCCATAGGCCGGGTGTAAAAGCAGTACTTCCCGTTGACGAATTCGGGATGCAGCACGACATTGCGCTGCTGAGGCGACGGCGTTTTGAGGTAAGGCAACCGCTCCCAGTGTTCAAGGTCATGGGTGCGGACTATCGCCGCCCTCGCCACCGCTGATGACAAATCATCGGCCGGCGCGTCCGGATCCTTGTGCTCCGCGCAGTAGACACCATAAATCCAGCCGTCCTCATGGTAAGTCAAGCGCATATCATAGACGTTGGTCTCCTCAATGTCTGAGTCCGGCAAAACAATGGGATAATCGCGGAAGCAGAACCCGTCGATCCCGTTTTTGCTTTCCGCCACGGCGAAGAAGGATTTGCGGTCAACTCCCTCTACTCTCGCCACGAGGCAGTATTTCCCGTCAAACTCTATTGCGCCCGGATTAAAAACCGCGTTAATGCCCATCCTTTCCTGAAAGAAGGGGTTGCTTTTCTCGTTAAGGTCGTAGCGCCAAGCAAGGGGGACATGTTCTCTTGTGAGCACCGGGTTTTGATAGCGCACATATATGCCGTTGTCATCATCGGCCGGCTTGTTCTTCTGCTGGACCAGTGCACAGTATTTGTTCAGCCTGTTAATGTACTTTGTCTTAAACACTGAATCCATTCCGGAGAGCATTTTCAGCGCCTCTATGCACATTCGGCCGTTGTGATAAGGGCACTTCCATGAGGAAACAACTGGAATTTGAAGTGGATTGTCCCGCTCATCGAGTTCTGAATACCATTCCCCAGTATTGCGGTCAAATACGTTGTTCCTGATATAATTCCACAGGTTGACGCCTGCCGCCAGAAACTTGTGACTGCAGGTTTTTAAACCGGCGTTTAAAAATCCTACTACGCTTTCCGCCTGAACCCACCAGATTTTATGCCTGTCAGTAACCCCTTTCACCGTTTCATTTATAACTCCGTCCGATGAATAGGCGCTTTTGTAGATTTCTTTGGCGATAGCAAGCGTCAGCGGAAGCCGCTCTATTCCAAGTGCTTCCGTCGCGCGGTCGATAAGCCAGCTTGCCTCTATGTCATGCCCATATGAGCGTATATCAAGCACTTCGTTAAAATCTTCGTCAAAGAATACCTTTAAACTTCTTTTCTTTTCATCATAAATCTTTGTTTTAACTATGTCCAACAAATACGCCAGTCGTCTTCCCACGCGTTTGTCATGTGTCGCCTTGTAAAGCGTCGTATATGCTTCTATCAGATGCAGATGAGTATTCATTGTGCGTGCCGCATTGATGCCGTGCTCACTGAGCATCTCATTGTTTTTCACCCGCCAGCTGCGGTCAAACTCCTCAAGATAGCCCTTTTCGTCCCTGCATTTATCCTCGACAAGTTCAAAAAGGCTTAGCGCAAGCGAGCGGGCCAAGGCATCGCCGGTCGAGATTGAATATTGAGCAAGCGCGTAAATACCGAATGACTGCACATATGTATGCTTTCTGTCATCAAGCGGCGTTCCGTCATAATTTACTGACCAATATAGGCCTCCTTTTTCCTTGTCAAGGAATCTATCCTTGAGGAATCTGAAGGCATGTTCCGCGCATGAAAGGGCGGCTTCATCCTTGTTCAGAGCATAGACAGCGGAGAAAAACCAGAGGATTCGCGAATTTAGTATGCAGCCCTTTGCTGCTTTTTTATCAACCTTTCCGTTAAAATCCGCGAAACTGTAAAACCCACCGTATGTGTCATCCCGCAAGCCGCTCCAAAACGGAACCAGCCTGTTAAACAGCTCATCTTCTAATTCATCTTTAAGTATCATATTCATATCGCATATTCCTTTTTTAACGAATCTCAGCATTATTGCAGAATTTCAGCCTTTTACCGAACCTGATGTAAAACCGTTGTAAATATATTTCTGAAGTGCGAGAAAAGCTATAAGCGTAGGAACCATTACAAGGATTACGCCTGCGCAAATTACTTCCCATGAGCTGCCGTACGGACCCTTGAACCTGAACAACGACGTTGACATGGTACCAAGGTTCGAGTCAGGCATATAAAGAAATGGAATATAAAAGTCGTTATAGATGGCGACGCCCCTAATAATGGCAATAGTTGCGATTGCGGGCTTTAGATTAGGCAGTATGCATCTGAAGAAAATCGTAAAATAAGAAGCCCCATCTAGCATTGCTGATTCGTCAATACTGACAGGCAGACAATCAACAAACTGCATCATTATATAAATGCTCATCACATCTGCGCCAAGATAGAGCACAATGGCCGACCATATCGTGTCAACGAGGTGAAGGTGCGTCACAATCTGATATGTAGCAACCTGTGTCGTAACCATAGGAATAAGCATAGCGGCAAAGAATAGTCCCAAAATCAGTTTTTTACCCCAAAAATCAAATCGACTCACAACATAGCCGACCATTGCGCCAAAGAGTATTGACCCAGTCAGGGAAAACGCGAGGATAATGACTGTATTCTTAAAGCCGTTAAGCATGCCCCCATCGATAAAAGCGGTTTTGAAGTTGCTTATGTTTGCAAAACTTTTGGGTAGGGCAAGCTTACTCATAGTATAAAACTCAGTATGGTCTTTAAAAGACCCGAGCACTATCGTTAGAATCGGCAGGATGAAAATCAAAGACATAAGTATCAGTGTAAAGTACTTTAAAATATCAAATATAATCTTTTTTATCTTCAAAGCTAAATAGCGTTTTTCTAAACTATCCGCGGCCGCAGCGTTTTTGTTACCGTACATGATCAATCATCCCCCTTGATAAGTACGTTTGAAAGTATAGTCGTTACGGAAACGATAATCAAAACCACCACAGCCATTGCGGATGCAAGACCTACATGCTGAAGAGTAAATGCGGTGTTTACCGTCTGGATAACAAACGTGTTTGTCCCGTTAGCTCCCGATGTCATAATATACGGTATTTCAAATACGCTTATGGCTCCGGAAATATTCAGAATTAAATTGAGCTTTATAATATTTTTAACGCTGGGAATCGTAATATATCTGGTTCTTTGCCAAGCAGATGCTCCATCGAGTACAGCAGCTTCAATGATGTCATCCGGAATTGATTGGATTGCACCGAGAAATATTATAAAGTTGTAGCCGAAATATCTCCAAATTGACGTAGCCGCCAATGAATAATTCGCGATATGAGGATTTCCGAGCCACTGGGGCGTCCCCGTTATGCCAAACAGCTTGAGTACTGCATCAAGCGTCCCTTGCGGCTGGAAAAAGAATACAAAAATGAGTGAGATAGCAACACTGTTAATAAGATATGGAAAGAAAAACAGCCCTTTGAATACATTCTTTGCAAAAACCTTTGAGTTCAGAACAACAGCGAAGTAGAACGCAATCGCTATCTGAATTAGACCACCGAAAAAGTAATAGAGACTGTTGAATAAAGGTTTAAAATTTGCTGGATTTGTGAAAATCCTTTTATAGTTAGCAAAACCTATAAACCTTTTGGTCAAGCTATATCCGTTCCAGTCTGTAAAACTGTACCAAATCATATTCATTGCCGGGATAAATGTGAAAACTATTAGGAATAAAACAGGAAGTATCAGAAACGATATGATGGTTATTCTTTTCTGTACTTTGTAGCTTAAATTTCGAAACATATCCTCACAACCTAACACAAAACGTAAAGCCCGGTTTTAGAAAAAGGGAGGCCTCAGAGACTTTTATGCAAAAGCCTTCTGGGACACCTCCCGATATTACATTTTCTTCCTTAATCAGAAACCGCATGTTGTCTTAGCTTCGTTCCATCTCTTGTTAAGCTCTTTAACAACTTGGTCAAATTTACCCTGCTGGGATGCAATCGCTACATCCTGAAGATACATTCCACCCCAGAAGTCTATTCCGGCTTCATTGCCAATTTTGGTCATGTTTGAGCCTTCTTCTCCTGTTTCACCCGGCTCACCCATGATCACAGTAACTCCGGTTGCCATGAAGTCCTTGATTACCTTGTCTGAACTCTCCTGCCCCTTGATAATCGGTGCAAAGCCCTGAGTTCCAGCAAAATCTGAGGTCGTAAATTCCATGAGATATTTTCTAGCAAGGTCATAATACTTTGTATTCTTTGCAATACCCATCATATAGTCCTGTGACGCGTAGGTATACAGCTTTCCTGTGTTGTCAGTTGGAATCGGAGCAAAACCGATATCGTCCGGGTTTGTTGCTGCTGCAGCCATCTGAGGAACCGCCCAGCTGCCGAGGAACATCATACCAACTTTTCCTGTGCCGAGGTCGGATTTTGACTGCTCCCAGTTTGTAGTTGTAAGGTCAGGCTCAACCCATTTGTTGCTTACAAGCTTGTTCAGGATACTCAGCGAAACACCATACGGCTTATCCGCGCTGAACAAATCGGTGGTCTTATAAACAGTATTTTGCCAGTTCCCGTCGTGGGATGCGAAAAGCGGAATTGCATCGAAAGCGGAGGAAAGAGGCCATTTATCCTTGAAATTAATCGCCACTGGAACAATGCCGGCTGCTTTAAGCTTTGCGCAGGCATCATAAAGACCGTCAAGCGTGGTCGGGAACTCGTCTATTCCGGCCTTTTTGAATGCAGCTTTGTTGTAAACCGCTCCGACAATGCTAAGACCATAGCTTAAACCATATACGTCATAGCTTCCGTCGCTGTTCTTAATTCCGTCAACATATGTATAGTAGTAATCTTTAAGATCGTCGTCATTGCTGTTTCCTATTTTGGCGAAAAACGAGGGTAAATCTGATGTCGCTACGCCTGTTGGAATATCAAGTACATCGCCGTAATTTCCGCTCGAAAGACGTGTCTTTACTTCCGTCGCATAGTCGGTTATTGCCTCAAACTTTACTTTAGCTCCGGTCTCTTTTTCGAATTTATCCGCAAACTTATCGAGCCATCCGCTTCCGTCGGATTTAGTAAGGTTTGTCCAGTGAGTCAAAACCTTAAGCGTTACATTCGAATTCTTTGAGCCAGAGGACGATTTCTTGTTGTTTGAGCAGCCTGCAAAGGAAACAACCATTGCTGCCGCAACAAAGAGACAAATTAGCTTTTTCATCGTTTTCCTCCTTGTTAAGTAAATTATATAAACGTAACGTTACACTTATTATTGTACCCACTTCCGCAGCTTTGTCAATAATATTATTAGAATAATCTTGGCGTAGCTGCAATTTTTTATCATATTGATGCATTTTTGCAATACTTTTTGTTTATTGTGCACAATAATTGTGGGGTTGTCGTTCCTTTCCTGCTTATGAAATACTTTACGTCACTATGTGAGTGTTACTTAATTTATCATATAAAAGATGTTAACTCATAAAATGTGCAAATCTATAACTAATATTGTCGGCGGGTATCTCAAAGGTATAGATGGAAGGCGCATACTGCAGCATCCGCTATAGTCTGCCTGCGCTTTATGCTTTTATGCCTGCAGATCTTAAAGTCTCATATTGCCTCTCATAAGGTTTTTATCTTTAAGTTTCTCTGACCGCAATCCGACGGGCGAATAATTATCGATAAAAAAGCGCCGCACATTCAAGTGCGGCGCTTGATTCTGGTGCTTATCTGACTTTTTATTTTTAATCTCTCGGTGCGGCAAGTGACTTCCTGTTCACGATCTTGCCTTTTACCAACATCCTATTGTTGTTTGCCGTATTTTTGTTTATCTTTTTCATAATCGTTCTTATTGCCATATTTGCCATCTCATCCAGGCTTATATGCACGGTGGTAATCGGAGGGTCACATAACTTCGAATGAGCCGTATCATCAAAACCGGCTATCGAGATATCCTCCGGGATTCTGTACCCATGCCGCTTCAGTTTATTTACGAGCGAAAGGGCAATCTCGTCGCAGTTGCAGACAAATGCCGTCGGCATTTCGTCCGGCAGTTCTATATCTATGGTTATACCGTCTTCTGTTCTGTCATTCAGAATCCACTTAGGATTCAGCGGTATATTGTATTCAAGCAGAGCCTTGTAATAGCCGAGATACCTGTCCTGTATGCTGCTTGTAGAGTTTATATTGCCTACAAACCCTATTCTTCTGTGCCCTTTTTTGATAAGGGCATTTGTTATCTCATAGGCTCCAAAAAAGTTGTCTGTAATTATACTTGGCACATCGAATCCGTCGTAATAAAAGTCTAAGAAAATAAGCGGCAATTCATAGCTGACAAGATTCTTGAGATATTTCCTTGAAAACTGACCCAATACGATCAGGCCGTCGGCCGCGCGGTTTTTTACCGCGTCGGGGACAATTAACTCCTTTTCGCTTTCGGTGTCTACTATAACAAGTTTTGTGTCAATGCCGAGCTTGTCAAGCTTTTCCGAAAGAACCTTGAAAAGCTTTATATAAAAAGAGTCGCTTCTTCCGAGAAAATGCTCCGGGGTCATCACAATAATTTTAGATATATCACATTCCTGCTGAGTGCTGCCTTTATAGACATAACCAAGCTCTTTCGCCGTTTCAAGTATCTTGTCACGCATCGACTCAGAAACGTCGCTCTGTCCCCTCAGCACCTTTGAGACAGTGACCTTTGAAACTCCGACTTTGTCGGCTATATCCTGCATACTAACCCTATTTTTCATCTTCTCTTTGGCTCCTAATATTTTGATATTCTATGACAAACATACCGGTTTGGATTTTCCCCGGCATCGTTTTTGCTGTTCTCATCTGATTTTTGGTGTAACGTTATATTTCAATAAATATAATACTTGAATTTAAATCGTTGTCAATAGCAGGAATATAAAGTGTCGAAAACTATCCTGCTTTATTAAACGATGCCGCAATTTACCAACATTTTTCCGTCAAAGTAATTCTGATGATAAATTATTAAAAAATCTATTGACATAATGATACCGCATAGTATAATAATTGTAAAGTAACAATAAAGTAACTTTTGCCGATTTTTTTGGGAAGGTTATGATTTTATGAAAAACTTCAAGATTATAGGTGAGGCGCTGCCCCAAATGCCCTGGCAGGACAGGCCCAAGGGCTGCACGAGTGCTGTCTGGCGCTATACATCAAACCCGATTATTGATTGGAACCCGACCCCGAAAACAGCACGGGTGTTCAACAGCGCGGTCGTTCCGTACAAAGGCGGCTTTATGGGCGTTTTCCGGGCTGACCATAAGGACGGTATAGCTCGGCTGCACTTAGGCAGAAGCTCCGACGGTTTATCCTGGGAGATTGACGATGATGAGATCCGCTGGTATGACGAGAACGGCAATCCTTTTCAACCCCGATATGCTTACGACCCAAGAGTGATAAAGATTGAAGACAAATATTATATCGTCTGGTGCACTGATTTTGGCGGAGCGGCTCTGGGACTTGGCGTCACAGAGGATTTTAAAACCTTCACAAGGCTTGAAAACCCCTTTATTCCCTTCAACCGCAACGGTGTTTTGTTCCCCCGCAGAATCGGAGGCAAATATGTAATGCTCAGCCGCCCGAGCGACAGCGGACATACTCCTTTCGGCGATATTTTCATAAGCGAAAGCCCCGACCTCGTCTATTGGGGCAGGCACAGGCGCGTAATGACCAAAGGCGGCGGCTGGTGGCAAAGAGTTAAAATAGGAGCCGGTCCGGCGCCGATTGAAACAAATGCCGGATGGCTGCTTTTCTATCACGGCGTTTCGGGCACATGCAACGGCTTCGTTTACAGCTTCGGCGCGGCCCTCCTTGACCTTGACAATCCCAGCAAGGTGCTCTACCGCACAAAGGAGTATCTGCTGACACCGGAAAAGGATTACGAGACACGCGGATTTGTACCCAATGTCGTATTCCCATGCGCAACTCTCCAGGACGCAGAAACCGGCAGAATCGCGATCTATTACGGCGCCGCGGATACTTATGTCGCCGTTGCGTTCACTCAGCTTGATCTGATTATGGACGAATTAATCAACAACTCTTCTCTCTGCCCGGGTGACAGCGATGAGTACATATAATACGTTTTCTTACATAAAGGGCGTAACCTGGGGCTTTATGAGCCCGCGCGGCGCATGGGAAACAAAAAGCGCAAAACAATCGCTGAAACTTATGGCGAAAAAAACCGGAGCCGATACGGTAGTGTTGGCGCCTACCGCTTATCAGGCGAATGAAAAGTCAACCGTGATAGACTACACCGGCGAAGGAACGGTAAGTCCCGAAGAAGTGGTCAGTATTATAGAATTGTCTCACAGTCTGGGGCTCCGTGTTATCCTAAAACCTATTCTCAATATAAAAAGCGGATTATGGCGCGCCTTTATTGACATGGGCAGCGATGAGCAAGCATGGAAAGAGTGGTTTGCCTCGTATGAAGAATTTATTTTGGACTTTGCGAGGATAGCCGAATCAACGCATTGCTTTATGTTTTGCGCCGGGTGCGAGATGATCGGCACCGAGAAAAGAGAAGCCGAATGGCGGGCTCTCCTTCAAAAAATCCGCGGAGTTTACAGCGGTTATCTTACCTACAACACTGATAAATACCGCGAGGAAAAGGTAGACTTTTGGGACGCGGTCGACGCCGTATCAGCCAGCGGCTATTATGCAATCAACGAATGGCCGGAGCAGCTTTCAAGGATTGCGCGCTTTGTTGAGCAAGTCAAGAAACCGTTCTTTTTCATGGAGGCTGGCTGTCCATCCCGTGAGGGTTCGGCAATGGAGCCCTACAACTGGGAACATAAAGGGCGTTTAAGTCTGTCTGAACAGAAGAAGTATTATCAAACAATGTTTGATAGTACCGACCCATACCCTTGGTTTAAGGGATTTGGGCTGTGGGATTGGCCTGCCGAGCTTTATCCTGAGAGCAAGGGAAAAGAAAACGACGATTACTGCATCTTTGGAAAACCGGCCTGCAATGTCGTCAAAAAATATTATACCAAGAAGAAGGAATCAGCTTGAACAGAAAATTTTATTTTTCTGAAAGTGAGATAAACCCCTTATCTAAGCTCTACAAAGAGCAGATAGAGAATCTTGAAAACTACCGCGGCGTCGGCGATCCTCCCGCCGACTACGACGCATATTGGGACAGGGCCAAGGCGGAACTCAACGCGCTGCCCATAAGCTACGAGCTGGCTGAGCCGGAATTCCATCCGCGCGGCTGCAAGGCATACAACCTGTATTTTACCGGTGCCGGCGGAGCAAAAATCCACTGCCAGCTGCTTATACCAAAAAACATTAAGGGAAAAATGCCAGGTGTGGCAATGTTTCACGGTTACTGGACCAATATCGGTGACTGGTCGTCAAAGCTCGGCTATGTCGAAGAGGGCTTCTGCGTCTTGGCAATGGATGTGCGAGGCCAAGGCGGAGAAAGCGAGGATAACGGCGTTTACAGAAAAGGCAACACACAGAGCGGACATATAATAAGAGGCCTTGAATCCGAAAATCCGGACAACATGTTCTACAGAAACGTATTCCTTGACGCGGCGCAGACTGCAAAAATTTTAATGAGTTTCGATTTCGTCGATGAAAACAATGTTTTTGCGACAGGTGCGTCTCAAGGCGGCGCTCTTACCGTAGCATGTGCAAGCCTCGTACCGTCCCTTAAAGGTGCGGCGCCGGTTTATCCTTTTTTATGCGATTTCCGCGGTATCTATAAGTTTAATTTTGACTGCCCCTGCTATGAAGAGATAACCTGGTATTTCCGCCAGCGCGACCCGCTTCACAGAAAAGAAGATTTCTTCTTTGACCGGCTTGGCTATATTGACCTCAAGAACCGCACAAAGGATATAAAATGCGATGTTTTGTGGACTACGGCGCTGATGGACAAGGTTTGCCCTCCCTTCTCGCAGATGGCAGCATATAACGGCATAACATCAAATAAACAGCGTGTGTTTTTCCCTGAATACGGTCATGAATACCTCCCATATTCAGGTGATTATATCCTTGAGTTTTTTGAAAGCCTCCTTTAATTAACTATTGCTTCTGCTTCCCTGCCGAAGCAATACATATCCCCTTCATACTCCCTGGATACTTGATTAGCAGTTGACTGGGCTGCTTTAAGTATCACAGGGAGCTTTTTTGCTCATTTTGGCGGCAGTAAAAAGGGCTTTCGGTCTTTTGGACCGAAAGCCCTAATCACTGTTTTACGGTTGCATCTTATTCGATTGTAAACGTGACGTCTCCGAGAGACGGATCAACCAACAGCATTATACCTTGTTGTGTTTCTTCCCCTGTTGCACCGGAAAGTCCGCTGACTTTTGAAATGCCCCGCATCCGCACACACAGGCCCGTCGCTTTTCCCTCAAAATGAATGGTTACGCGGCTCCCGTCTTTGCGCGCCTCAACCCGCAGCATAGGACTTCCGTCCTGATTAAAGATTTCCGCCTGTGCCGGCTCATAATCTGAAAGCTCAAATACCTCCAGTGTCAGGCCGTTGGAGTAATCATAATCGGGCCTCTGCTCGTTGTTACCGAGCGCAAGTATTGTATTCGGTCTGACAAACAGCGGCAGGCCAAAATAGTCATAGTGCTCCCGCCTCCATGAGCCGCCTTCGACGGTCTCATTGGTAAGCAAATGTGTCCATTTCCCCTTTGGCAGATAGTATTCCACCGTTCCGTCCTCATGGAAAATAGGTGCGACCAACAGCGAATCGCCCAGCATGTACTGGCGATCCAGCGAATCGCAGGTGGGGTCATCGGGGAACTCCAGCACCATTGCACGCATACAGGGCACACCGGTACGGTGAGTTTCGCAGGCCATCGAGTATAGGTACGGCATCAAGCGGCATTTCAGTTTTGTAAAGTAACGAACTACATCGACGGACTCCTCGTCGAACAACCACGGCACTCGGTAACTGTTGCTGCCATGCAGGCGGCTGTGGGTAGAAAGCAGGCCAAAGGCAGCCCAGCGTTTGTAGAGGTCAGGTGTCGCCGTATTCTCAAAGCCGCTGATATCGTGGCTCCAGAACCCGAATCCGGAAAGGCACAGAGAAAGTCCCCCGCGCAAGCTCTCCGCCATAGAACTGTACTTTGCCTCGCAGTCACCGCCCCAATGCACCGGGTATTGCTGTCCTCCGACTGTGGCGCTGCGTGCAAACAGAACGGCATTGTTCTCGCCGAAGTTTTTGCGCAACAGTTCAAACACTGTGCGGTTGTAAAGTAATGTATAATAGTTGTGCATCATCTCTGGGTCGGAACCGTCATAATAGACTACATCGGTTGGGATTCTCTCGCCGAAATCTGTCTTAAAGCAGTCTACGCCGAGATCAATCAGCCTCTGCAGTTTGCTGCAGTACCAGTCGCAGGCTGCCGGATTAGTAAAGTCCACGATTGCCATACCCGGCTGCCAGAGATCCCACTGCCATACATCGCCGTTCGTCCGCTTCAAGAAATACCCATTTTTGCGTCCTTCCTCAAATAGCGCCGACTTCTGGGCAATGTAAGGATTGATCCAGACGCAGATTTTAAGGCCTTTCTGCTTGAGGCGCGCAAGCATACCCTTGACATCAGAGAACACCTGTGGGTCCCATTCAAAGTTGCACCACTCATACTCCTTCATCCAGAAACAATCGAAATGAAATACGTGCAACGGAATATCCCGCTCGGCCATGCCGTCAACAAAGCTGTTGACAGTATTTTCGTCGTACTGGGTTGTAAAAGAAGTGGTCAGCCACAGACCAAAAGTCCATGCGGGAGGCAGTGCAGGACGTCCGGTGAGGGAAGTGTAGTTCCGCAGTGCCCCTTTCATGTCATCTCCGCCTATGACCATATATTCCAGCTTTTCGCCCGGCACGCTGAACTGGACACAAGACACTGTTTCCGAAGCAATCTCGTAGGAAACGCGGCCGCTGTTGTTGACGAATACGCCGTACCCACGGTTGGAAATATAAAACGGCACATTCTTATATGCGAGATCAGAGCAGGTGCCGCCGTCCGCATTCCATATATCGACCGTCTGTCCGTTTTTGACAAACGGGGTAAACCGCTCGCCGAGTCCGTACAGTTTTTCGCCTATCTCGAGGCCAAACTGCTCCAGCATAAATTTGCCCCATGGAGCACTCACATAGGCAAGGGGACGGTCTGACGTACCGGTAAGAAACCGGCCGTCATAGAAATATCTGACGCGGAAATGTGCGCAGGAAACTACTGCGGTGAGTTTGCCGCTCGAGATTCTAATTTCGTCCTCAGTGCGCTCTACCTTAAGCTCGCAGGGTTCTTCATATATCTGAAAACGCGGTTCCTTTTTAGCGGTTCCTGCAAAATGCACAGCTTCAACCCGCAATACGTCCGGCCTTGGAGCTGTAAAACGGATTGTAAGCAGCGGGTGATTCAGGGTCTGCCCTCGGTCGGTCACATTGAGGTTTGCGGCATAAATGGTAACGCTGTCTTTCTCCTCTTTTATGTCGCGTACTTGAACGGCGCGGCTAAACTCCACGCCCGGTTTTTTGAGCCAATATCCGTCGGTAAATTTCATTGAATCAGCTTCCTTTCAGGAATGTTGGTTTTTGATGATTCTCAGAGGGATTGTTAAGGTGCTGCTCCCGAAATTTCGAGGGAGAGATACCGTAAAATGTGCGGAACGCCTTGCTGAAATAGTTGCTGTCCTTGTAGCCTAACCGCTCCGAGATTGACTGTATACGGAGATCGTTTTCCAAAAGCAGTTCTTTGGCGCGGGTCATGCGGGATTTTAAAACGTACTCATAGATTCCGGTATCGTATTTTTCTCGAAATAGTCTTGAAATATATTCTTTCGAAAAATGGAATTTATCAACCAGCTCAGAGAGATGAATATCACGGGCATAGTTGCGGTCCAGATAATCCTTGACGGCATCAGCCAGACGTTCCGCGCCCAGGGAGGAAGGTTCATTTTGTTCCCCGCGCTGCACGTGGTTCTCTTCGTCGAGGAGGTCCCGTGCTTTTTTCAGCGCGCTGTTAAGGTCCTCCTCAACAATAGGCTTCAGCAGGTAGTCGATTACATGATACTGTATTGCAGTTCGGGCAAAGGTAAATTCGTCATAGCCGCTGACCACAATAATCTTTGCGTGCGGAAATTCCGGATATGCCGTTTTCAAAAACTCGCTGCCGTTCATCATCGGCATCTTCATGTCCAAGAAAACAATATCAGGCCGGAGCTCTCTCATAGCGGAAAGACCCGATTTCCCGTCATAAGCGGACTCCGGCTCGGCTATATCTAACTGGTACCAGTTACCCAATGCTTTTATTACACGATGAACTGGTTTTTCATCGTCGATTATCAACGATCGATACATGAAGCTCCCCCCTTCTGACTTAGAGGAATCATCAAATCTACTCTCGTCCCCGTGCCGGGTGTACTCGAAATCAAAAGAGAAGCACGTCCATCATAAAGTATCTTAAGCCGCGCAGCAAGGTTCGGCAGGCCAATGCTGCTGCCCTCCGCGTTGTCCAGTTCTGTCATGCTGCGAACCTCAGCAAGCCGCTCTTCAGTCATCCCCTTTCCGTTATCAGTTACAGTAATACGGAGAAAATCGTTCGAAGTGCGCACTTGAACCGCTATGGAAATCAATTCGCAGCTGTTTTCCAATCCGTGTTTGATGGAGTTTTCCACCAGTGACAGAATAGAAATCTTGGGTATCATCTGCTCTTCAAGTGCCTTATCCGCATCAATGCTGTAGGCAAGCCTGTCCTCAAACCGGGCAGTCTGTAAAAACAGATATTGGCGCACATGCTTTAATTCCGTCCCGACCGGAACTAAGTCCTTTTCCCGGACGGAATACCGCAGTAAAGACGCCAGCGATTCGACCATGCGCTGTATCGTTTTTTGGCCGGAAAGCACCGCCTCTGTGGAAATCGTTTGCAGCGTGTTGTAAAGGAAATGCGGGTCCACCTGCGCTTCCAGTGCTTTCATTTGCGCAATTTTTTCATGGAGTTCGGCGACGTAATTCTTCTGGATCAGCTCGTCGATCTGCTCCGTCATCCGGTTAAACTGTTCTGCCAAGTTGTTTACCTCGGCACTGCCGCCCCCTTGTACTTTTGTCTTGAAGTCACCGCGTCCTACGTTCTGCATTTGTTTTGCCAGCATCTGCAGCGGGCGAAGCTGAGCGCGGATCAGCGCATAGATAACACCGGCAGAAATGATAAAGGCAACCAAAACTAAAAGCAGGCTGATATTTCGCGTGTTGACTACCGGTTGGCGAAGAACATCCTGCGGCAGAAGCCGGATAAGCTTCCACCTTCCGTCTTCAGTATCGCTGAACACTGCTAAGTATTCTTCTCCCGAAAGCTGCACAGAACAGCTCCCTTTGCTGTTTTTGCCCGAAAGCGCAGAAGCGACAAGTGGCAGAGAATTTGTATTCAGGACATTGCCATCACTCGAAAAAGCAAGTTTTCCATCCTGATCTATTATTCCAAGAATTCCTTGAACACCGCTGCTGTCAGAAGAAAGATTGCGGCAGAACGAATCGTCTACCGTTATCTTTACGAAAGCAAGCGGTCGGCGGTTGCTGATATTGATATACAGACGGCATATTGTCAAAAACTTTTTGCCGTCTCCATATTCTGTGCGGAAAGTCAGGTAATTGCCCTTTGCAGCATAAGTCTGTCTATACAAGTAAATCTCATCAGCGGAACCAAAGGGAAAACTCCTCACATTAAAATCGGAACTGCTGATACTGAAACAGGTTTTGCTTTTCAGCAGGTAAAACTGGTATGAAACCACATCATTGCGCGATAAAAAAGTGTTCCTGAGCAAGGAGCTGACAGTGGAATAAGCAGAATAATCAATAGGTTTCCCGGAATTTATAATATTAAATATCTGGTCATTATACCGCAGCTGCATGGTATAGTCCTCTAATTGATTCATATAGCTGACGTAATTGTTTTTCTTCAGGTCAAGGATTTCCAAATTCGAATCAGACTGCTGCCGGTTGATGATATCAATGGTACGCTGATAGTTAAAGACCGTAATGGCCGTAAAAGAAAAAAATACAATCAGCGTAATGGCAATCATCATCTGTTTTACGACTGTCATCTGATGAAATTTTTCCTTGACCCTGACCAGAATGTGCATCTGGTTGCCTCTCCATTTCCTTATATGACGGAATTTTTATAAATTATAGCATAAAAAATTATACGAGTTAAGGATTTTTTTGTATCTCTTTTTACCCCTAATAGTTTTCGATTTTCACTTTTCTTTTAACAATAAACATATTATCATAGGGTGAAATGAAAGCTAACAGCATATTGTTCGTTCAAAAAAGCAAGGAGGTAAAATATGAAAAAGTTGATTGCCTTGTCTCTTTGCGCAGTTCTTCTGGCCGGTACCATGGCCGGTTGCTCAAGAGGCGAAAAAACAACTAACAGTACAGCTTCATCAAAGAGTCCCGTTACCTTAAACTTCATGTTGAACAGTCCGGAACTTACTGATCAGTACAAAGCCATGGCAGCTGAGTACAAGAAAGTTGCTCCGAACGTCACCATCAACATGACAATCATTCAAAACGACTATCAGACAGTATTAAAATCCAAACTAAATTCAGGCAATATTCCCGACCTGTTCATGTCCAGTGCTTATAACGACAACAAGGTCTATCAAGACTATACTTACGACCTGACAAACGAAAGTTTCATGAAGAATTTTAACCCGGTGTTCCTCAAGAGTGTTACATTAGACAATAAGATTACAGGATATCCGTTCCTTGTCCAGTCTCATTCCTTTATTTACAATAAAGATCTGTTCAAAAAAGCAGGAATTACTAAACTGCCCACTACACTGGACGATTACAAGGAAGTTTGTGAAAAACTGCAGGCTAAGGGCATTCAGCCGTTCAGCTCCGGTTTTGCTGAATGGTGGGTTCTGCCTCAGATGACCTACCCGTCTATGAGTGACGCATACGATGGCGATTACAACAAGCTCTTCAGTGACATTAAGAGCGGCAAGTTAAAATTCGGCGATCTCCCGCAGGTTGACTTTGCTCTTGATTTGATCGACCTTGTTAAGAAATACAGCGGCTCTAAACCGATGGAGTCCACTGCAGATATGCAAGTTTCCGACTTTGCTAACGGCAAAGTTGCCATGATCCATCAGGGCTCATGGGAAGAGGATTCTATCCGCAAGATTAACAAAGACATCGACATGGGTTACCTTGAAGCTCCCCGCATGGACGGAAAATCTGTTATAGCCGTCGATTCAAACCTGACTATGCGCGTTTCAAAAGATTCCAAAAACCTAAAAGAAGTTCTCTCATTCCTGGATTGGCTGACCACTTCTGATTACGGCAAATCTTGGATTCCGGAAGTTGTCAAGCAAATTTCCCCGCAGAAAGATGCAGCAAGCCCCGACACACAACTGGCTAAGGAAACCGCAAAGGCTGTAAACGACGGGAAAACATGCCAGTGGTGGATATTCTGCGGCCCCGATGGTATCGAACAGCCGTTCGGCACAGCATTCCAGAACTACGCAGCGGGTGCTTCCCGTCAGCAAACTAAAGACAATTTGACTAAGATATTTGTAGATGCCTATAACGCAGAAAGCTGACAGTAAAATCATTTATCAGGTCTGGTGAGGGGGACGTTTTTGCCCCCCTCATTTTTGACCAAATCCTGGAGGTCTAAGTCTATGAATCAGGCACGGAGAAAAAAAGTCAGCCATGCTCTGGAGTTTCTTGGCTTTACTATGCCCGCAGTAATTGCAATCCTACTGTTTGTCGGAATTCCCTTTTTCATGTGCATTTTTTATTCTTTACGCAAATGGAACGGCATTCAGCGTAAATCAACTTTCATCGGGCTTCAGAACTATATTCGTGCTTTTACTAATGACTCTACGTTTATAAAAGCCATCGGATATACGCTGCTCTATGCCCTTCTGACGGTTATCCTGATCAATATAATCGCTCTGCTCCTTTCAGCGATTCTGGAACAGTCAAACTTATGGGGCAAAGGATTTTTTAGGGCTGCTTTTTACATTCCGAATATTATCAGTCTTATTATTATCGGCTTTATCTGGAAGTTTATTTTCGGACGAGCTTTTGAAGCGATACATCAGGCGACAGGCATTAGAGCATTCGGATGGAGCTGGCTGGGGCAACCTAAACTGGCAGTTATCAGCACTGTACTTGTCACTGTGTGGCAGGCGCTCGGATTCTACATTCTGATATATATTGCCGGGCTGCAGTCCGTGCCGGATGATGTTCTGGAAGCCGCAACAATTGACGGCGCGGGTAAAGTCCGCCGCTTCTTCTCGGTTGTTTTGCCCTTGATCGTTCCATCTATTACAGTATGTACCTTCTACTCGATTGCAAACTCTCTGAAAATGTTTGAACTAATCTTCACACTCACCGGCGGCGGTCCGGGCGATGCAACGACTTCTGTTGCACTTGATATCTACAACACCGCCTTTAATAGTAACCAGTATGGCTACGGCAGTGCCAAATCCGTTATCCTGTTCGTCATGGTGGCCTTTATCACCATTCTGCAGGTAACCCTATTCAAGAAAAAGGAGATAGAGGCATGAAAAAGACAAAAACTTCCTCCATTATTACATTTGTCGTTATGCTGATCATCCTGGCCTGCTACCTCTCCCCTTTGCTGCTCATGGTGTTCGGCTCCTTTAAATCCTACAGCGAAATCATGTCTCACGTTTTGGAAGTACCACAGCGTTTTTCCTTTGACAACTTCAAAAATGTTTTTGAAAGCATGAACTATCCGAGGTCATTCCTCAATACGCTGTTTGTCACAGTGTTTGGCGTCGCAGGTATTGTTGTTATCAACTCCCTCGCAGGATATAAGCTTTCTCGTACCAAAACACGTTACAGCTACCTCATCTTCCTGTTCTGCATTATGCCAATGATGATTCCGTTCCAATCCTTTATGATTACACTGGTAAAGCTGGCAAAAGAGCTTGGCCTGCTCGGCAACCTTTATGGACTTGGTATCATCTACTGGGGACTTGGTGCGCCGCTTTCAATCTTCCTGTATCATGGATTCGTCAAGGGAATCCCGCATGAACTTGAAGAGTGCGCTTCGCTGGATGGCTGCTCGCCGCTGCGTATGTTTGCCAGCATTATTTTCCCAATGCTCAAGCCGGTTACAGCAAGTGTAGTTGTCGTCAACGCCATGTGGATCTGGAATGACTTCTTGCTCCCCCTTCTTACCATCAACAGCAACGACTCTGTCAAAACCCTCCAGCTCGCTGCCTATGGTTTTATGGGACAGTATAAAATGGAATGGCAGAACATTATGGCCGGTGCCATACTGATTATCATTCCGGCACTGATTATCTACCTGATTTTCCAGAAAAACATCGTCAAGGGTATGGTCGCAGGTGCCGTCAAAGGCTGACAGCTTAAGAACTTTACCAATTCTTATTTTTAAAGAGCACTGCAAAGCGAAAAGTTTTGCAGTGCTCTTTTAGTATATTTAGCGCAAGCCTCAAGGAGATTGGCAGGCACCAGCGCATAACATTTAAATAATCTAAAAAAAGCGGTACCTGTTGTGTCCAATTCAACAGGTACCGCTTTTTATTTATTACAGTATATTAGACAAAATTAAAATTCAAAAACTATTCTTGTCTTAGGCTAAGCAGATAAACCCCTAACACTATTCAAAAATTATTCTGCTATTTATTTTTATCTTCCGGCCATTGGGATTTCGGAACATTCATATAAACCTCTTCAACAGTGTGGAAACCATCTTTTATAACTGTGGAATACATATTTTCTTTATCAACTGCCAGAGGTTCAATTTTAAGGTATGGAACATCATATTTACCGTCGTTTATCTTTTCACTGAAGGTTATCTTCTCGTTTTTTGCCAATTTCACAGCAACGTCCGCAGCAGCAGTGGCAAGTTTACTAATTGGTTTGTATACGGTCATAAGCTGCTGCTCTTCAACAACCCGCTGGCAGGCGGCTATGTCAGCGTCCATTCCTACAACGGGAACTGATGAGATAAGATGGTATTCTGCGAGAGCGTCTATAGCTCCGGCTGCCAACGTGTCATTTTCTGCAATAATGGCATCTATATGTGTATCATCTTTTAACAGTTTAGCAATACTGTCAGAGGCTTCATCTGCCGACCAGTCTTTAGTTACTATCTGTTTGACGATTTTTATTTGCCCTGCCTTTATGTATTTGTTGAGAACATCCATTATTCCTTTGTTAATCATAACAGTATTATAGTCAGTAGACGGGCCATTGATTATTACATAGTTTCCCTTGCTAACCGCTTTTATCATTGCATTTGCTTGTAATGTGCCGACCTTTTCATTGTCAAATGAAGCATATAAATCCACATCGGCATTTAATACAAGGCGGTCATATGCGATTACCTTTACCCCGTTTTTCTTAGCGTAGTTGACTGCTACGGCTGCCTTACGGCAGTCATAAGGTATGATGACAAGCACATCTATTCCCTTTGCCACCATATCTTTTACTTGGGAAATCTGCGTATCGGCATTGTTGTAAGCGACATTGACAATAACGTCTGCGTCTAATTTTTCTGCTTCTTTTACAAATGTATCTTTGTCAATATACCAGCGTTCCTGCTGCAAATTGTCTATAGAAAAACCAATAGTAATTTTTTGGGAAGAGCTTCGAGAACTTATGTATTTCCGGTCTGAACATCCTGTCTTTATTATGACTCCAAACATCATAATAAAAATTATTAGAACAGTACAGGGCTTTTTCAATATTCACTGCCCTCCTTTTTATTTATTGTTCATTGAATAGGATCTGTACTCCGTTGGCGTTACCCCGACAATTTTTTTAAAAACTCTGCTGAAGTAATTAGGATCGGAATAACCCACAAAATCGCAGATTTCTTTGTTCCCATAATTACTATTAGCGATTAGCTTTTTCGCCTGTTCTATGCGAAGCTTGGTTAAATAATCAATAAAGGTGTATCCTGTTTCCTCTTTAAAAATTTTGCTGAAATACGTTGGGCTAATATTAAGCTCTCTGGACATATATTCCAATGTTATAGCTTTATTATAATTTTGGGTTAAATATTCAATCGCTCTTTTTACAATACATGAAAAATTGTTTTTCTTAGCCCTTGCCATTTCATCGCTTGTCCGCCTGATATTGTCTATCATCCACGTCCGTATAAGGTTTATATTGTTTATCGACATATATTCTGACAGGCAATCTGCGAATACAGCGTTGTCACTGTTGAGATTATAATCTTTTGAAATACGCCAAATGGCAGCCACCAGTTCCAGCAGATTTAATTTTAATTTGTCAATATTACCCCTATCCTGTTCAATTAGCCGGCAGAAAATATGTTCAAAAGCAGCGACACACTCTTCTGTTTCTCCCAAAATTATTTTTTTAACCAAGTTTTGCTCTATATCTTGTTTATATGACCTTTGGATATCCCGTTCCATTGGTATGTCGTTAATATGGACTACTCCGCCTTCGTCCATATAATCAATGGCTATTAACGATTCTTCATAGGATTTGTTAGCATCCCTTAACGAGGGATAACATTTGCCGATGCCGATATAATAATCAATACCTGAATCTATGCTTTTAAGTTTATTATAGATTTTTGTCCCTATTTTTAATGCTTCTATTCTCTGTGTGTATTCATCCGTTTCAGCATTACATGGAACAAATGTGGTAATGCGGTTTATCATTACCGGGCCGACGATACCTTTACAGTTTTCTTTGATAGCGTCTCTTAATGCAGAATATAATTTCTGACTTTTAATGCTTACCCCGATTTTATTTACAAGGCCGTTTTTGTTTTTACCTTGTCCATATTCGATAGTCATTATATATCCGCAGTCAAAATTAATATCAAGTATTTTTTTCAGCGATTTAAGCTCAGTAGTATGGTCATCGGAAAGCACAATGGAATATATAAAGCTATTTTCAAGGGCCGGCAGGATAAAAGCCATTTTCTCTTTAAAATCAAGTTGAACTTTTAATTTTTTACGCTCTTCATCTTTGATTTTTACAGCATTTTCAAGTGCAGCAACAAGCTTGCTTCGGCTTATCGGCTTATTAATATACTCTATAACGCCCATTTGCAATGCTTCTTTGGCAAAATCAAAATTTGCAAATGCGGTAATGATTATGAATAAGGCCCCGGAATGAAATTTTTTTATTTCTGAAATTGCCTCTAATCCGCTGATACCAGGCATTTTTATGTCAATCACAACAATATCAGGCCGAAATGTTTCAGCTTTTTCAATTGCTTCCCTTCCGGTATGAGCAGTCTCCATTTCAAAATGCAAATTGCCTTGTCGTTCAACAATAAATTTAACCGAGTCTATTACAATCTGTTCATCATCTACAATTAGCAGCTTATACATTTATGTTTCCTCCCGTTTAATCGGCAACTTCAACGTCGTTTTTGTGCCTGAGATACTCTCGATTTCTATTACATCAGATTCCTTTTCAATGTGATAAAAAAGCATTAACCTGCTGATTACATTTCTAAGACCGATACTTTGGGATTTATGACCGGTGCTATCTACCTTTGTCAAGCTGCTATGGTTGTCAGACAATATTTTATCAATGGTTTCTTTACTCATACCGCGTCCGTTGTCAGATATTACAACATGCACATAATCCCCACATCTTTTAACGGAAACACTGATAACTCCCCCGCTCTCCATTTCATTAATGCCGTGAATAAAAGAGTTCTCAACAATAGGCTGGAGTGTCATTCGCGGAATTTGCAAATTAGGTATCCCATCTTCAATATATTCATTAAACTCAAATTTTCTTCCATATCTTTCTTTCAGTAAATAAATATAGCTTTCAATGTTGCTTATTTCATCCAATATGGTTGAGGGGATGCTGATAGTGCCGAGATTATACCGGAGAAGGTTTGAGAAATTCTCTAAAAAAAGCTGCGTGCGTTCGGCGTCCTCGAACATCGCAAGCTGCATGGCTGCATTGAGCGTATTAAACATAAAATGCGGGTCAATCTGGGCCTGCAGGGAGCGGAGCTCGGCTTCATCAAGCATGGATTTCATTTTGATATTTTGCATTTCCTGTTGTTTTAGGCGATTTTCAATTTCAGCTTTTTTACGAATCTCAATGAGCTGCTTTTTTATGCTTTCGGCCATGCGGTTAAAGGAGACCGCCAGTGTTTTAATCTCATCGTTTGTTTTAACCGCTATTTTCGGGATATTATAGTTTCCTTTAGCTATTTCACTTGCTGCTTTTGAAAGCCGGATGATAGGTTCCGTAATTCTGTAAGCAAACAAGAGCACCAAAACAAAGTTAACACATAATCCAACTATCAAAATTATCATATTAAAAAATTGAAGCCTTTGAAGCTCATTTGAAAGCCGCAGATAGTTGGCATTATTTTCTCTAAACTCTACAACCTTAAGCTTGTCTATGTATTCGTTAATGTAGTTATAGACCTGCGTCGCTTCATTAAATTCATCCGTATATCCGTCAATATTCCTGCCGCGCTTCTCCTGCACAGCAAAATCTGTATGCTGGAGATACGTGAACAGCATATTTTTAATATCGACATAAAGTAAATCGCTTTCGTTATTTGAAAGTGTTGTTTTTAGATTTGTCACCATTTGCCTTAAATTATTGCTCGACACAAGATAATCCTGCAAATCAGTCGAATGGCTTGTAGTCAGATATGCTTTCAAACTTGCTTCTACTGAATCAATCGTATCGCAGAGGTTTGTAAGGTTTACATCATTTGTAAAAATTGTGTTTAGTTTATATGTTAATATGCGGGTATTGTAGTATGTATAAAAACCAACTAAATTAACAATAACGGAAGATACTACAAAATAAAGAATAAGTTTTTTCCTTATAACATTTTTATAATTTTTTTTAAAGTGCAGCATATATAATTCTCCGAATTACAAACCGTCCGAATTACTAACTAAATTATTTCTTGTAACCTTGTAAACGCCAGTATTTATATTTGATGAAACATCTTTCATATTTAAAAGGTTAACAAGACATTCGATACTCTTGCTTCCGGTTTTCTCAGGATTCTCATATACAGAACCGAAAATCACGCCATTTTTTATGTAATCTCTCACTTGGCTAGAATACCCGTAACCGATAACAGTTATATCACTGGTTTTATTTAAATCAAGAAGTACACGTGCAATTTCCAGCGTATCGTCGGAGCTTGTACATACCACAGTATTTATATCAGGCTCGTCGTATAAAATATTTCGTATTATCTTTTCCGCGCCGAAATAGCTGCTTCCGGAATTCTTTACTGATTTCAACCTTATATTTTTATCTGACTCTATGCTTTTTTTAAAGCTTTGCAGCAGTTCTTCGCTTGAATCCTGATTTTCCGCATAGTTGCCCCCGAATATCAGTGCAACATTGCTTTCCCCATTTACCGCTTCTCTTACCAGTGACGCCTGAGCTGCACCAATTTCGTAGTTGTTTGGCCCTATATATGCTTTACGCCGGCTATTTTTATCATCAGATTCAATCGTAACTACATTAATTCCTCTTTCAACCGCTTTATTTATAACCGGACTTAATTTTGATTTATCTGTTACATAAACGGCAATTCCGTCTACATTACACGCTATAGCTATATTTAAATACTTTAGCTCTTCATCATCATCCTGTACTTCTGGTCCGATGAACTCTACCGCAGCCGCATACTTTTGCCCTGCATTTTGCGCCCCGCTCTTTACCGACTGCCAAAATGTCTCGTTGATATTCTGCGCTATTACGACAAAATGGTAACGAAATATTTGTGCATTTTTTGGTGTGTCATCCATTAGGTGGACAGATCTTTTTGTAATGCTTTTTGAATAACTTATTCCACCTATACATAGGCATAGTACAAGTATGATTATTATAACTTTATATGATTTCATATAATCACCAAAATACCGCGGATAAATTCCGTCTCTTTTATCTATTATACAATAGATATCATTAAAAATAAATCTTCAAATTCTTGTTCTTAAAAAAATGCTAATTAAAATATGTGCAATAAAAAAATAAATAAAAAAAGTAAGATATTAATAAACCTGTGCAGAGACAATTTAAAGGCTTTCCTTTAATATATATGTACGATAGAAGCGGTCGACTTTGTCTATCTAAGGCAAAGCCAATATACATTCAAAAATTTTGAGAGAAAATAGGAGGTTCTGAAATGAAAAGCGGCTTAATGAAGAAAGTATTTGCAGCTCTGCTTGCAGGCGCAATGGTTTTTTCTTTGACAGCATGTAGCTCAAATACAAGTTCAAATGGTTCATCAACTGGCGCATCTGGTAGTTCGGCAAAGCACGAAAAAATCGGTGTTTCAATGCCTACCCAGTCTCTGCAAAGGTGGAACCAAGACGGTGCCAACATTGTAAAGCAGTTGAAAGACAAAGGCTATCCCGTTGAAATTCAGTACGCAAACAATGATGTCAACACTCAGATTCAGCAGATTGAAAACATGATAACAAAGGGATGCAAAATACTTATTATCGCCGCAATCGATGGCTCATCCCTTACTGACGTTCTGAACACGGCAAAGCAAAACAACTGCAAGGTCATCGCATATGATAGGCTTATTATGCAGACCCCGAACGTCGACTATTATGCGACATTCGATAACTACAAAGTCGGTGTTATCCAGGGTCAGTACATTGAATCAAAGCTGAACCTGAAAGAAGGAAAAGGTCCTTTCAACATTGAGATATTTGCCGGTGACCCGGGTGACAACAACGCGCAGTTCTTCTATAACGGTGCAATGAGCGTTCTTAAACCGTACATAGACAAGGGTAAGCTTATCGTAAAGAGCGGCCAGATTGATTTTGCAAAGTGCGCAATTTCCAACTGGACATCAGCTTTAGCTCAGTCAAGAATGGATAACCTTATCACATCTAACTATACAAAAGGTGAAAAGCTTGATGCGGTTCTTTCCGCTAATGACAGCCTTGCAATCGGTATCGTAGCTTCACTCAAGAGCAACGGCTATGGCACATCTGCAAAGCCCTATCCTATTTTGACCGGTCAGGACTGCGATATAGCTAATGTCAAAGCTATCATAGAGGGCCAGCAGTCAATGTCTATCTATAAAGACACAAGACTCCTCGCAGCGAAGACTGTCTCAATGGTTGAAGCTATGGAACAGGGCAATGCTCCGGAAATAAACGATACCAAGAGCTACAACAACGGCGTAAAGGTTGTTCCCACCGAGCTTCTTACACCTGTTTATGTTGACAAAAACAACTACAAAGACATTCTTATTAAGGGCGGATACTATACAGAAGACCAGCTTAAATAATAGCAAGTAAAGTAATAGTTCGGCTTGTAGTGTTAAATGACAAGTTTTACAGCTGCAAGCCGACTATTACTGTTATAAAACTTATGCCAATACACTGGGTCCGCGAATATAGTCTACCAGAAGGAAGTTACGTTTACAATGGTGGGAGATGATGGAATGAGCGAATACATACTTGAAATGAGAAACATTACTAAAACATTCCCCGGTGTCAAGGCTCTTGATAATGTAAACCTCAAGGTAAAACGCGGAGAAATACATGGGTTGATAGGCGAAAACGGCGCAGGTAAATCAACACTCATGAATGTTCTCAGCGGCGTTTACCCTTATGGCACTTATACAGGGGATATAATTTTTGAAGGTAAAGTTTGCAAATTCAAAACGATCAGCGACAGCGAAAAACTCGGAATTGGTTTTATCCATCAAGAGCTTGCTTTAGTCCCACAGCTTACCATAGGTGAAAATATTTATCTCCGCAACGAGAGGGCAAACAGAGGGATTATAAATTGGGACCAAACACATAAACAGGCTGAAGAGTTGCTGAAAAAAGTCGGGCTTAAAAAAGATACCTATACCCTTGTTGGCAACTTAGGCGCCGGTCAGCAGCAGCTTGTTGAAATTGCAAAGGTCTTATCAAGGGATATAAAGCTGTTGATTTTGGATGAGCCAACCGCATCACTTAATGATGAAGAATCAAATAATCTTCTTAACCTTCTCCTTGACCTTAAAAAAGAAGGTATAACAAGCATTATTATTTCACATAAGCTTCGAGAGCTAACAAAAGTATCAGATACCATAACGGTTATGCGCGACGGCGCAACAATAGAGACACTTGACAAAAATAAAGATGATATTAGCGAAGACAACATTATAAGAGGCATGGTTGGAAGAAAACTTACCAACCTTTATCCAGAAAGAAAACATAATATCGGGGAAGTTATGTTCTCTGTTGAGAACTGGAATGTCTATAGCCCAAATATCCCTGATAAAAAGGTTATTTCTAATGTCAGTTTTAATGTAAGAAAAGGTGAAATCCTTGGATTTGCCGGACTTATGGGAGCAGGCAGAACCGAACTTGCAATGAGCATCTTCGGAAAATCCTATGGCAGAAATATCACCGGCAAGATATATAAATATGGAAAAGAAATAACGGTAAACAACGTCAGACAAGCCATTCAGAACGGTATAGCATATACTACCGAAGACCGCAAGAACGGCGGCCTTAACCTGTCAGGTGACGTAACACAGAATATTACGATTGCAGCAATAAATAAACTCGCCAATAAAATGGTCATTAACAGTGATGCTGAGATTAAAGTGGCAGAGGATTATTGCAAAAAGTTAAATATCAAAACGCCAAGTGTCTTCCAAAAGTGCATTAATCTTTCAGGCGGAAATCAACAGAAGGTCGTCTTGAGTAAATGGATTTATACAGACCCTGATTTGATGATCCTTGATGAACCGACACGCGGTATCGATGTCGGCGCTAAATACGAAATCTATACAATCATGAATCAACTTGTTGAAGAAGGCAAAGCAATTATCTTTATTTCCTCTGAAATGCCTGAGCTCTTGGGTATGTGCGACAGGATTTATGTTGTAAATGAAGGTCAGATTGTCGGCGAACTTCAAGGTGAAGAAATTTCCCAAGAGGCTATAATGAAATGCATTATGCAAAGTAACAGGGAGGCAGTATAATGGATACGTTTATAAAGTTAATCAAGAACAACATCAAACAATATACAATGCTCATCGCGCTGATAGTCGTAATGATTATCTTTCAAATTGCAACAGGCGGTATTCTGTTTGTTCCTATGAATATCACAAACCTGATTCTTCAGAACGCCTACGTCTTTGTACTGTCAGTAGGTATGATGCTTCTGCTTATAAACGGCGGCAACATTGATATGTCAGTAGGTTCGGTCGTTGCATTTATCGGCGCTATTCTCGGTATTATGCTGATAAATCATCACGCGCCTCTCTGGTTGTCAATTATTGTTGCCCTTATTCTCGGTTTGCTGATAGGCATGTGGCAAGGTTTTTGGGTCGGTTATGTAAGAATGCCGGGCTTTATCGTAACACTTGCGGGCCAGTTGATGTTCAGAGGACTTACAACAAGGGTTCTCAACGGCTTAACGCTTGCTCCGTTCAGTAAATCTTTCGTAAATATCAGTGCTGGATTTATTCCTGATTTCTGCAAGATTCCCGGTTCAAATCTAAATATAACCTCACTGGTTGTTGGTTTAATTACGACTGCCGCTATTATTGTTCTTCAGGTCAGAGCCAGAGCCAAAAAGTTAAAATATACAACCAATGTACTTCCGTGGTCATTCTTCTTAATTAAACTTATACTTATTTCAGCAGTTATCATGTTGTTCTCATTATGGCTGGCAAGGTATCAGGGTATTCCGATTGTCTTTATTATCATTCTCTTCCTTGTTGTTTCCTACAGCTTCTTCGCATCTAAAACAGTTCCTGGCAGATATATTTACGCTATGGGCGGAAATGAAAGAGCAGCCAAACTGTCAGGTATTAATACAAACAAGGTTTTGTTCCTGTGCTACACCAATATGGGCGTAATTGCAGCTATCGCGTCTATCGTTTCAACATCCAGGTTGAACGCAGCTTCTCCTCTTGCTGGTCAAGGCTATGATTTGGATGCCATTTCATCTTGCTTCATCGGCGGCGCTTCAATGTACGGCGGTGCCGGAACAATAGTTGGAGCAATCATAGGCGCTTTGTTTATGGGTGTTCTGAATAACGGTATGTCTATTCTCGGTGTAGGATCGGATATCCAGCAGGTTGTAAAAGGCCTTGTCCTTCTTCTTGCTGTAGCATTCGATATTATTTCAAAATCAAGAGCAAAAGCATCATAATTTGAGATAGCCGGTAGATCTCCCCCATTGTTTTTTTACTGCGGAAGCCCACATCTAATCATTAACCATTGTGAGTAGATGTGGGCTTCATATTAATATCAACTATAAAAATCGTGATAATTTCCCCAAAATAATAACCCGCGCGAGGGTGTAACGCCTGCGCTTAGCCGATGATTAGACAAAGAGATTGACAATCATTTCAGAGGGTATTATTCTGTACTTAAATCCATTATTCAAATAGTGTTTCAAAAATTTATATAAACACTCTCCCTTGAATATTGCCCAGAACGGCTCAGATAGGTTTAGCAAGGGCTTTGCCTGTATACTGCAACAAATTTACCTGCCCGCTGTTAAAGGGGCTTTATGCAGAATAAAACAGCGCTTATAAAGCAATCTGAAGCATAAATATTAAAATCATTGAAGGCGTTTTATATTCATAGTGCAACGGCACTAACACCAGCATATCAGCCAGCATGCCTTAGCAGTTAGATGCGCGGTTAAATTATAAACGGAGGGTATTTTTATGGATTCTTTCAACAAAGCGTTAGATATACTTATAATGCTTACAGGCATTTATATGTTTTACTGGGCCTTTTCTGGAAAGGGCAGTATTTATAAAACTGATTATATTAAAAAAGCGCTCCATGAGAAGTATAAAAAGATGATAAAATGGTTTTGCATAATCGGCGGTGCATTAGCTGTAATCACTGGCGGCGTTGATTATGTAAAACTGGAACCCTACGCTACCATTTTATATTACCTGCTCTGTGTCTGCGTTTTTGCAGCGTTCATTGCCATTTTCATCTTTATTGATAAATCAAAGATAAAAATGCGCGATTGATTGTGTTTGCGTACTTTGATGCTGTAAATTAAAAAACAGGAAAGGTCTTTATGGAGATTAGAACCGTTACATGCCCAGCTTGCGGGAAAAGTTTTGAGATAAACACCCAAATTGAAAAGGTTACTTGTAATTTTTGCGGAAATATATTTTGCGCAAAAACGGAATCAGCGGAAAATAACGAAGCATTACTGGACAAAGCAATTCAAGCGATTACGCCCAAATTAATAATAAATCCTTATGTAATCGAATTGATTACAAAAGAAAAATACAGCTCTGCGTTTAATGAATATTATGCGGAAATATCAAAATCGTTTGATTGCTTTGCTGCCGCTTACAGCGATTACTCTGGTGACAAAGAACAGTTTGTTAAGCGATACGCAGAATCCATATATAAAAAAATCAAAGCGGTGATAGGAAAAGAAAAATTCAGCAAGCTCAAAGGATTGGAGCTTGAGAATCTAATCTGGGTATATGTTTCATTTCTGATACCGTCCGTTTTAAAATATGATGCTGAATACAGTGAAAATTTGGCCGATATGCTTGTGCTGTTATGGAATAATGAACATAAGAACCGGAAAATTTCGAAATCGTCATTTGAAGAGATAAATTCGGGCTTTAAGACAAAATTATGTTTTATAACAACCGCGGTCTGCGAAACATTGGGCCGGCCTGATAATTGCTATGAGCTTCAGGCTTTCAGAAGTTTCAGGGACAATTACTTGAAATTTCAGCAGGGCGGTCCGGAACAAATACAGGAATATTACCTTATCGCTCCGATGATTGTCAGAGCCATTGATAAATCTCCGAAACGCAAAGATATTTACAAATCCATATGGGAAAGGTATCTGTCAAAGTGCCTTTCATTCTATGAGCATAATGAGTATGAACAATGCAGAAAGACCTATACTGAAATGGTTGAAACTCTTCGTAAAGAGTGGTTATGATAGGTTATGTTATATTACATTTGGTGCGTGCCGTAAAAATATCTGAAAAATAAGAAAGCCAGTAACCAAAGATGGTTACTGGCTTTTCGGTTATATTTGGTGGAGATGGAGGGATTCGAACCCTTGACCCCCACGTTGCGAACGTGGTGCTCTCCCAGCTGAGCTACACCCCCACATATATATGCAAATCCGGGCAGGTTCTTTAGAAAAATGAACACGCCGCGCTTAAGATAGCGCCGCGCCCCAGATTGACAGATTGCTATATTATTTTAATGGTTATGAAGTGCTTTGTCAAGTATTTTTGGGTATTTAAAACTGGGAATATCGTGTTCGGCCTCGGCCGGCCATTATATTCCTCACTCATAATCCCACTATTGAATGAAAAACAATTGTCCTTGTGTTATAATTTTATGAGAGCTTTAAAATATAAAATGGAGGAAAAACAGTGTACGAGACTTGGAGTGAACTTGAAGCTGCCTGCCGGGAGTGCAAGAAATGCGAACTTTGCAAAACGCGCACTAACCTGGTTTTCGGCGGAGGAAATAAAGACGCAGAGGTTATGTTCATCGGTGAGGGACC
Source organism: [Clostridium] cellulosi (assembly GCA_000953215.1). NCBI lineage: Bacteria > Bacillati > Bacillota > Clostridia > Eubacteriales > Oscillospiraceae > Ruminiclostridium > [Clostridium] cellulosi. The sequence continues at coordinate 2,188,238 of LM995447.1, forward strand.
GGGCGAACAGGAAGATTTACAGGGCCTGCCCTTTGTCGGGCGTGCCGGGCAGCTGCTTGACAAAATGCTGCTTGCAATAGGCCTCGACCGCACTAAAGTATATATAGCAAACATGGTCAAATGCCGCCCGCCGAAAAACCGCGACCCATTTCCAGAAGAGCAGGATATGTGCATAGATTGGCTGCGGAATCAGGTTTATCTGATGAAACCGAAGATTATCGTCTGCCTCGGGAGGATTTCGGGGATGAGGCTAATTAAGCACGACTTGAAAATCACCCGCGAACACGGCTTGTGGTTTGAGAAAAACGGCACGCTTATGATGGCGACGCTTCACCCTGCCGCGCTTTTGAGAAATCCGGCGCAGAAACCAGAAGCATTCAAGGACTATCTCGCCCTGCGGGATAAAATCCGCGAAATTTGTACTTCAACGAAAATTTAAATCGTAAAGCCTGTATATTTTATATTTAAGGTGTCATTCCCCTGTTTTTTTGAATATCATGGAATACAGCATTTATTAATGCAAGATAACGGGGGGATTTCAATGCAGTCAAGTGAAGCCACCCTGACAGGCGAGTCTGTTTCTCTTGATAATCAAAAAAAATCAAAAGCCGCTCATTATTTTATGAGTGCCCACACACCTTCAGGTTTTGTTTCTAAGTTTGGGCAGCTTTATAACGCGGCGGCGGGGTGGAAGGCATATATTTTAAAGAGTGCGCCCGGTGTTGCCGCTACACTGCTGCCAAAAGCCGGCAAAAGACTTGAAGAATCGAATATTGCGGTTGAATACATACATTGCGTTTCCGATCCGAATGGCGTAAACGCCCTTGTGCTTCCGCAGCTTAAAATCTGTATCATAGATGGTTTGCCGCCTCATTGTATTAAGCCCGAATTTCCGGGCGTAGTCGAGACGGAAATAACCCTATTTGATATGGATGATGAAAAGCTTTGCGCCAACCGCGCAAAAATATTGCAGTTCGCGGCCCGCGCCGCAGCCCAGTATGACAGGGCCTATCGCTTTATTTCCGCGGCGGCGTCCCTGCAAAGCGATTGTTTCCGCATAGCCAAAGAGTATTTTGACACCGAGGCTGTGGAAAAATACGCGGCAGGGCTGGCAAAGCGAATTTTTCCCTCAAAGGAAGGCACAGGTATTGACATACCGCGGTATTTATCCGGAATAACAGCAAACGGCGAAATCTTTTTTTATAACGAGAATACTGCTTCCTATAACCGCGTATACGCTATCGTGGACGATTACGGCATAGGCCGGCTGCTGATATCATTGCTGAGTGAAAGGGCCAAAGCGGCGGGCTATGACGTTATTATCTGCGCCTGCCCGATTACCGGCGCGCCGGAACACCTCCTGATTCCTGAACTTGCAATAGCGTTTATCACGTCAAACAACTTCCACAAGGCAGAGGGGCGCCCTTGCCGCCATATCAACATCCGCCGTTTTTTGGATTGCGATTCCCTGAGGCTTAAAAAAGCGCGGATAGGCTTCAACCGCAGGGCAGCTCGCGAGCTTTACAATCAGGCCATATTGCTTTTGCAGGAAGCGAAAGCTGACGATGATATTATACGTGAATGTTACGCGCCCTGCGTCGACCTCGAACGCGCCCAAAGCAAGCTCGACGAACTTATCAATAAGATTATAGGGTAAATTTTTAAGGCCAGACTCAAAAATAGAGTCCGGCCTTTCTGTTATATAATCATTTTCCCCGCCGCTTTGGGACATTGAAAAAGTTTCCTCTCTAAACCTTTTATTTACAATGTTAAACACTGCCCGCGGCGTAAATTTCTCTTTTTCTCTCAATTTTATAGTTGAATAATAATCTTGAGACAATATCTGTTTGCACTGATTCTACATCCATTAAACACTAAGTAATTTGTAGGAAAATATATAATAAATTATTATATTTTATTGAACATACTCAATAAAATATTGATTTTTTAATGATTATAAAATAAAAGGCCATTCGGGGTGTTTTTTGCCGGATTTTTATCTGTTTACCGGCTCCTTTTTCTGTGATAAGATAATAATTGGCATATAAAAATACATAAAAGCAGGGACACCAGTGAATCCGGGGTCCTCTGCCGGGAGACGTCAAAATGAATAAACAAGAACGTGCGCTTAAAATTATAGAAGCGCTTGAAATCAACTATCCCGACGCACATTGCTCGCTGGAAAGCAGGAACGCCCTCGAGCTTCTCATAGCAACGAGGCTTTCGGCCCAATGCACCGACGAAAGGGTAAACATCGTGACTAAAGACCTGTTTGCGAAATACAAAACCGCTGAGGATTTTGCGTCGGCTGATATTTCGGATATCGAGAATATTATACATTCCTGCGGGCTTTATAAAACAAAGGCGCGGGATATAGTCGCCATGTGCAAAATGCTTGTCAATGAATACAATTCAGTCGTACCCGATACCATCGAGGAGCTTGTAAAGCTGCCTGGTGTTGGGCGCAAAACCGCGAACCTGATTGTTGGCGATATCTACGGCAAACCGTCTTATGTCGCAGACACGCACTGCATACGCCTTTCAAACAGATTGGGGCTTGCCAATTCAAAAGACCCTTATAAGGTTGAGCAGGAGCTGCGCCGTGTCATACCGCCAGAAAAATCAGGTATGTTCTGTCACAGGCTCGTCTGGCACGGAAGGGCGGTCTGCAAGGCGCGCGCCCCGATGTGTGACGACTGCTGCCTGCGAGAATACTGCCCGCGGATCGGGGTCAAATGACGCAAATTCAGAAGGGCCTGCCTTTGCCGGCTAAAACTCATATTATAATTGCACCGTATTTCTGTGACAGCAGATTAAGTTTATCCTTTTCTATATCGGACTTTGAGTCCAGCATTGCGCGGCCCTGATATAATCTGAGGGCGGTATCGAGAGCGTCCGCGTCGTAACCGAGCAATACTACAGGCACCGACGCAAGATAAGCGTTCATGCCGAATTCATGCGCATCGTCGGCGTTTTTAATAACAACACGTGCCGCACAGTTTTCGCCCTCAATTTCGAGAAGCCTGTCTGCTATATCGACTCCGCAGTTGATTTTATGTGAAAAATCCAAGTCCTCTTCAGAGATAAAGAACGCCTGCTTTTCATTAGCGGCGATAAAATCGCGTACTCCTTCTGATTTGGCGCCGTCGCCGCCCCGTTTATCTATAAACTCCGCTTTGTTCATTTCTTCACGGAGCGCCGTAATATACTCCGGCGTTGTACCGCAGCAGCCGCCGAGAATGCCTATGCCCTCTTTGAAAAATTCCTTCGCATATGACGCAAATTCGTCCACGGTGACCTGGCTGTTATCATTGCTTGGAACGCCCGCGTTCGGCTTTGCTATAACCGGAACCGGCAATTGCGACGGCACGCCTGAAAGCGCTTTCAATACAATTTCCGGCCCTGTTGAGCAGTTAAGGCCAACAGCAGCCGCGCCCATTGCAGCAAGCGTCACAAGATTGGAAAGCACGTTGCCGCCCGAAAGTGTACGCCCGTTCTTTTCAACTGTCAGTGTAACAGTTACCGGCAGCCCTGTCTCTTTTGCGGCGAGAAGCGCTGCCCTGGCTTCGGTAAGGCTCATAAAGGTTTCACATGCGATATAATCGACGCCGGCTTCTTTGAGCGCAAAGGCCTGCTCGCGGAAAATATCCACAAGCCCGTCAAAGGTTTCGTCACCAAAAGGCTCGACAAAAAGCCCTGTTGGCGCCATATTGCCGGCGACAGCCGCCTTGCCCCCTGCCGCTTCTTTTGACAGCGAAACGAGTTGTTTGTTGAATTCCTTGACCTTGTCACCGAGTCCGTGAAGGGATAGCTTATATCTGTTGGCCTCAAAAGTCGGCGCCGTTATTACATTGCTCCCGGCGTCTACATAAGCCCGTTGAAGCTCAATAATTGTGTCTGGGTGGTCAAGCACCCATTTCTCAACACAGACACCCGACGGCATTCCTGCTTTAATAAGATTTGTACCTGTTGCGCCGTCAAGAAGCAGCGGTTCTTTGAATTCGAACATAATTCCTCCGTATAAGCTTAAGTATCAAAGTTATAAAAGCGTCTAAACATCCGTCCAGCATAAAGCAGAATTAAACTACAGCCGGCTGAAAGATGGGACGCTTATTTTTATAATAAAATATCCTTGTTATCTATTATATCACAAATATTGATTGAGTTTGTGATAATTTTCACCGGCTGCGCCGGGGCAGGACGCGGGGTAGCTTTGATATTAATTTTACCCTCCCGCTCGCGTACTTGACGGCTTCTGCCCACGTCAGACTGATAGCTCATATGACTCTATCTTTTACCTTCTGAAACCCAGTTACGGCTGCGCCGGGGCAAGTCACGGGGTAGTTCTGTCATAAATTCTACCTTGTCCCTCGCGGACGGTTACATTAGTTATATTTTATCCCTTCTCCTTACGCCGGCTAGCGTCGGGGCAAGTCACGGGGTAGTTCTGTCATAAATTCTACCTTGTCCCTCGCGAACGGCTGCATTAGTTATATTTTATCCCTTCTCCTTACGCCGGCTAGCGCCGGGGCAAGTCACGGGGTAGTTCTGTCATAAATTCTACCTTGTCCCTCGCGGACGGTTACATTAGTTATAGATTAGCCATCTGCCCGCGTCTGGCTACAGCGGAGCATAACTGGCTTACACTGGAGCACGCAGTGAGATACAGCATGATTTTGGTTTCGTACAATATGTTTTATGCCTAATTTATATAAATTTTGTAATATTATTAAAAATATTGATTGACATTGAGAAAAAATTTGCTATAATATCACTTAAGGTGATATTATGGTATTTTTTAATAAACGACTCTTGGTTTATCTAAAGCTCTTTATCAGCATAAATAAAAATATGTTTTTTGATCGTTTTTCTTTTTTGCGCTCTTGGTTTAGTTCAAAAGCTCAAACAGTCGTTTACGTTACATACTATATTATCACTAATTATCTGTTTAAATACCTGTTTATTTTTCTCCTGCCCGTTTTTGGCATATCAAAGAGCATATCCGCTCTCATCGTGTTTTTAAGCTTTTTATTTCTGTTTGTTAAAACCGACAGCACCAACTGGAAATTGTATTTCAGATCGGATATATGCCTTGCTGAGCCGGAACAGTTCAGCAGGTTTAGATGGATATTTACCGCAAATTTAATTTTTGATTTATTAATTCAGGACAATATTATCCTTGATATCATTGCGCTTGGCATATTGTTAAAGCTGAGCATTTTAAAAATGGCAGTGCTATTGGTTTTTATTGCCGCACTTTATTCATTGGTATTGCTTACATACTTCATTCTCTATATTTCTGGAATTACGATTAAAAAAATCTACTCGGTTTTCAGCTATCTTTTTTCTATGGCTGTCACAACCGCCGTCATATATTATCTTATCGCATTCATAATCAACATTATCAAGTTTGTTGCATCAAGAAGCCGAAAGGCAAACGTGTTTAATTATACACTCGACGCATTGACTAGTCTGTCGAACAGCCTGTGGAACTTATATGATTCGGTTTCTCTTTACTGCGCCGGCATCGGCGTTGTATTAGCAGCGGTCTTGTTCATTCTGGCGTCGAAAAAACTTATACGTGGAATCCCGAATTCAATCCCCGAATCAAATGCTTACAGATATTATTTAATGGATGCGGTATCCGCTCTTTTCGGCAAGTTTTTGCATTCCAAAAAGGACACGTCCAAGTCGGCGGCTTTGATAAAAAAAGATAAAAAGCAAATAACCAGTATGTATAACTACCTTTATAATAAATACCTCTACATCTATCTGCTTGATAGACCGGCATTGCTTTTATTAATTACGTTTCTTTTACTGAGAAAATTCCCTTCGGACACGGCATTTTATCTTTTGTTCCCCGTTTCTGCATTTGTAATGTTTCTCGACGCCGGCTCCGTAATCAACAAAAAGCTTGTCTTTATTTTCTCCTTTTGCTGTGACTATAACACGCTGCTGCTGTTAAATTCATCCGGCATCGATATATCACTGTTGCTAAAATCAAAATTATTTCTGTATTACCAGTCAAAATCATTGTCAGTGATTTTGTATACGCTCATGCTGTCGCTGTTTTCATTTTTATTGGGCGCACCGCCGGCAGCAACCGCTCTTCTTGTAATAAATGGAGTGCTGTGGTTTATTATTTCCCCATATATGCTGATAACCAATAATCTGATCTTTACAAGATCAAATTATAAGGATTATGAGAAATATCTTGATGAGTACAATATCATCGAGGAAGGCGTTTCTGACTTTATGCCAATTTCCGTGCTTACAAACATTATGGGCATTGCGATTTTCGCGTGTGCGGTGGTAGTATATGCTTTCCACCTGTCAACAGTGATTACGATTTTAGGCACACTCACCGTAATGACCGTTCTGTTTGCCTCGACGCTGGTGTGTTCTAAAATAATGAAGAAGATACGCATTAATATTGTTGCGTCAATAACTAAAGGTGAGTATGGTGCAGACTTTAAGAAAATCTTTGCAAGTGATTAAAACTTCAATTATTCGCGGACGGATAGCGATAATCCTTTTAACTGTTCTTTTCATCGGCTTGATTGTCTTCTGCACTCTTTTCCCAATACCCGATGCAGACAAAGAAATCATTGTCAACCCTGGCGTAGTAAAATTTTCTAAGGTTTTCTTACATAATATACTGGTTTTCCTTTTTCAAGAGTTTATGGGTATTTCTACATTTGGTCTTTACGGTATTTTCGCCATCTATATCAACGCTCTGTCCTTAGGTACTACCTTTAGTGTTTTATATAGTACAAATAAATTGTATCTCGTTTATAAAATGGTTATTCATGGTACGATTGAGTCCTGTGCAATAATATTAAACTCGTTTTTTTCCTTCTATTTTTGGGTAAAGGTATTTAAAAACGTCAAACTCGTTTTTTTAAAAAAGCAAAAACTTTCAACCGCGCTCATAGATATGTGCTTTTTTACAGCTTCCTTTACGGTATTATTTCTTATAATGTATTTAGTCGCAGGGGTGTTTGAAAAATTAGTATCATATTTCTAAAGGCGCAAATTGTTGCTCGGGAGTGGTAATAATAGACAGCATATTAACCGTCAAAAACCTGACGTTTGGTTACGACGAGAAAGTTGTAATTAAGGACTTTTCCCTTGAAGTATATCCTGGTGAAATCGTCTGCCTTGAAGGCAGCAACGGTGCAGGCAAAACAACTATATTGAATTGTATAACTGGAATAGTCAACAGTTATCAAAACATATACATATATAACAAACCTGTTTCTGAAAACCGCGCTCTCATCAAAAAAATTTCTTATATAATGAGCGAAGACTGCCTTTACGACTATCTTACGGTCGGAGAAAATATTGAATTCTTTAAAACCATTTTTGAATGTGATGAAAAATATAATGAAAATGTAAACCACTATCTGAAACTTTTTAATCTTGACGGGTATGATTCAGTTTTAGTCAAAAAGCTTTCACAAGGAATGAGAAACAAACTCTATTTGGCGATTATGCTTTCGCGAAATTTTGATCTGCTGGTTCTGGATGAACCATTTACCGCCCTTGACCAGTCCACGCAGCAGATAATTCTCGATTCCGTCGCTGATATTGTAAAATCACAAAACAAAGCGGTGCTTTTTGTTACGCATATAGAGACATTTAAGGCAATCGCAACAAGGGTCGTTCATATAGATAAGTTGGACGACGAATTTTTTCGTAATCCGGAATGATGATTTTGATTTTTCATATGTTCTGTATATTCGGGGGTTCATTCTTACTTTATTAAATTTGACAAGATGTGGACCTGGAAAATTCAGGAGGCATAAATATGACATATATTATTGAAATTTTGGGGACATCCTGGTCAACTGGTAACCTGATTTATGATTATTTAACAGGTAATGCCTGGTGGGCATGGCTTATTGATGCAGGTTTCCTCGTAGCCGGCATCGTCTCCGGTGGAACCGCCGCTCTGATAAAGCAAGCGGTAAAAATGGGTTTAAAACAGGCAATTAAGAAATTGACCAAGAAAGAGGCTATTGCTCTTTAATTCGTAGGATTACAGGTCCACATCTTGAATTTATGGGGTGGAAATAATATGGAACCATTCAGAATAGTAATCTACTGTATTTTTGCAGTGCTTTTTGGATATCTTATTATTAGCAGATTCAGACGAAAAAAATAGTCAGATTTTTAAAATCAGAGTAGATTACACCACCTTTTTAGAGTAAGTATATGACAAAGTCAGGAATTTAGGGATTGACAAACGCTGTAAAAGCGATAGAATGAATTCAAAGGTGAGTGTTTTATGAATACAGTTTTATATATTAAAGCAAACCCGAAACCCGACGATGTGTCGAGAACTTTCAGAATTGCAAACCAGTTTATAGAGGCGTATAAACTCAAGAATCGTGACGACAATATCGTAACGCTTGACCTTTATAAGGAAGGCATCAACTTCCTGTCGCCGCAGGATGTCAAGAAGCACGTTGCAAAACCGGGAGAAGGCAAAGACGACCCTGTATTAAAATATGCTTATCAGTTCCTTGCCGCTGACAAGTATGTATTTGCCGAACCGCTGTGGAATCTTGGTGTTCCCGCGATATTGAAGGCCTACATTGACTACATTTGCGTTACCAACATAACCTTCAAATATACAGCCAACGGGCCGGTTGGGCTATGCCAGGGCAAAAAAGCGGTCAATATAACCGCAAGAGGCGGTGAATATTCCACCGGTCCGAATGCAGCCTGGGAGCTTGGAGACAAGTACCTTAAAACTATACTCGGATTTTTAGGCATAACGGACTATACCACTATCGCCGCCAATTCACTTGACATTGTAGGTGTTGATACGGAGACCATCATTTCTAAAGCCATAAGTGACGCCCGCCGCATTGCCGAAACATTCTGATGATCCCCATTTAACTATCTTCCCTTCTGCGAAAATACAACTTTCTTTGCTTAAAATATCGGGCTAATATGCCGATAATGCTAAACGCGGTTATCTTTTCCGCCGCCGGCAGCTTGAGTACACGATGTACTGCTGCCGGTGGCGGTTTTTTTAACGTAATAAACTTATCCTTAGGGTTCAAATCATTACTGAAATGGCTTAATATGATTTTTAGAAAAATGATAATTGCATACTTTTCCCTTTTTGGTATATGATGATTTTATAAATCATTTCAGTTGAAGGGAGTTATATTTGTGATTGATTTCAAAAATGGCAGTTTCTTCAAACTTCGTCCCTCTGCGGACGGTGCCGAAATGGTGGCCCCGATTCTGCTCCCCGACGAAAATGTCGTAATGTCCTTTAAGTCGGTGCGGGACACTGTAGTTTTTACCAACAAGCGAATTATTACCGTCAACGTACAGGGACTCACAGGCAAAAAGAAGGATTTTTCTTCTCTCCCGTATGCGAAAATCCAAGCGTTCTCAGTAGAAACAGCGGGAACATTTGACCTTGACAGTGAGTTGGAGCTTTATTTTAGCGGCCTTGGCAAGGTCAGACTTGAGTTTTTGGGAAATGTGGATATCAGCAGTATCTGCCGTTTTATCAGCGAGTATGTTTTGAGATAATTATTTCTTAGGCGGAAAACCATTCTTCCAATCTATTTGCCATTTGAAATTAAATGAAGGTTTATTTTTGCCGCTGTCGGCAGCTTTATTATTTGATATGTTGCTGTCGGCGGCGGTTTTTTTGCCGCTGCTGATTACAAGATTGACGCGAGTGCCAGCAGCAACACGTGAATTTGCGGCAGGGTTTTGTGAAATAACCGTATTTGCCGCCGCATCTGAATTTTTATAGGTTTTTGTCCCTGCTTTAAGGCCTAAAGCTTTAAGTTTATTTATTGCCTTCTCATAACTCATTCCCGAAAGATTGGGAACTGTTATAAGCCTATTCTTAGGATCAGCGCCCATACTTACATAGACAGTGATTTCCGTATCTGCTGATACTTGCGTATTTACTGATGGCTCGAGTCTCACCACAAACCCAGATTCAATTACATTATCGTATACCTTATTCGTTTTCACTTTCTTAAATCCGGCGTTGTTTAGCGTAGATACTGCGTCGGACTCTTTCATCCCTGTAACATCCGGAATCGTTAATTTTTCCGGCCCCAAACTGACGAATACATCAATACGGGAGCCTTTTTCCACAGTCGTTTCGGGCAGCGGATTCTGGGAGACGATAGTTCCAGCGGGATAGGTGTCGCTATATTCTGTTGTCAGCATATTGATGTCAATATCTTTATATTTCGGGTCGGCCATGACGCTTTTATAATCCTTGCCGACGAGATTTGGCACCTTAACTTTTGAAGGAAATATAATATTTTTGCCGACTGCCATAAGAATGAGGGCAATGAGCAGCGCTATAAAAATAGGAATGAATACTCCAATCACAACTGGGGTGGCGCGCAACGTTGAAGCCGACTTTTTCCATGCACTGTTTTCTTTCTTTGTAGATTTACCGCCTAAATCATAATTAAAAGTGATGTCAGGATTTAAATTGAGTTTATTTATATCACCGAGCATATCTGATACCGATTGGTATCGCAGTTCTGGATTTTTCTGTATTGCACGAAGAACTATTTCCTTAAGCCCTACAGGTATCGCTTCCTTATCTTTGCTCTTCCGTTTAGAATTTCCCCAAAGCTGCATTGCAGATGCCGCGCTGCTCCCAACATAAGGCAGGCTGCCGGTCAGCATTTTGAACAGCAGCGCTCCGACCGCATAGATATCTGCTTTTTCATCAGCCGGCTCTGGACTTGAATAGATTGCATAATCGCGGTATAAGTCAGTTATCACTTTGGTTTTGGTATCCATGAGCCCGCTAATCTTAAAATCCATAACTTTTATTGTCCCGTCAGCGGCCAGCAGAATATTCTCCGGCTTTATGTTCTGATGGACAATGCCTTTCTTATGTGCATATTCCAGTGCCAACAGCACCTGTTCCGCAATATTTAGCGCATCTTTCCAATTCAGAAGTTTCTGCTTTTCCAAATAGTCTTTTAAACTTAGTCCTTCAACATACTCCATGACTATATATTTTTGCGGGCCATCAAATTCATAATCATAAACCTGAACGATACCCGGAAATGATAAGAGGGTGAGTGCATTGAGCTCCCTTTTAAACTGTTTGCTCATCCCCTTTTTTATATAAACTTCTCCGCTAAATACTTTTATGGCTACAGTTCTATCCTCCAAATTGTCATAAGCTTTATAAACTATTGATTTATCTCCGACGGCTATAATTTTTTGCAAAACATATCTGCCTGACAAGCATTTCCCAATATATCCTCCCATATGTCTTTACCCCCGGATGCAGTTACAGCCTCAGGCTGCAAAAAATAAATCCGTTATTCGTTATGAATAACGGATTTATCAATAACACTTATACTATTATATTTTTGATACTATAATAAGTTTCAAAAATTATAGCGAAATAGTGTCTTAATTTAAAGCCTATGCGCACTAAGACAAAATAAAAGCCGCATAAACAATCGTTTATGCGGCTTTTTTCTGGAGCTGATGAGCCGGATTGAACGGCCGACCTCATCCTTACCAAGGATGTGCTCTACCCACTGAGCTACATCAGCATTGGCGACCCGAAGGGGGCTCGAACCCCTGACCTCTAGCGTGACAGGCTAGCGTTCTAACCAGCTGAACTACCGGGCCATATATTTTTATATATCGTAATCAAAAATGGCAGGGGCAGTAGGAGTCGAACCCACGACACGCGGTTTTGGAGACCGCTGCTCTACCAAACTGAGCTATACCCCTGCATTTTGGTGGGCCTTCAGGGACTCGAACCCCGGACCAACCGGTTATGAGCCGGTTGCTCTAACCAACTGAGCTAAAGGCCCAAGTTAATAAAGGATAGACTTATGTGCCGGCACCGACCTATTTTCCCAGGCGGTCGCCCGCCAAGTATCTTCGGCACTGATGAGCTTAACTTCCGTGTTCGGAATGGGAACGGGTGGGTCCTCATCGTCATAGGCACCGGCTATATTCTAATTCTTCTTATTGTCGTTTTTGGTGACCCGTAGCAGATTCGAACTGCTGTTACTGGCGTGAGGGGCCAGTGTCTTAGACCGCTTGACCAACGGGCCAGTTATATCTCTTTCCTCTTCCTTATCCCTGACCCTCGCTCCCACTGAACCTCTGCCATATTTTAATAGTGGTGCACCTCCAGGGACTCGAACCCTGGACCCACTGATTAAGAGTCAGTTGCTCTACCAACTGAGCTAGAGGTGCAGTTCTAAGGGCCTTCAAAACTGAACAAAGTTTAGTATTTACTCTACTGCTTCCGTAGAACTTTTTGAGGTCAAGCCCTCGACATATTAGTATCGGTCAGCTTAACACCTCACGGTGCTTACACCTCCGACCTATCAACCTTGTAGTCTTCAAGGTGTCTTACCATCTTAACGATGTGGGATATCTTATCTTAGGGTCGGTTTCACGCTTAGATGCCTTCAGCGTTTATCCGTTCCGCACTTAGCTACTCAGCTGTGCCACTGGCGTGACAACTGATGCACCAGCGGTGCGTCCATCCCGGTCCTCTCGTACTAAGGACAGCTCCCTTCAAATATCCTACGCCCGCGACAGATAGGGACCGAACTGTCTCACGACGTTCTGAACCCAGCTCGCGTACCACTTTAATCGGCGAACAGCCGAACCCTTGGGACCGAATTCAGCCCCAGGATGTGATGAGCCGACATCGAGGTGCCAAACCTCCCCGTCGATGTGGACTCTTGGGGGAGATCAGCCTGTTATCCCCAGGGTAGCTTTTATCCGTTGAGCGACGGCATTTCCACTCACTACCGCCGGATCACTAACTCCTACTTTCGTACCTGCTCGGCCCGTCGGCCTCGCAGTCAGGCTGGCTTTTGCGTTTACACTCTCTCGCACGATTTCCGTCCGTGCTGAGCCAACCTTTGAGCGCCTCCGTTACTCTTTAGGAGGCGACCGCCCCAGTCAAACTGCCCACCTGACAGTGTCCCTCTCCCGGATTCACGGAAGCAGGTTAGAATTTCGGTACCTCAAGAGTGGTATCCCAACGGCGACTCCTCCAAGGCTGGCGCCCTGGATTCCCAGTCTCCCACCTATCCTGTACATGAAGTGCCAAAATCCAATATCAGGCTACAGTAAAGCTCCATGGGGTCTTTCCGTCTAATCGCGGGTAGCTGGCATCTTCACCAGCACTACAATTTCGCCGGGCGGGTTGTTGAGACAGTGCCCAGATCGTTACACCATTCGTGCGGGTCAGAACTTACCTGACAAGGAATTTCGCTACCTTAGGACCGTTATAGTTACGGCCGCCGTTTACCGGGGCTTCGGTTCGAAGCTCTCACTCCTCCCCTTAACCTTCCGGCACCGGGCAGGTGTCAGCCCCTATACTTCATCTTTCGATTTAGCAGAGACCTGTGTTTTTGCTAAACAGTCGCCTGGGCCTATTCTCTGCGGCTCTGGTTTCCCAGAGCACCCCTTCTCCCTAGGTTACGGGGTCAACTTGCCGAGTTCCTTAACAAACCCTTATCCCGTTGGCCTTAGAGTCCTCCTCCTGTCTACCTGTGTCGGTTTGCGGTACGGGCGCCTAGTCAATACACAAGGCTTTTCTCGCCTCATTCCATCCACACTTCGCTACTCTAATTTCGCTCCCTTTCGCCCAGCTCTACCATCGGCTGGGTTGTGGACTTCCTGAGTGTCCCCTTGCTTAACAACTTCGGCGGCTACTGATTATCAACAGTATGTGCATCGGCTACGCCTTTCGGCCTCACCTTAGCTCCCGGCTTACTTGGAGCGGACGAACCTTCCTCCAAAATCCTTAGACTTCCGGCCATTATGATTCTCACATAATTCGCGCTACTCATTCCGGCATTCTCACTTCTATATGGTCCACCAGCGCTCTCGCTCTGGCTTCACCCCATATACAACGCTCCCCTACCAAACAGTTTCCCGTTTCCCAAGCTTCGGTTGTATGCTTAGCCCCGTTACATTTTCGGCGCAGAACCACTCGACCAGTGAGCTATTACGCACTCTTTTAATGTATGGCTGCTTCTAAGCCAACATCCTGGTTGTCTGGGCAATTCCACATCCTTCTCCACTTAGCATACATTTGGGACCTTAGCTGTGGGTCTGGGCTGTTCCCCTCTCGACTGCGAAACTTATCTCACGCAGTCTGACTCCTGTGCATCAATTATCCGGCATTCAGAGTTTGATAGGCTTCGGTAGTCTCTCGACCCCTAGGCCATTCAGTGCTTTACCTCCGGTAATCTAACAC